>CAVGFV010000160.1:0-4302 GCA_963628765.1 Succinimonas sp.
CTGCTTACGTGAATCACAATGTTCTAATGAATGGCTTAGATTATTTTTCAAGAACTTGTGAATAAAAAAATATATATTTGTTTATTTATTATCTTTCGCTGTATATCGAAAGTTTTTTGTAATTGAATTTATATAGGCGGGTGTGAATTGTTATCTGACAGTTATAGATCCAATGTAGGTACAAGACGCATAAAAGAAATGCTGTTTATAATTTGGCTAGCAGCACTTCTACTTATTGGTATTTCCTTGTTAACCTACAATCAAGCGGATAATTCCTGGCTAAACGATCCAACAGGTTATGAAAAAATTACTAATTCCATTGGTCCAGTAGGGGCGAGGATTTCGTCCTTGCTTTTTGATCTGTTTGGTTATTGTGCATATGGATTTATTCTACTTTTGTTGTACATCGGCTATGCACTTTTGTGGAAAGACTTTTCTTGGAGAAAAATTGATTTCACCACAGTTGCCTTAAGACTTATTGGTTTTAATCTTTTAATGTTTTCAGCCTGTGCTTTGGTTGCAGGTTCGACTGTCTTTGCAGGCCAAGAGTTTAATAGCGGTGGGCATTTAGGGTATCTAATATTTGAGCACGCAAAATCGTACTTAAGTTACACCGGTACTGTAGTTGGCATGCTAGCCATGTTTGTATTAGGATTCTGGCTTTTTACAGATCTGTCTTTCGGTGCTATTTGTATTTTTATTGGTGGAGTAGTTCTTTCAGTTTTTGATATAAAAAATACTATTAAGAACATTCGTGCTTGGTTCAACAACGAACCAACGGAAACTCAAAATGCTGAGCAGGTAGTTGCTGATAAAGAAGAAGACTCTGGAATTTCAATAGTAACCATACCTACAGAAACAGAAGAATTTACAGAAACTACTAGGGTTAGTTCTGAGAGAGAGTCGTTAAAAGAAAGTGTTGATGGTTTAAAAACAACCATTGCTAAAGATAATGATCAGAAAATCGTTGATTCGCAAGAAAAGAATGCGAACACAAGCTCTAACGAATCTGCATTTGTTACAAATAATCAGGTTGCTGATTATACACGCCCTAATTTCCAAACAACTGCAGAAGATTTAAATTTAACAATTCCTGGTCTTGGAAAAGCGGATCCTGATGCTATAGAAAAGCCTCAGGAATCAAAAGTTTCTGAAAAGGAAGAGACAACTCGTGTTGAGCCATCTGTCAATTTTGATGAACTTGATAACACTATTACAGAGCCTGAAGAAAAAAGAGCTCCTATAGAAGAGCCTAAGGAATATGTTCATACAAGAACAAATATTTTGCCACCTCATAATACCAATCATTTAAATCTTGAGGTTCCGAATGGGCATAATCCAAGCTCTGTTACATCATCTAATGGTCAAGACAGCAGAGAAACTGTAAATTTAAATAATAATCAAGTTTCTACTAGCCAGAGCACTTCGGCTGATAGTCCTGTGGAAAACGCTAAGACCACATTAGCTTCAGAAACTTCGGTATCCTCTAATGTTGAGCCTAACGTTAACAAGGCGCCAATATATGCGAATACTAATGTTCTTCCTCCACATGAGTCTAATAAGGATCAAGAACAGCCTGTTACCAATGTTCAGACACAAAATATGTCAGTTTCTCAAAATTCACCACTTGAGAAAAAAGATAAACAAGCATCAGATGAACAGGTTTACAAGCATGCACGTACTAATATTCTTCCAAGTCAGTCTTCTTTAAATGAAGAAAAAGTTCGTGAAGATGCCAATGCTTCTGCTGGTGAACATCAAGCAGAACAACCTGTTAATAAAGAAACTGAAAAGGTATATGAATCTGACGTTACAGAGGAAATACCTGGTTTAAGTTTTACTTCTGTTCAAGAAGATGACAATTCAAACATTATCAACTTTAAAGATCTTCAGGAAAAGAAAGAGGATGTAGGATACCTACCTGATGGCTTCTCCCCTATGCCTGATGACATTTTGGGTGAAAAAGAGCTCATCGATTCTAAAAAAGATGCCAATGAAGGAAGAGGGCAATTAACCTCTGATGAACCTGCAAAATCATCAATTATCATGGATTCAAGTGATAATTACTCAGATGATAATGCGATACGTTCATCAATAGAAGCTTCTACTTCGAACAATACTAGAATTCAACCATCTCAAGGGCAGAGTACAAATAATAATCCTAACCAATCCCCAAGTACTAGAATTTTGCCTCCGCCACAACGTGAAGTTAAGTTTGTTAAGGATACAGATCTTCCTACAAGCATTAATTATCGTGAAGGCTATTACGAGGTTAATCCTGAAGGACCGTTTCCTTCGACTAGCATTTTCAAATTAGGAAACACGGTTTCCGAAAGTTCTCGTGAAGATCTCGATACTATGGCAGAGAGACTTGATCGTGTTCTTAGAGAATACCGTATTAAGGCTCATGTTGCTAAAAAGCCAAAACGTGACGCAATGGGGAATGAGATTGTTGATAGCAACGGTCGCCCTGAAATGCAATATCAGTATGAATGTGGTCCGTTAATAACTAGGTATCTCTTGGAATTAGAGCCAGGCCAAACATCAAGCAAGATAAGCGGTTTTGTTACTGATATTTCGCGCTCTCTTTGTGCTGCTGGTATGGTGATGATTCAAGAACAGATTAGCGGTACCTCATATGTAGGTGTTGACGTTCCAAATAGTAAATTCCAAACTATTTCGATGCGTGAGCTCTTAGAATCTGATGAGTTTGTACATGCAAAAGGCAACTTACCAATTTGTATTGGTAGAACTGTTGCAGGTAAACCATTTATTTATGACCTCTCTAAGGCCCCACATCTATTGATTGCTGGTACTACAGGTTCTGGTAAGTCTGTGGGAATTAACACAATATTAGTATCGTTGATGATGAAGAATACGCCTGCAGAACTGCGTATTATCCTCGTGGATCCAAAACAAGTAGAATTTTCTGTTTATCACGATGTACCACATCTTCTAACACCAGTTATTACTGATATGAAGAAAGCACTTAGTGCACTTAAGTGGGCTTGTGAGGAAATGGAACGTCGCTATAAGCTTTTATCTTGTTTTGATACTCGTAAGATTGATGATTTCAACGATAAGGTAAGTGCTTGGAACGCTAATGGTCAGCCAAGAAAGGATCCTACTTGGAATCCTAACGATAGTATGGCTACAGAGGCTCCATATCTACAGCCATTACCATTTATCTTCATAGTGGTAGATGAGTTTGCCGATATTATGCTCAGCATGAAGAAGCAGAAGAATGAAATTGAAAATGTAATTTCAAGATTAACTGCCAAAGCTCGAGCTGTAGGTATTCACCTTCTCTTGGCAACTCAGTCTCCACGTAAAGAGTGTATTACTGGTACCATAAAGGCAAACCTTCCAAGCCAAATAGCCTTTAAGGTTAAGGATTTCCATGAGTCTCAATTGGTTATCGGTGTAAAGGGCGCTGAAAGTTTGCTTGGTCGTGGCGATATGCTTGCTAGACTTAATGGTGATAATTTAGGTATGAGACGCTTACACGGTGCCTTTGTTTCAGATGATGAAATTAATATGTTTACTGAATCATGGCGTGCAAGAGGGAAACCTGAATACGTAGCCGATGTTACAGAACGCTTTGTGGAAGTTGATGGAAATAATCCTGAAGCCTCAGCAGAAGCAGCTGCTATTGAGAATGATAAGCTCTATAACGATCTTGTAGATTTTTGTCGTGAGCTCAAGCAACAGAATAAAGGTGTAAGTATCTCCTTGATTCAAAGACAGTTCTCAATAGGCTATAACCGTGCAGCGAAGTATGTGGCAGCTTTAGAGCAGAATGGCCTAGTCTCTCCTGCAACTGGTGGCAGTGGTACAAGAGAAATCCTTTTAGATTGATAACTTAAACTTTGTTGTTATTTAGGTATAAAAGGACCGGACCAAAAGTTCGGTCCTTTTTTAGTTAAGAATTATTGTAAGTTATTAAGGAACATATCTAATTCATCTAATATTTGGGCGCTATCATCCACATCCATTTTTTCATTTTCGTTAAAAGATTTATCGTGAAACTCGGTCGCTGGTAAAGGAATGTCTAATGCCTCTAATAGCTTCTTTTGCGCACCAGTAACAGCAGTGTAATAGTTATGATCTCTAAATTTTATTTGCTCAATAGAATTAAGAATTGCTAGAAGCTTACTGTCTGAATCGTAAGGAATTTTTAAACCTTTAGTATTGGCATTATTGACTTTCTTCCTAAACATCATGCCTATAGCGCAGGCTAAAAACATCACGAATGTCTTTCCTTCTGTTGATTCATCTTTTGATGTTCTATATCTATTTCCG
>CAVGFV010000161.1:0-3917 GCA_963628765.1 Succinimonas sp.
TGGATATTCTACTAATTCTCTATCGTTTTTGTTTTGGTTCCTTAATCAGTTTTGACTTTTATCTTTAATCACTGACAAATTACTACCTAGTGGTTTTTACCCACATCGTTAATTTTTAGTACTCACTCTGTGATTACCCCAAGGGACACGTCAAGTTACTCCTGTTATTACTACCCTTTAAAAAAATTTAGGATACCCCTGTTTTTGCGGGATCAGTGTTAGAAGTTTTTGAGAGACTAGGTGAAAATATAGATTAGTGGTTTAGAAAAAGGAAAAGCCACAATCTCTTGAATTTTCGAAACCTCTCGAGATTGTGGCTGACGTTAGTCATGATTATTATAGCACTAGACGTTTACGAAGTAGTAAGAACGAAAGATAAACTTTTAAAGTTTATGATCCGTAAAGATTGTATTGAAGAGCTAAGAAAATATATAGGAGCAGATGTCATAATGCTTCATGGATATGTGAGAAGACATATTCTGATGTTGAACTCTAAACCTGTTCATAAAGTAATTCTCATTCCAAGAATCCGTTATTTTATAAATGCTATTCAAATAACTTCAGTAGTTCTTCCAGAGTTTTTATTACCCCGATGTCGTTACACAACTAAGGCCTTTGCTGCTCTGGTTTTAAAAATAGAACTTGTGTTTAGCTCTGCTACTCCCAATGATGCAGAATACGACAAGTTGGTAGATGACTTTGAGAATGAACATAAACGGCAACAATATTTAAAATCCCGGTATCACAAATTCCTTGAAGCATACGAAAAGCTAAAAGAATTTTGGGGCTCATTTATGAGTAACTATGAGGTAAAAATAAATAGCCCAAAACTCCACAAATTGTTAGATGTTTTTTACATATTTGATAAATTTAATAACCCCATCTCACCCTTATTATACAAGGTGTGGGGCGGGGGCTAAAAAACTTAAAACACACAGTTTCAATAAGCGAAAATTTAGACCTTTTAAAATGCTCCATATCAGCGATTAGAACGCTGAAAATTCATAAAAAACGACATTATGAATGGGTATGTTAGGCAAATCGCTAGCCCCTTAAGAAAATCATAGGGTGTTACAAGCGATTGGCCTCTCAAAAATCGCATTTATTGGAGAAGGTATGTCTAAAAAACATCAACGTGATAACCGTGTGCTTGATGTCAATAAGCTAAGGCTTATCTGCACTTTACTTAAAGTTAAGAAGAACTCACAAAGAAAAATTGCTGAACAAGCAGGCTCTAGCCAACCTACGGTACACAAGATTTACAAAGCTTTACGCAATCTATCTATTGAGCAGAGAAATAACCTTGAATCAATAAGCAATTCAGAACTTCTTGTATTGCTTTACCCTGAACTTGGAAATACTCAACCTGCACAACAGAACGGTGTAGTGAAAAACAATAAATATGTTCCCAACTTCGACAATTTGGCTGCTGAAATGGTTGAGAAACGTATCTCTAAGCAAGAGGTATATGAAGAGTACTTAAAGAAAGTAAAGGAACTTAACGTAGAGCCTTTTACTCTGTCATATGTCTACCGGAAACTCGAAGAGTCTTTGAAAAAGATCAATGATGAAAACCCTGACTATTACTTTATTCAAAACTTCAATTACGGTGAACAGATGCAAGCTGATTTCACTGGAGATAAGTATAAACTCAAAACTCACAATGGCGAGGTTGAATGTTGGATATTGGTATTAACGTTCCCAGCAAGTTACTATTGCTATGCAGGTTTTGTTACTGCACAAAGCACTATGGAAAGCTGTCGCGTTATTAGTGATGCCATAAGGTATTTCGGTAATCGTGTACCCCAAATTATAGTATCCGATAATGCCAAATGCTTCGTGACCTCACACCAGGGTTCTCAATATGTTCTAAACCGTTCGTTTGAAAACTTCATTGCAGATTTAGGTATATGCTTCCTTCCAACACCTGTAAGAAAACCTCAAGACAAGTCGTCAGTAGAGTACTCAGTACGACTCATTCAAAATTGCCTAAAAAAGAACCACATCAGTTTCGATACTGCTGACACTATTGCAGGTCATAGCGCTTGTCTCCAACGTATTGTTGAAAGGTTTATAAACCAAGCTCCTTTTAGGAAGGATGTCATAAAAACAAGAGAATTCTTATTTAATAACTATGAACGATCATGCCTTAAACAAATAAGCTTTATTCCTGAATATATGCATGAATGTAAGACATTAATAGTTCCTAGGTCTTATCACATAACGGTTGAAGAACATCGATATTCTGTACCATATCAATACATCAAGAAGTTAGTAGACGTATTTTTACTTGATGATCATGTCCTTATTAAATACCAAGGAAAAGTTATTGCTAAACACCTGCGTAATGATAGTAAAGGCACTACAACCGTATTGGATCATATGCCGAAGGAGCATCAGGAGATAACAAAAGCTAATGAAATTCTTAAAACACCAACGGAAATTCTAGAGCATGCTTCAATGCTTGGAGAAGAGGTGTATGGGTTCTGTCGAGCTCGTTTAGATCTGGTTGCTACTCACCCTCAAACCTATTTAAGCAATGCCTTAACTAGCTGTCGAGCAGTGATTAGATTCTATGAAACAGAGGAATACAAAGAATTGGTCTTAGAGGCATTTAAGATGGTTCTGCAACTTCCTACAGACCAATGGAGGGTCAGTGAGATCAAGAAAATCTATCTGAGCTTGGTCAAGCAGTATAAGAAAGACTTAAAAAACTCAGAAGGTACTTCGCTAACAACAGTTAACAGAACCACAAGTAGTAATTCGTACTTACGAAATACAAATACCACAGAAGTCATGATAGCTAGGGATTAAAAAAATGGCAAAGATAATTACCCAGAATGGTGAAGAAGTCGTGTTGCTAGATCAACAAGAAAATCTTATTGAATTAGCTAAATTCTGTAAGCTTACTGGCATTGCTGATGAATTATTGGAACAATTTAGCAACCCTTTAAATTACAAGGATTTGCCATTTGAAGATCGTATGGAATCATGTTTAGAGACTCAGATAAGTGTAAATAAAATAAACACCATCAGCCGTCTTTATAGGAAATCCCGCCTTCCTAGAAAGGTCTATCTAAGACAAATCTCTGTTGATGCAGAAAGAGGTTTAGAACGTAATGATATGCAGTTATTAAAAGAACTTAAGTATCTTGATAATTGCATGAACATCATAATCTCTGGTCCTACAGGTGTCGGCAAAACTGCTTTAGCCATTGCAGCTGGTCTCGAAGTAATTCAGTCTGGCGGAACCGTTCTTTATTACCGTTTCAACGAACTATGTGTTGCCATTGAAACGAAAGATAACGCTCAATTAATTCGATTTAAAGAGTCTTTGAGACGTGCCAAGCTCTTAATCTTTGATGACTACGGCTTAAATCAAATAACTGACAAAGTAGCAACTGGACTTAATGAAATTGTAGATCGTCACTACGGGTTTGGTTCAATCATTGTAACGACACAGCTAAAGAGAGAAGCACTAGCTTCTCCTTTACCAGAAGGCATTATTAGAGATGCTCTTATGGACCGTTTGTTTAGGCCTTCAGACAAAGAAATAATTCTCAAAGGAACTTCCTGGAGAGGTAGAAGTGAAGAAATTAGAGGAGAAGAATAGCTATGGAAGATTGCATAAAATATTTTAATCCATCAATACCACGCTTCCTTAATTTGGTCTTAGAAAAGAAGAAAAAGATTGATTTAGAAGACATTAAGTACATCTTTAAAGGGGACTACACAGACCGCGACATTATTGAGAGTTTATGCGACTACATAAACAGCTTTAAAGCCACAGAAGATGGCGCTTCAGTTAAGAAAATAATGAAACTAGAGACAGCGCTTAAACTTACTGAGAATAACAAGCAAATCCTAGCAAAGAGATATAGCGAAACATTAGAAGAGCTTACTAAGGTCATGAAAAA
>CAVGFV010000162.1:0-3228 GCA_963628765.1 Succinimonas sp.
AACTTTACGTTCAGTCCTTTTGACCCTAAACATACAAATAACGACAGAGTTTAGGTTAAAAAACAAAAAACCGATTCTCGTAAGAATCGGTTTTTACATTTAAAACTAGAAACTAGCTTTGAACTTAGAACATGTTAGGGGTAAGTTCAGTAAAGCTCTTTTCAACTTCAGTGGTCTTAGCATTGCTGAAGATAAAGTCAGCAATCTGACCTTCGAATGCTCTATCAGCGAACTTAGAGAACTGTTCACGATTGTTCTTAACAGCTTTCTTGTATTCTTCAGAGCTATCGTATGCAGAAGCAATAGTATCGATGTATGCATCAACACGCTTTTCATCAAGGGTGATGTTGTGCTTCTTAATGAATGCGCCAACGATGTACTGGAACTTAAGGTTACGAGTAGCTGCTTCCTTGATCTTGTCATCAGCAGGAGCAGGACGACCACTCTTGGTATAACGTTCCTTGATGTCGTCTTCGTTCTTCTTAAGAAGTCTCTGTGGAAGATCAAAACCAGCACTGAATTCATCATAAAGCTTATCAAAAGCAGTAGAGATATTCTGAGTCATGGTGGTGATTTCAATTTCACGTTCCATGTTCTTACGAACTTCTTTGGTGAAGCTTTCAAGATCTGGAGTATCTGGGCTATAGATCTTGAAGAATTCTTCATTAAGTTCTGGAAGCTCAAGAGTTGAAACCTTGTTTACAACAGCCTTGAATACAGCAGCCTTACCAGCTAAATCCTTGTTGTGGTAATTTTCAGGGAAGGTAACATTGATATCAAATGAGTCACCAGCCTTGTGGCCTTTAAGCTGATCTTCAAAGCCTGGGATAAAGCGACCTGCACCAATGATTACATTAGTGTTGTCTGACTTACCACCTTCGAAAGCTACACCATCGATAGAGCCCTCGAATGAAATATTAACCATGTCGTCCTGATCGCAAGTTGCATCAGTACCTTCTTTCCACTTACCAGCCTGCTTTCTAAGGTTCAAAAGCATCTTGTCAATGTCTGCATCAGATACTACGCCCTTAACCTTTTCGATTTCGATGGTAGAAAGGTCTTTATCTACATTAACTTCTGGGTTAACTTCGATTTCAAGAGTATAAGTAAGATCCTGTGCTGGACCATTGTCAGTAATATTTGATACTACAGGAAGACTTTCATAAGAAACATTTTCAATCTTACTCTGTGAGATCGCATTGATGATAGAACCATTGATAAGGTCGTTGATGGTTCTTTCAGCAATTTCAGCACCATACTCACGTTCGATTACGTTAGTTGGAACATGGCCTGAACGGAAGCCAGGAAAACGACGGTTCTTAGAAATCATAACGATTTCTTTCTGACGCATCTTTTTATAATCTTCAGCTGGAATTGTTACCTTAAGCTGGCGGTTAAAACCTTCGGAAGCTTCAATTGAAACTTGCATTCTTACACCTCAATTAACGGAAATCCAGAATATTTCAGTGGTCTTATTTAGCAAAGGCTTAAACGCACTTTATTTCAAACTGTTTTCCGATACGATCTTTATTACACTGAATTTATTTTCAGCCAAACTGATGCGACTCTTAGAGCCGACTTCTTACAGCCAGTAAATAAACTGGACACATCAAAAACTGAGGCATTATATAGCGGTAGACAAAATGTGTAAACTATTTTAAGTCGTTGATAAATCCCGAAAGCGTTAAAAAGCTCTAAAAAATGGTACAAAAAAGGAAGAAACTTACCTTAAGATGCCTATTTTCCACGCCTATTAAGTTTAGAAACTTATTCTGTAGATTGTTCAAAACTTAGCTCGGTGATCCAAGTTAATTTTGCGTAGAAGAAACATCTTATCTTAACAACTGAAATTATTACGAAATTTTAGAAAACCTTAAGGATTTTTTTACCTAAACACTTCCGAAAGTGAATACTTTTCCCCACTGAGGTAAAAGTTCTATGACTTTTTTAAATTTTGATACTAAAAGTATTTACTGCTATGCCCTTTATATTAGCAATAATTAGTGCTCCTAAAATTTTTTAACGGTGCTACTTTTATAAAATCTTCTAAAGAATCACTACTAATCATCAAGGAATTACTTTTTAGGCTGCGCAAGAAAAAAACAATGACAGTATTAGCTATGTTGCTAGCAACGTCGGTATTGGCTACTAACTTACAATAACTTTTTGGTTTGCCCTCTTAGTTTTTTCTAATAGCGTTCAATGCCACCTTAAAAACAAAAAGTGTTGATTTCGTTAGAAATCAACACTTCGTAATCCTGTTTTCTATGAACACCTATTTGTTTTTACTTGGTACTCATTTGCGAGGAATTTGGTTATACCTAAATTAGAAGTTAACCTTAGGAGCTTCCTGAATTACGGCGTGATCGCTAAATTCAAGAAGACCAGCATCCTTGTTATAACCAGCAAGTGGAGCAATGATGTTGTTAGGGAACTTCTTTCTGTAAATATTAAACTCAGTCACACTGTCGTTATATGCCTGACGAGCAAAAGCAATCTTGTTTTCAGTAGAGGTAATTTCTTCCTGAACTGAAAGAATATTGCTATTAGCTTTGAGTTCTGGGTACTTTTCAATTTGAATATTAAGGCTCTTTAAAGCACCAGCTAAAACCTGTTCAGATTGTGCAAGTTTAGCAGCACTATCTGGAGCACCATTATCCTTTCTAAACATCTCAAGAGCTTGTACAGCTGCATTTCTTGCCTTAGTTACCTCAACTAAAGTGTTTTCTTCGTGCTTAAGGTAGGCTTTTGCAGTGCTAACCAAGTTTGGAATCAAATCATATCTTCTCTTAAGTTGCACATCGATTTGAGAAAATGCATTCTTAAAACCACCTTCAAGACTTACTAGGGTATTTTGAATCTTTACCCAGTAGAGGAAAGCAATAACAACTAAAACAAGCAGAATAGCAACTGCAAGAAATGACATCTTTAACTCCTGTCATAATGAATAAGTTTTGCAACCGGTTCTTTTATTATCACCATAAAGAGAACTTTACAGTGATAACTAATTGTAACAGTTTTTTTGAAATGTTTACTAGATCAGAGTTTTTTACTAAAAATCGTTTTTAACCTGTGAGACATGCGGGATCAAAGGCATATTTACCCTTGAGAAAATCACAGTACTCGTTAATGATCTCTCGGTCTCCCGTGATATTTTGAAGTTTCTTAATGAGGGAGGTTATTTCATCTTCAGAAATTTCAGCGAGATCCGTTTTGGAAAAGTTTGGT
>CAVGFV010000163.1:0-3009 GCA_963628765.1 Succinimonas sp.
TCTACAACTTCCTTAAACTTTTTTTCTGTGTATGTTTAAAATGACAGAATTACGGTTACAGGAGCCTAGGTGGCTTTTTCAATATGAAATTTTAGTCAGAGGCAAGACATTTTACCCACAATCATGCCCGAAGCCTCAAAAAAAACTGGGTATCGCAGAACAGTACCCAGTTTATAAGAAATTCTAAAAGTAAATATTACCTCGAAATACCGAAATTAATGTCTACGAGGTCCCGGAGGTCCAAAGGCACCAGCTCCTGATCTTGGTCCAGAACCTGGTGGTCCAAATGCGCCAGCACCAGATCTAGGACCAGATCTTGGAGGGCCAAAGGCATCAGCTCCGGATCTAGGACCTGGACCCATACGAGGCCCTGGAGGGCCGAATGCACCAGGACCAGGTCTCATGTGCGGACCAGGTCCCATACGTGGTCCTGGGGGTGGACCGAAACCGGGTCTAGGTCCTGGGCCCATATGGTGTCTTGGCGGAGGAGGCGGAGGACCAAAATGATGTCTTGGAGGAGGTGGTGGAGGAAGATATGTATCCACGATAGTTACGCTTGGTGCGGATGAAACAATATAGCTATCGTCATAAACATCGTACCCATATCCATCATCTACAAGGACACATCCTGATAAGGATGTAGCCATTAAAACTGTTCCTGCTAGTGTTATAAGAGAACCTGTATTCATATTTTAAGTCCTTCTGCTCTAGTGTTCAGAACCACAATTTTTTATCAAAAGAGAAAAACATTATTCTTGTGTTTCCTCTTTCTAACCACTAGATAGTGGTTACCTTTTATATTTGACGTAAACGTTTTATTAGTCAATGTGTATTTTCGCAATCGCCAACTTAATCACATAAAGATTTCAGTAGGAGTTTTGCGTTGTAAATTTTGGCGTTACTTTGCTTTTTGATTTCCTTTTTAAAATCATCTTTTTAACCCCATTTTTAGTTACCAATTTTCACATTTTGTTTTTTAGCTTCAACCATTACCATCTTCTAGAATGGTGGTAATGAGGTGGTCTAGGCCCGGGGCTACCAGTCATGTAGATTCCTGGAGTAGGCACAGTAACTGTAGAAACACTAACTGTAGGTACAGGTATAGTTAATGGTGGCGGGGCTATGACTGCTGTTCTTGGCCCAGAAACAACGCAACCTTGCAACAAAATTGCTACTCCAAACGCCGATAATCCGGCAAATATTATTTTATGAACTAACATCTTTATGCTTCCTTGTATTTATCTATATTTGCCTTTGTTATTGTGGTTGTGATAACTATCATTGTTTCTGTCATTATGTTGTCTATTTTGATGATTGTTATGGTTAGAGTTATGCATTTCCTCAAAATGTTCATTATTTTGATGATGTGGAGGCGGTAATACGCATCCTGTAAGCATTAGAGAAGCACTTACAATCATTGTAGTTATAAAAATACTGATAGTTTTCATAGAAGCCTCTGTCTTTTACCAATTATTTTGTGAAGTTCATGTACTGAGACACATATTAAAGGCAAAGGTTTTACAAAATAAGTTGCAAATTGTTACAAAGTTTATCGTAAGGAAACATCATTCATGCTGGCTTATTGCCACGGTGATTATTGACTGATAACAACTTTGCCTTATAAATAAGGTGGCATATTTTGTTATTAAAAAATTGGCAAATTGTGGTGTATAAGCACTCCCTTAAGTGTAGAAAAGGAAGCCACTTTATTGTCATAAGGTTAAAGACTACTTAAAAAATTACGTTTTATAAGTAGACTTTAAGCTTCTCTTAAAAAACTACCAAAGTTCACCCTAGGTTCAAAATTTTTCTTCTTTTTTTAGCCTTAATATTTTCTGTGTTCACTAGGAACAAACAGTTCATTTTAAAAATATCAGTTAAAAAAATAAGGAAGATTATATGTCAAACAACGTTATCGAGAATGCTAATGCCAAGGGTTAATAACAGTTGTGTTAAATATATAAATAGTTTATAATATATGAAAATAATTTATAGATATTGTAATACTTATGAATAAAATAATTTCAATCGGAAAGGCTGCCGAAATTTTGGGCGTCCATGTTCAAACATTAAGAAATTGGGAAAAATCTGGCAAGCTAAAACCTGATTCAATCTCTCCTGGTGGTACTAGAAGATATAATTTAGATAAAATAATTGCAATATCAGGGAAAGAAATCCGTGTAGAGACTGATACAAGATATACTATTGCATATGCTAGAGTCAGCTCTCATGATCAAAAAGAAGATCTTGTAAGACAAGCTCAAGTTCTTGAAATGTATTGTTCATCAAATGGATTTAAGTATGAGCTCATAACTGACCTAGGTTCAGGTATGAATTATTACAAAAAAGGATTAACATCCCTAATAAATCGCATCTTAAACGATGAAGTTAAAAGACTAGTTATTACACATAAAGATAGACTGTTAAGATTTGGAGCAGAGCTAATATTCTCAATTTGTGAAGCTAAAGGAGTAGAAGTGGTCATCATCAACAGTGGTGAAGAAAAATCTTCATTTGAAGAGGATTTAGCGAAAGACGTACTTGAAATTATAACAGTGTTTTCAGCAAGACTGTATGGAAGCAGAAGCAAAAAGAATAAAAAGCTGATAGAAAATTTAAAAAAAGCAGTAGAAGAATAAAAAGATATGCCAATAGTAGCTCAAAAAATCGAAATCAAAGCAAACAATAAGTTTAAGACTTATTGTCGAAAGGCTTTTGGCGTTTCGAGATTTGTCTACAACTGGTGTGTAGAAAAATTCACTGAAGATTATAAACAGTATATTTCTGATTTAAACATATATTATAAAGAACTAAGGGAAAATAAAACCGCTCCTCTTTTACATTCTCAGATAACAGAAAAACCGAAGTTACCATCAAATCTTGATTATAAGAAAGAGTTTAATTCAAAGAAGAAAAAGCTTTATCCATTTACTTATGAAGTTACTAAGTATGCAAGTCAGCAACCTTTTATAAATTTTGGTAGAGCTGTTACTAACTATATAAAAGCAG
>CAVGFV010000164.1:0-9653 GCA_963628765.1 Succinimonas sp.
CATCGTTTACGGCGTGGACTACCAGGGTATCTAATCCTGTTTGCTCCCCACGCTTTCGCACCTGAGCGTCAGTAACTGTCCAGAAGATCGCCTTCGCCACCGGTATTCTTCCAGATATCTACGCATTTCACCGCTACACCTGGAATTCTATCTCCCCTTACAGCACTCTAGTCATACAGTTTCAAATGACCGCCCGACGTTAAGCACCGGGATTTCACATCTGACTTGTATAACCGCCTGCGTGCGCTTTACGCCCAGTTATTCCGATTAACGCTTGCACCCTCCGTATTACCGCGGCTGCTGGCACGGAGTTAGCCGGTGCTTCTTCTGTTGGTAACGTCTGAATACAAGCCTATTCGACTCATACACTTCCTCCCAACTGAAAGTGCTTTACAACCCGAAGGCCTTCTTCACACACGCGGCATGGCTGCATCAGAGTTTCCTCCATTGTGCAATATTCCCTACTGCTGCCTCCCGTAGGAGTTTGGGCCGTGTCTCAGTCCCAATGTGGCTGATCATCCTCTCAGACCAGCTAGAGATCGTCGCCTTGGTGAGCCGTTACCTCCCCAACTAGCTAATCCCTCCTGGGCACATCTGAATGCGTATGGTTTCCCATACTTTCCCCCTCAGGGCGTATGCGGTATTAGCACCCGTTTCCAAGTGTTGTCCCCCTCATTCAGGCAGTTTCCCAGGTATTACTCACCCGTCCGCCACTCGTCAGCCAAAAAAGCAAGCTTTCTTGCTGTTACCGTTCGACTTGCATGTATTAAGCCTGCCGCCAGCGTTCAATCTGAGCCATGATCAAACTCTTCAATTTAAAAGTTTGTGTTGCTCAATAATGAATTTAACTGTTTCGTTTGTTCACTCTGCAGTTTACATTACTAAGACTTTTTCTTAATTTCTTAAAGCCTCAATACTGTCTGCCGAGTGCCCACACAGATTGTCTAAACTGTTTGTTAAAGAACTTGTTGCTCGTACTGAGCAAGTGAATGCGCATTTTAAAGATTTTTTGACATCAGTCAATAGTTTTTTTGATTTTTTTAAAAAAATTTCCCATGACTATCAAAAAAACAGCAATTTAGCCCAAAATTTTCCTTTTTGGACAAATTACTGTGTTATTTATTATTTTTTAACTTGGTTTACTACCAAGCTATTTTTGTCTATTTAATTTTTATTTTCTCTTCTTCCCTTTTCTGTTTTTCTTGTGACTGGTTCTTTTCTTAACAACATCAAAATCATCATCTTCAAGGTCTACAAAAATTTTATCATCTGGTATGTCTGTTAATTCCTGGAACTCTTCGTCTTCCTGAATATCAACCTGTTTATGAGATTCTTTTTTAACGTTTTCTTCTTTGGTAGTTTTTTTCTTTGGCTCGGATTCGTTTACCATATAAACGGTGCTACCATCTTCCCTTCGTACAGGTTTCAATGATTTTGCTTTATCCTCATCCGCTAACTCGGGTAAATCTTTCGCAAAATCCAACAAATTGTCATAGATGCCAGTAGCTAATCCGATAGAACTTTCATCAATCTTATGGCCAGTACGAACAAGATAATTCTTTTTTATTCCCGCATTTAAACCTGCTTGGACATCACTAATCTTATCCCCTACCATATAGCATTTTGCTAAATCTAGGTTTCTATAATCGCGAGCTTCATAGAACATGCCTGGTTTAGGTTTTCTACAATCGCAGTCGCAAAGGTACTTTCCTATGCCTTTTGTTGGATGGTGAGGACAGTAATAAATTCCATCAAGTCTCACGCCTCGTAACTGTAGCGACCAATCCATCCATTCTGTTAATTTCAAAAAATCTTCTTCTGTGTAGTATCCTCTCGCAATACCTGATTGATTGGTAACCACAATAAGTGCATAGCCTTTGTCTTTGATAATTTTCATAGCATCAATAGCGTGCTCAATGAATTTGAATTGATCTATGGTATGAACATAATCAATCTCCTCATTTATCACTCCATCTCTATCTAGAAAAACTGCCGCTGCACCCATAAAATCCTCCACAATATTGCGACCACATATACGCATTGGTATTATTCAAATTATACTCTTTATCCTTGACTTTATGGTTCACTTACAATGCTTTCCAACAATGATAATTTAAATACCCATAATCGAAGCTGCTATGTTATCTTTTGGTATTCGGAATCAGATCTCCTTGAAAGCATTAATAAAATTCACAAATACCAAACATTAAATATTTTCTTGCCTGAATCTTTAATCAATTATCAAAGATATTCACAAAGTAATAAACAGGGTAAGAACCAATTTTTTTCTTTTGCTCATCTTAGTCAATTTCTTGGGACTACTTTTGTCAAAGCTGGGATCGTCCTTGAATCAATAAACGCTAACCTAATTTTGATGCTCTCGGGGATGATTAGCTCTAATGGAGCTCTATTTTTGTTTATAAAAAATCAAAATAGTGTCTATTTTGATTACTTCGTAAAAACCTTACACAAGTACAATATTGAATCTTTTTCTACTTCCTTGCTAAATACCCTTAACAAGGCTTTTTTCATTTCCTTCCCTTTAGGTAATTCTCAAGACAATCCTAAAATTTTATTTACGGATGAACAAGATAACTTTATTCACAACTTTTTTTCTACTGTAGAGAACTCTCAAGAATTTAAAATCCTTCTTACAGGACCTAGAGGATCTGGAAAAACTCTATTAACCAAAAAAGTAATAGATCTGTATCTTGAAAAGCACAACGAACCCATTGGGGTTTTGTTTGGTAGTAGTGGCATTCTTAATAAGAATTATCACAACAATATTACGGAAATTACGCGAGAAAACTACCTTGATAAGGCCACTGATGTTGCCTTTTTAATCATTGAGGAAGCAGCTACCCTACCATTATCTATAATTAGGAATATCTTAACCCACTTTAAAAAAGTGCTTTTAGTGTCCACCATTACTGGCTACGAAGGCAGTGGAAAAGGTGTAGTGCATATCCTAGCAAAAGAATTCAATTTTACGAGTTTCACTCTCACGAAACAATTTAGGTTCATAAACGACAATTTAGACAACTTCCTTAATGAAGTTTTCTTTCGCACAGACTCAGATAAACAGGATGTGGAATTAAGCAATATTGCCCCCCTAAACACTGAATTCAATTTATTGAGCTTTGCTTCTCTTATTGATAACCCTGATTTACTCCAAGAAGTTGAGGCCATATTAGATGGCAACCATTATGAAAATTCTCCGCAAGATTTAATTCGCTGGATAGACTGTAACAACACCGAACTAGCAATGTTATCCACAAGCATTGTTGATAAAAATACCTTACAAACTCATAACAAAATTTTGAATCTAGCGATCATTAGTTACGAGGGTAATCTTAATCCAGCACTATCCCAAGAAATCTTCTATGGGAAACGCATGCCTCCTGGAAATCTCATTCCTCAAACTCTGCTAGCACATGCCGGATTTGAAGAAGCAGGTAATTATAAATATGCCCGTATTGAAAGAATCGTAACTTTGAATAACCTTCGCAGAAATGGCTTGGGCAAAAAGCTTATTTTAGAAATTACAAAAACCAAAGATAGCGATTTTCTAGGAGTTTCTTTTGCTTTAAAAAATGACACCCTTTTATTTTGGGAAAATTGCAACTTCAAGCCAGTAATGTTAGGTATTACTCCAAATAAAAACAGTGGACTTAGCTCACTTGTCATGCTTTTCCCCCTAACAAATGAAGCTCAAAAAACAAATACTTTAATGAGTAAGAAATTCTTTAATAACCTAACTTGGCTTAACTTCCGTCACCATTTAGATCAAAATCTCTTTCAAATTATCAAGAGCTATAAACAATTAGGTGCGGAGCTTCCACAAGATAACGATTCCTTATCCGAAAGAATTCATAACAACTTTGTGAGACTCTCTCAGATATCTACAGATGTGGATATCGCTAAGTTATCGGCGGTATTTAATAACGATAGCTTTGACATAGATGTTAATCTACTTAAAGCAGTTGCTTTCCAAAGACATAGTATTGAACACGCTTCCCGTGAAATATTCTTATTTTTCATACTAAACCTAGACGAAGTAATAGCAAAAATAGATTTGCCACAGTTAAAAGATCTAATAGAATATTTCTGTGTTGAAAACAAAATGAGCCTCACCGCTCATAGAGATAGTTTCTCTGGCAAAAAAGAATTTTCAAATTTTATTCGTCAAACAATCCAATTTCTCCTCCTGGAAGGAAATACAGATGAACTCGGAAGTAAGTAATCCACTAATAGCTGTGGTTGATGATCATAAAGATATAAGAGACCTTGTTAAACGTTTCCTTGAACAACACGGTTGCCAAGCGGTAACAGCTAACGATGGTGGCGAACTAGATGTCATCATAAATAAACAAAAACCAGATCTTATTGTTCTCGACGTAATGCTACCTGGCGAAGATGGTTTATCAATATGTAAACGCCTTAGAGGACAAGGGAATTCCACACCTATAATAATTCTCACGGCTATGACCGATGACACTGATAGAATTGTTGGTTTGGAAATTGGAGCAGATGACTATCTCTCCAAACCTTTTAATCCAAGAGAACTTCTGGCTCGCATTAGAGCTGTTTTGAGAAGAGTGCACAACACTGATAACACCAGTAATGAAAAATCTATAAAGTTTTATCATTTCTCAAACCAAACCCTCGATGTTCAAAAAAGAGAACTCACCGATGGCACCGGTGCACTAATTTCCCTCTCAACTGCAGAATATGATCTCTTGATTACTTTCCTAAGTCACCCTCTTGAAACTCTATCTCGAGATAAACTCTTAGATCTTGCGAGAGGACGTACAGCACAGGTGTTTGATAGATCGATAGATACGTTAGTAAGCAGACTAAGAAAGAAACTCAAAACAAATGCTGAAAATACAGAATTCATAAAAACTGTTTGGGGTGGCGGATATTGCTTTACTGCCGATGTAACACATGAACCTGCATAATTTTATTCCAAGGACTCTCAAAGGAAGATTTTTTTTAGGCTCGACTATCAGTCTCTTTGCCCTACAAATTATTATCATTATTGTTTTCGTATGGGACATCAATGACACTTGGACCGATAATAATTTGAAGTTTTCCTTGGTTAAATTAACCAGCATCGCTAGAATTATTGATGCAACTCCTGATAATATCCAAAGAGAATCGGCAAAATCGCAAAGTAGTCATGGCCTTGTGGTCTATATCTCTGACCTACCTATAGAAACTACAGTTAGAAACAACAGCTTTGAGCAAAAGCTGAGTGATGCTGTGGGCATTTCTGAGGGCTCTGTACGGATAATGACGGATGACACCCCAGAACTCAATATAGATGAATTCCCCATTCCTAAGGAAGAAGACTTTATCGATAATTTTGAGAATAAAAAACGTCCTTGGTATATGAGGATTTTAGGCTACTTTGGCATTTATACTGCGCCTGAAGCCTTTGAACTTTCCAAAAATGACACACACAATAATAAGTTTGCAACATCAATGGATAAGAAAAAAATGCATAGGAGTAGAGTACTCAGAAATACTCCAACAATGTCCATTGAAGACTTCTATAAAAAGGCGAAAATTTCTGAACGTTTTATGGAAAAAAATTCTCTTTCCATGCATGGCTCTATAAAACTTAGCAATAACAAATATTTAGTTTTCGCCAAATTTAGGCCCCACCATTTTTTGCCTAAAATTTCATCAAGAGTTTTTTACGCTATTGTATTTACTTCTATTCTTGGAGCCTTCATTCTATATTTGTTAGTCCAAGAATTGACTATGCCTTTAGCCAAACTTACGTCCCAGGTTAATATTTTAAGTAGAGACTATGAATCTAAGCCTCTACCAATCCAAGGGCCTGACGAAATTCAAGATCTATTACGATCATTTAACAGAATGCAGGAAAGAATAACCACCTTCATTCAAGATCGTACCAGGATTCTAGCAAGCATCTCCCACGACTTAAAAACACCTCTTACAAGCCTTATGCTAAGAGCCGAACTCATGCCTGATAGCGAAGATAAAACCAAACTTTTATCGACTATCAACAACATGACCAAAATGGTTAGAGCAACCCTTGATTTCGCAAGAAGTGAAGAAAATGGTGAAAAAAGTAGAGAGTTGCACCTTCCTAGTCTTATTGACAGTATTGTTAATGACTATCAAGACAACAATAAAGAAGTATCCTTTGAAGAGTTGTCTGAATATAACAAGGTAAAACACTTTCTCTGTAAACCTACTGAAATGCATCGCATTCTACAAAATTTAATAGACAACGGTTTATGTTATGGCAGTAAGGTTTCCGTATCTCTAGAAGAGTCTCCAGATGAAGTAATAATTACCATAACAGATAACGGGCCTGGTATACCTGAGGATAAGCAAGAAAGCGTATTTAAGCCTTTTATGAGATTAGATGAAGTTAGACCTACTGATAATGCCCATGTGGGCCTTGGTTTATCAATAGTGAGAAATCTAGTTTATAAACAAGGCGGGGTAATCTCTCTAGCTAACATTACTCCCCATGGCCTTTCTGTAAAGATAACCTACAAAATTTAACTGAGACTAAAATCCCTGCGTTATAAAGGCCCCAAAATTTGAACAAAAATTTTCGGGGCCTTTTTTATGATATTTACTACAAAGACAAAATCGCGATGTACCGACTTTGGGATTTACTCTACCTGAGTTCCCCAACCATCATAAATAATTGAGTACTCATTACATAAAGAAATAAAGGACTTAATTTCGGTCATTATTTCTTCTAAATTTAGTTTATGTTCAGTGATTACATTGACAGTATAAAAGGTTATACGGCCTTCTTTACCTTCTTCTGGCTCTTCAACTTGAACATCATCTCCTAAAAGTTCCACTAGTTTTACGATAAATTTTTCTAGTTTAGTAAATTCTGTGGAGGTAAAAATATGTTCAATTTCGTAACTTAATTCAGCGTCATTACCATCTTCTACAACAGCTGAAATAATAGATTCTGATTCATCTTCAATGGCATCTAAATCATTATATCCAGGGATATCCTTTATTATATCTGCGAGGCTAACATCCTCTGATTCCATTTCTTCGATATTTTCACTCATAAATTTATCCTTTTTTTTATCCCCTAAAATAACCTCAAAATTATGTCTTAGGCTTTCTTAAATGAGGAGTTAGTTACTAATTTAAAGAGATTCTTATACTTAAAATAGGCAACTACAAAACATCTACAATTTGCAGTTTCTTAATTGATCGCCATATTTTTTAGAGAGTGACGAGACGGAATTGGCTAATTTTTTAAGAGAAGCATTTTTCTTCCAATAACCTTTCTTATAACCTTGCCAGCCCTCATGATAGTTCAAATATTGAGCATATGCGTTTGTAAGTGCCACACCATTGCGTCTTTTACTCTCCAGCATATACCAACTTATAAAATCCACTGAATCCTCAAAATCATCTCTTGAGCTCCAAAAACCACCTGCGGCATCTTGGTAATCAGACCATACCTCGTCTTGTGCTTGTGGATAACCATAAGCTGAACTTCCTCTTCCATATGGAATGAATAAAAACCAACGCATAGGAGGTTTGGCGTCTTCTACATATCCTGATTCGTGGTAGATAAAGGCCATAACAATATTTATAGGAACTTTTCTTTTATGGTAAACATTTTGAACATCTTCATACCAATCTGGATTTTCTTGAAAGATACTACAAAGATCTTTAGGTTTAGACGGGATTGTAGAACTGCACCCCATAAGAAAAAATACGGCAACCAAAGTACAAAAAATGCTGTTTTTTAACAATGTCATCAATATGTCACCATATACCTATAAAATTCGCTACAACTCATTTAATTCTACAATAGAAAAGTGACTTTCGACATTTTAATAGCAGAATAGGTTACCAAATATCCAAAATAATAATTTTGATTCTGATTCAGTACAAGGCTTTACAAAATGTAGGTAAGGTTCATTCACTTACTACACATAAGAACGATTCTATAGAAACAATAAAGCAGTTAAATATTATAAAAATACTCAACTGCTTTAAATATAACAAAAAAGCACTCTAATAAATTAAGAACACTTATGATGTCGAAAAAATTAAAGATTAAATAGCATCTTCGTTTTCTTCGCCAGTACGAATTCTAATAACTCTGCTAACATCAGAGATGAAGATTTTTCCGTCACCAATCTTTCCTGTATGAGCACCTTTAGTTATCGCTTCAATGCAGCTATCAACATCTTCATCTTTCACAACGATTTCAAGCTTTGCTTTTGGAAGGAAATCAACAACATATTCTGCGCCACGATAAAGTTCGGTGTGACCTTTTTGACGTCCAAAACCTTTAACTTCAGATACAGTCATACCTGAGATGCCTTTAGCACTAAGAGATTCACGAACATCATCTAATTTAAAAGGTTTAATAATTGCTGTAATTTTCTTCATGATAAAATTTCCTTCACGCATTAATCATTTTTATAAAACTAAAAGCACACCCTAATTATACTTGCGATAAATTCATAAGTGAATAAAATTTGTTTAAAAAAATAATTTTTTCGCAAAAATGTTGAACTTTAAAAAATATTTGAGGTAAAAGCCACACTATTTACCATAAAAGAGGTTTATTCCCACAAATAATAGTAATTACACAACAAACATAAACATAATTTTGTGGATTTTATAACATATAACTTGCTCTTAAAATCTTACCGACTAAAGCATTTAATAAAAATGGCACAGCAATTGCTAGCTATAAGACATAGACAGATTTTTGACAAATAGGAATTTTGATATGAACAAGGTTTCTGAAAACAAAATTTTAGCAAAACTTACCGCAATTATGCTTTGGGTAATGGTATTGTCAATTAGCTTACTTATTGTGCCTTTTGAATCAATTAATGCTGAGTTATCCAAATACATCACTGAAGCGAGAAGCTTATTGTGGTTGGTATTTATTGTTTCCCTCTCTTATTTTATAAGTAGAGGTATTATCGAACTAGTAACTCTAGCTAACAGAAAAATTAACATCAAGACCCATAATGCTAATCTTTTAAAAGCTGTTACTTGTTTAGACTTCTCTGAAAAAGCATTATTAAGAGAATTTATTTTACAAAGAAAAAGCGTACTTAACCTTCCTGTATCGGAACCATCAGTACAACAGCTACTTGCTTCTGGTATCCTTACAGCAACTAACGATAAGGATTCCTTAAGCGGGAAAGCTCCAATGATGATTGCCGTAGACGCACGCCCATATATTACTTATAAAGCTGTTGGTCTCTCAAAAAATAAAATGACTGAAGAACAGATTGACCAAATTATGAAAGCCCGTCCTAAATACGCTCGCTCTATGATCTAACTATTTAAGCCGCGAAAGCGGCTTTTTTAATGCTCAAAATTAGCGAAACCCAAATTAAAAAAAACAACATAGTTTTATTCACCAATAAGGAAGAAATATAGGGGACTTCTATAAATTAACTTTTTTGCGATGTCCCAATGTTAAAACACACAAATTAACCATTATAAGATATCATTAGGCATAAAAAGTGTATCCTATTCGCATAAATAATATTAAATTTTAATTTTAGACAATAAATTCCTACACCATTTAACTTGGTGTTTTATCAACAAATTTTTTTATTTTGGTTAACTAAAGAGATTATATTGGTTGGTGTGGT
>CAVGFV010000165.1:0-13642 GCA_963628765.1 Succinimonas sp.
GTGTGTTTTAACATTGGGACATCGCAAAAAAGTTAATTTATAGAAGTCCCCTAATCTTATTATGCTTCAATAAATCTTAGAAAGCATTTCCTAAGACATATTAGCAATCAGTATCAACAACCTTAATTACAGGAGATGAGGTAGCATTTGCTGATTGAGTATAAGAAACACCACAACCAGCAGTATCAGATGTAACTTCTGCTGAACCCTTTTGCATTATATAAATTGTACCAGCTGTACCTGCTTTATAAGTCCAGTCGGTAGTTGCAGTAGCTGAATATTCAGAAACGTCAAGATCAATAGCATTAATGATACCTGTAGCTGTTCCTGCTGGTCTACCGTAAACCAAATCTACTTGTTCAGTTGTAGTAGAACAAGCAGTTTTATCAGCCTTCATAGAACCTGAAGCGCAGATAAAGGCCCCTGATTGAGATTTATCTTTTCCTGCGAGGATTGCTTTACTATAAGTCATACTAACAGAACTTTTTAAAGCACCAACCAAACCCTGTGCTGCACTTATACGAGCATCCTTTTGTAGATCCATAAACTTAGGTGCTGCAGTAGCTGCTAAAATACCTAAAATTACAATTACAACAACAAGTTCAATCAATGTAAAACCATTCTGTTTCTTCATATTAAGATTTCCTCATTTAATAATACTTATATTGCAGTCGAACAACATCCGCAACTTCATTTAAGGTTAAAATAGCAAAAAAAGAAAACGATTTCAGATAAAATATTCAATTATTTGATCAACTTTACAGTATCAATAAACAAAAGGCTTTTAACAGTCAATTACATGGCAATTTTCTTACATTTTTTTCAATTCTATTCTTAAAATCAACGTTGTTACATATGGTTGTTACGCTTTTCCGTAATGACCTAGGCATAAAAAAATCCTACTCAATTTTTAAGTAGTAGGATTTTTACTACTTGTTAGACCCTTTTAGAATCAAGTATCTTGTTTTTAGAACTATTCTAGGTATTTGAAATCAATTGCCTGAATCTTGTTCTTCCATTCTTGTGGTCCATTTACATGGATATTGCTACCTTCAGAATCTACAGCTACCATTACTGGCATATCCTCTACTTGGAACTCATAAATAGCTTCCATACCAAGCTCAGGGAATGCTAATACACGAGCCTTCTTGATAGCCTTTGATACCAAGTATGCAGCACCACCTACAGCCATAAGATATACAGCCTTGTGATTCTTAATAGATTCCACAGCCTTTGGACCGCGATCAGCTTTACCGATCATGCCATAAAGGCCAGTCTTACTAAGCATGGTTTCAACAAACTTATCCATACGGGTAGAAGTTGTTGGGCCTGCTGGACCTACTACTTCATCACGAACAGGATCAACTGGTCCTACGTAATAAATAAACTTACCGTGGAAATCAACACCATCTGGTAATGGCTTGCCTTCAGCAATCAAATCGCAAATCTTCTTATGAGCAGCATCACGACCTGTAAGAATTGTGCCGTTGAGAAGTAAGGTTTCACCACACTTCCAAGTTGCAATTTCTTCCTTAGTAATGCCGTCAAGGTTAACTTTACGAGCTACATCACTGCCACCAAGTTCAATATCAGGCCATTCGTCAAGTGAAGGAGGAACAAGATTTACTGGACCATTTCCATCAAGTTCGAAAGAAATATGTCTGGTTGCAGCGCAGTTAGGAATCATACATACAGGCTTAGATGCTGCATGAGTTGGTGCAGTCTTAACCTTAACATCCATAACGGTGGTAAGACCACCAAGCCCCTGGGCACCAACACCAAGGCGATTTACCTTATCGTAAAGGCTAAGGCGAAGCTTTTCTTCAGTTGTTTCTGCGCCCTTTTTGATAAGTTCATCAATGTCAATTGGCTCCATAAGAGCTTCTTTAGCCATTAATGCAGCCTTTTCAGCTGTACCGCCAATGCCGATACCGAGCATTCCTGGAGGACACCAACCTGCACCCATATGAGGAATCTGTTCCAAAACCCAATCTTCGATTGAATCAGAAGGATTTAGCATTGCCATCTTGGTCTTATTTTCTGACCCACCACCCTTGGCTGCTATTTCTACAGTTACCTTATCACCTTTTACAAGTTCGATATGGGTTACTGCTGGAGCATTATCTTTTGTATTTACACGGCTTCCTGCAGGATCACGTAAAACGCTCTTTCTTAAAGGGTTGTCTTTGCAACAATATGCAAGGCGTACACCTTCATCAACCATTTCAGCAACAGTAAGTTCACCTTCAAACTTTACATCTTGACCTATCTTAACAAAACAGGTAACTATACCTGTGTCCTGACAAAGAGGACGATGTCCAATTGCACACATCTTAGAGTTCACAAGGATTTGTGCGATTGCTGATTTTGCTGCTGGATTCTGCTCACGATCGTAAGCTTTCTTGAGAGCTTTCACAAAATCTATAGGATGATAATAAGATATATATTGCAAGGCATCGTAGATGGATTCAATAAAGTCTTTCTGCTTTATTACAGTCATGTATGACTCCTCTAAATCACAAAAACACTGATAGTAACTTAAAAATCCCTACCAGGCATAATTTGAATTTTCTCAAAACTTATGAAGCATTAAGAAAATTCACGTCATTATATCACGTTAGCTTGAAAACCTTTCTTTATTGTTCACTAGCTATCTTTTATTACTGAAATAAACCTTTCTTATATTTTGAAGTTTTAAAACAAGATACGAGCAACTAAAGCTTATGTTATCTATGGTGAATCGTTTTATAAAAATTTATTTTTGTGTGGCGACACTATCTAAAAGTTTCACTTTTGGAAGTGACATAATTTTGATTTGAAGTTAGTTTTTTATTTAGGCTAACGATACAAAGCTATTCAGACTTTTTCCGAATAGCTTACCTATAGTTACCACTTCTTCTTTGGCTGGAACAAAAGATCAATATCATCCTTCTCTTTAGCTTTTTCAGAAGCTAATTCTTCGGCATGTTTCTCTTCAACTTCCTTATTCAGATTATTTAACATTTCTTCAAGATGTTGTTTTACACTCTGTAGCCATGGATCAAGGTTTTGCATTCTATTAAGTGAATTCAAACCGCCCATTATTAAATCTCTTGAAGTTCCGAACTGGGAATTCATGTTGGCTTCATCAATATGGTGCAGCAAGTTATTAAACTGTATTTTATAAATATTAACTTCTAAGACCTTGTCTTCATCAACCAGTTCGTTTTTGGAAACACGCCCTCTATTGAATTCGATTCTAATAATTTTACGAAGTCTACGCATCACTCTAATCATTTTTAGAGCTTGATCGGTATTTTGTGGTGGCTGAAAGACACCTTCTTTAGAAGGGTTAGTTTGTGTTTGCTTAATTTGAGCAGAAATATCAGTAATTCTCTGCTTGATAGCCATATTTGTTGGTTGCAAAGCAATAATCTGTTGCAAAGCGCTTAAAATTCTCTTTTGAAGAATGGCAACCATGCGATTTGAATACGGTATTTGAGTTACATTCAAAAGTAGCTCATCTGTTTCATCGATAATGTTTTTTTGCTTTGAAATCACCAGTTTCTTATCAAGTTCCTGTTGAACTTGGTAATCACTGTACAACATATATGCAATGATAATGAATACCAAAAGCACAATAAAAATGATAGTTACGACAAAAATCATGATAATGGAACCTATTTAAAGACAAGTTCTAAACCATTTTCCAAAACGAAACAGTTCCTTACGCTACTTTATCACACAGGAAAGTATTTCTGTTTGATAGATAAAGCAATTTTTTATAAATATGTATCAAATAAGGATGAGAATACAACACCTAAACAGAATTTTAAGTAATTTTGGACAGTATTAACCTAGACAATGTTAATCACGAATGCCACTTTTCGAAAGGTTCTATTCTAAGAATAAAAAAATTTCGGTACCTTTATAAACACCGAAATTTCATCAATAATACTAGGTCAATATTTGATTATTTTTTCTGCAACGCTTTTATTTTCTCAAGACGTTCTTTAAAAGCTTCTGTTTCTTCTGGAGAATCTTTTACAATTTCAGCCTTAAACACATTTATAGTGTCAACGTCTGAACAACAAAATACTGCTGTTCCTTCTGGCTGGCCAGGAATATTGCCACCATAGCGCAAAATATCGATATAAGGGAATGCCACATGCATAGCCATTGGGCATATTTTGCCTCTATCGCAATCAAAATCAAAGCTTTCACCTATCTTATGACCGCGATGACAAGGATTTGGTCCTTTTCTATCTATAAGTGTAATTTTAATTTTAGGTCTTGCCATAAAAACTCCGTTAATCTTCTTTAACCCAACAATGCGAAAATACTTCTATGATCTTTGTATGACGTTTCGCATCGTTTATAAATTCTTCATTGTCAGAGATTACAACTCCGTAAGGCACACCTTTCCATACCTTAAAATCGGACTTTGAATTTCCAATATAGCACACTTCTTGATCTTTAAATTGTTCATTGATAAAAGCTAGCTTGTTGTTACCAATTAGATTAACTTCTGAACTTGAGCCATAGGCACCTTTGAAAAATTCAAAGTTATCAGCAATCTTCTTTACAATAAGGTAGGTACTTCCTGATACTAAATAAATTTCATTTTCAGGTTTTTGAAATTCCGTATTTAAGAAACTTATAAGCTTTTGATTAAAATTAAGATCACTCACATTAAACGAATAGAGTTTCTCAAGATTATATTTCAGTAATGCTCTCCCCCCTTTGATATACCAAATAAGACATGGGAATACTTTAAGGGGGTTTTTCTTTATAACCTCGAAAAACGAGGTTACTGACATATCATTAGGGATCATTGTGCCATCAAGATCAACGCAATAAATCATATATTTTCCCGAAACTGTTTTTGTTTAAATTAACCCAATTTCCTTATACCTGTGATAATTACGCTTCGTTATTACACAAAACTTATAAAAACAGATTCAAGATTTCAAAGAAGGCACCTATTCTAAAGCAATAATCATTTGCTAAAAAAGCTCGCCTTTAGCAATATCAGACTTATGCTGTAGCTTTTCACCATAAAAATTAAACTGATTACAAAATTCATGGAATAAACTCTTGAAATCTTGAGGTTCTTGAGGCGCTTCCACGTTATTGTTAAATTTTGCAATACGCATTTGGTAATGAAGACCAGCCCAAAATAAACGTACAAAAAGCTCCGTATCGAAATCAATTGTTGTCCCTAATTGATGCTTCTGCATGCACTTATAAGCCAATTGCACTGGGTAAATTCGAGTGCTACAGTTGAGTCTATAAGGCTTACGGCTGCCAATATCTTTACTTAACCAAAAGTTTCTGATTTTTTGTCTTTTAGTTACATTATCAGGATCAACACTAGGTACAGCACAGATCATATAATCTTGATGTTCTTGAGCTTGTTTCCACATTTCTTCTACATCGTCAAAATTTACACGAAATTCAGGAGTCCACACCATAGCATGAGTGTAGCTTCTAAAATCTGCTTCCTTAAAACCTCTAATAATTGCCGCACCTGGTTTTGAGCGATTTGGAACTTCCTGTATCAAAACGATTTGTCTTAAAGGACCAATGTTTTTCTTTAAGTTCGTTAGTTCTTCTTCAGAGTTTCCGTTATTTAAAAGAAAAATAGTGTCATTTTTTTTGAGAATAGGACTGAGCTCTTCTAATATCCTCTTAGCAGACATATCTCTCCAATCGATGATATAGCAAGGTTTAATTATTTCGCCCATCTTTCCTCCAAGAACTAAAAATCCCGTTAGCAGTTAAAAGTTTATTCTTTTTGTTTAGAAAAAACCTTTATAAGTTCGTATTTTGAGAAAAATCACTTCAAGACAGTAATTTTTTGATATTAAAAACCATATTTACAATTCAATTTCATAAAGCACTATTAGTTTCACTGTTTTAGCAGACTCTAAAAGTGCTCTATCATTTCAAAATATTCTAGCTGTTTAACGATATAACAAGCAAACCGAGCCCTACTGAACTTCCTTAGAGCGTGATTAAGTACACACTATAAACATCAGTTTTTATTTTTTATAATCAATATATTTTATTTTTAATTCACTATAAATTTATCACTACTAGATAGTAAACGTCTTAACGCTTATAGTACTTAATTTTTAAAAGTCCTGGTCGCGACATTAAATTTTCAACATCTAATGGACAAAATGAGTTTATACGAATAGTCCAGGTATCTTTTTCTAAATTGGTGTGTTCTTGGTAAAAAGCATTGGTTGAAAAATAATAACTACCAGTATCACCAGCTGCTTTTACAGCTATATCACTAGACTTAACGCCTTGTATCCCCATAAAGTTTGACCAGTAGTTTTTGAGAATACTACTAGTCCCGTGAGGAGACTCAAGATTCACTTGTAAAGGAAGCTTTTGTTGATATTTTTCGTGGGTAATGTTGCTGTTTTTTGATTCCCTAAAATAGAGAGTACCATTATGGCAAAATGCTACAGGATCTTTAATAACTGTATTTTCAAGTTCCGCTTTTATTTCCGCATCAGAATAAGTATTTACGGATTCATCATCATTGACAGTCTCGACAAATTTCAATCCTTCAACATCAAATCCAACAGTTTCAATACTAGCGTTACCGAGTAGTTTTTCTTCCGTATCAATATCTGAAAAACCACTTACAGAACAGAGGTAAACATTACCATAGCCATTCCCGTATGTTTCTTCAAGCACACAAGAATCAGCTTTAGCCACTGCCGATAATGGGGCATCTTTTCTTAAGGCACATTCACTATCGCTTTCGCATGAAAGAGCTAATTTTACAGCTTTACTTCCATTAATGAGGCCAAAGCCATATCTAGAGCTAAATCTGAGCCCCGCAGCATTCTCTACCCAACCGTTGTCCCAAGTTATTTCTTTATTTGTGCCTACATCCTGTGGCATTAAAAGCTTAGTTTCTAACCTATTCAAAGAAAGTTCTGAAAAATCATTATCATTACGAGCTGTTTGAGCCAAGATATAACGTGCTTGCCAAACGTTCATCTTAGGATAGGCTTGATACATCAGTGCTAACACACCACTAGTCATTGCAGCCGATGCTGAACTGCCATTCATAATATCTGTAAAACTACAAGATGCATTATCTAGGGTAAGTCCTTTATTGAAATCTGTATATTTATCTTGATTACGAGAAACTCGATTTGCAAAACCAGCACTGCACCCCGAAACGTCAGTTGTTAAAATTCCTGGAAGCTGTCCCTTTAAACCATATTCACCACCAGGAGTAGCTATCCAATTTACTGCACTTTGAGTAGCATAGCTTGAAATAGCACCTTGAGAATTTATAGCTGTACTCTTAATCGTATCCTCATAAAGACCAAAAGGTCCACTACCAATACCACAATTAACGCCCAAGAAGACACAAGGGCCTACGAGGTTCTTTGGAAGGTGACCTGTTACTTCATAAAGCTCCACATTATAAGTATTCTTTTTAAAATCATTACCACTTGAAACTGACAGTGTTACACCATCTTCTGTAAGTGATTCTAAATACATACTTTCAACATCGTTGCTGTACATTGAACCATAGCGTCCCCAACTAGTATTTATTACTCTGTATTTTGAGCTATGCTGTGCTAATTCTTGCAGAAGAGCTATTTCTGAATAGTTTTGAACCTTGATGCCATGATTTTGGGACTGATACATTGATAGTTCTGGAAGAAAAACTGAATAAAGATTTACTTTTGGAGCGATACCACGGCTACCAAAATGGTTACCCGCTTCAGCACCAATTATTCCAGCAATGGCAGTTCCGTGTTGAAACATTTCTTCATTGCTATCTACATAATTAGCATCCGTTAAACTATAGTTAAACATTGGAGCTAACGAGACATTTACATCATCAAAAGAAGCAATTCTTGCAGAAAGATCCTTATTGGTTGCATCAACAGCGCTGTCAAAAACTACTACACCTATTTCTTCGCCTGTTATGTCCCTACCGTTTAAATCCTGTAAATCAGGAAGCTCTTCAAGATTAAGATCTATACCTGCAATATTACTTAATTCAGAATCCTGTATTTTTTCGCCAGTGTTCCGTAAATGCCAGCTTTGAGCATACAAGGGATCCGAAAAAAGACTAAGTTCATAAACACCAGTGCTGGCATCAGTGTTCTTATAGGTAATATCCACCTTACTATCAGGGGTATTGTAACCACAAGATCCATCATAAATGTAGGTAAAACTACCATCAGTATTTTTGGTTATGGAACCTGTAGAAACAGCCGTTACCTCTGCAACATTGGCATTTGGTAAAAGTTGAAATTCATTACGACAAGTAGCAATATCACCTGTTCCAGAAACACTAAATGCTGGTTCTATTACGGCATCAGGTATTACTTCATTCGTATAATTTGCAAAATCCCCACTATTTGAGCTTGATCCTCCACCACAGCCATATAAGGCAGAGGCCATGATGGAAAACAGGATCTTTTTTACAAACTTATTTTTTTGACAAATTTGGGTTCGAATCATGATGGGTATGCGAAGATTTGATAAATTTAGTGGGTGGTAAATAATAGTGCAACTTAATCAAAATTATACCGATTGCTATCAAATGTAAGCAAACATCACGAAGTTTTTTATAAAATCTTTATGAGAAAACCTCTCAGTTTTTTTCACAAACCTGATTACCCAAAGAAAAAATAACCAACACAAACCGAAGCGACCATTGCAGCAAAATCTGCAAAAAGCCCGCAAGCTATCGCATGTCTTACCTTACATACACCAACAGCACCAAAATACACCGCTAGAACATAAAAAGTAGTTTCTGTTGATCCTTGCATTACCGAGGCTAAGTGTCCTTGGAAAGAATCTACACCAAACCTTGAAAACATATCGAGCATCAGAGCTCTTGAAGCGCCACCTGAAAATGGGTGCATAAAGCTTACTGGTAAAGCATCTACAAAAGCTGAATCAATACCTACATATTCAACGATTGAACGTATACCATCTAGGATAAAGGTTAAAACTCCGCCTGCACGAAATATTGCTACAGCTGAAAGCATTGCTACCATATAAGGTAAAATTTGGATGCAGACTTGAAAGCCTTCCTTGGCCCCATTTATAAATTCTTCATACACTTTTACGTGCTTAATAAAACCATAAATAAGCACAAACGCTATGAAAGTCATAATAAAACCGTTAGAAACAATAGTTGTTTGTCTTACCAAATCTGCACCAGCATAGGCAGACCACATAACTACACCAAATATCAAACCCAACATCAATGTAAAAAATATCATCACAGGAAGTTTGAATAAATTGATCTTCTGAACTAACGCAACCCCTATAAGACCAGCAATAGTAGAACAGCTAGTAGAAATGAGAGTTGGCAAAAATACATCCATTGGAGATGCCGAACCAAATTTGGTACGGTATAAGAATATAGATATAGGAAAAATCGTAACAGCACTAGTATTGATCACTAAAAACATTATCTGGCTGTTTGTTGCTGTACCTGGTTTTGGGTTTAGGGATTCTAGTTCCTTCATGGCGCGAATTCCTAAAGGGGTAGCCGCATTATCTAATCCAAGCATATTTGCAGCCATATTTAATGTAATACTTCCTAATGCTGGGTGCCCTTTCGGTATTTCTGGCATTAGTACTCGAAAAAGTGGTGTTAGAAAGCGAGCCATTTTTTCAGTAACGCCCGCAAGATCCATAACTTTAGAAATACCTAGCCAAAAGCACATCATTCCCATAAGGCCAATAACTACGTCAGTAGCCAAAGTTGCAGACTTGAGTAGTTCTGTCATCATTGCAGAAAAAGCATCTGTGCCACCAGTTAGTAATGATATAAAACCAGCAAAAATACCGGTTATAATCATTCCTCCCCACACCCAATTCAACATTGAAAAGCTCTCTATTTTTTTGAAAACAAAAAATAAACACCATGAAAAAAATATCAGATCACAAAATAGCAATCTGATACTTTCACGTATACATCAAATACAGTTATTCACAAATGCAAAAATTACTTAGCGTCGTTTCTTAACTGCTGCGCTAGATTCCAAGCAATATTAACGGCTTCATCAAGGAACGTATCTCTTCCCTTAAAGTCATTAGGTAAATCTTTGATCTTTTTAACTTCAGGTTTACCTTGTGCCTTTAGGAATCGATTTACGGAAACTAGGGATCTTGCTTCAGATTCGTCCATCTTTGCCTTACGTTCATCAAAATTTAGACTAATGGTATTCTTTTCAGATTCCTTCTTATAGTCTTTAATAAGAACATCAATATCTTGGAAATCAGGATCGATCTTGATTCTTTCTTGATGCTTCTTAGTAAGCTCTGGTAAATATTTACTAAAATCAGTAAATACTTTGTAGTCTGCCTTTCTTACTTGATCCCAAGGAAGTGCATTAGGTTCATTACCTTCACCTATTTCATTATGATCTATAAGTGTTGGGAACTTAATGTCTGGAGTTACACCACGTATTTGGGTGCTTCCACCATTGATACGGTAGAATTTTGCAATCGTATAGTGGATGCTTCCTAAAGGACTATCATAAAAATCGTAAATACGATCTAAAGGTCTACTCTGCTGTACAGTGCCTTTACCAAAAGAGGTATCGCCAACAATTAAAGCTCTACCGTAATCTTGGAGAGCCGCAGCAAAAATCTCAGATGAAGAAGCACTAAGACGGTTGATCATCACAACTAATGGACCATCATAGCTAGAGCTATTTACGGTATCAGAGCTTGCTGAAACATTACCAATAGCATCACGAACCTGCACTACAGGACCTGTCTTGAAAAATAAACCACTGGAGTTTATCGCTTCAGAAAGAGCTCCACCACCGTTATCACGAAGGTCTACAACAAGAGCTTCAATGCCTTCTTTCTTCATTTTTTGGATTTCTTTGTCCATATCCTTACTAAGGTTCATATAGAAACTCTTCACAGTAAGAACACCGACTTTATGCCCATCAACGATCTTCATGGTACCTTTGGCAGCACTATCTTCAAGATGAACTTTGTCACGCACAATATCAACATTGAATATGTTGCCTTCGCCACGCATAATTTGAAGGGTAACCTTTGAGCCTTTAGAACCTTTTACCATTGGAACAACTTCAATAAGACGCATGCCAACTATATCTATCATTTCATTGGATTCGCCCTTTTTGTGTTGTTGCACACCGATAATTTTATCTTTTGGACGTAGCTTACCAACCTTATCAGCAGGAGAACCTGGCACTAATGAAACTATTTCACAATAGTCATCCTTTTGTGAAAGCACAGCGCCAATACCTTCCATTTCAAGATTCATCTCATTATCAAAATTTGTAGAATCATCTGGAGAAAGATAGCTAGTGTGAGGATCTATCGCTGATGCAAAGGCATTTTCAAATACACTGAACGCATCTTCATCCTTGGTTTTAACTATATTTCTTAGGGTATTGATGTAACGTTTTTTAAGGTTTTCTTTAACCTTTTTTATATCTGTGCCATTCAATGTTTGGCTTAAAACATCATTTGCAACCAATAATTTCCAGTACTGTTTTAGCTGTTCTTGAGTTTTGGCATATGGAGCTTTACTTGAATCAAGCACCATTTCTTCATGACCACTAAAATCAAAATCTGTATCTAAAACATTAAGGAAATAACTATATTTTTCAAAACGGCGATTTAGTACTTTCTGATAAAGTTCATAAGGATAAGCTAGGCGGCAACTATCTAAAGCTTCACGCATTTTTTTGCTGTCTTTTTTGAAGTTTTCAAGCTCACCTTCTGTAAACAAGGTTCTGTAGTGATCTACTTTATCAAAGTACATTTTGTATACTTCAGAAATAAAAGCATCATCGATGTTAACTTCTTTGTAGTGTGAACGCATAAAGTAACCGCCCACACGAGAACAGGATGTATCTTGCTGAGGATTTGCCTTAAGAACAGGAATTTCAGTTACACTTGGTACTTTTGGAGTAGCTGCTTCCGCAATAGTGATGCCACTAACTAAAATTGTGCCGATAACAGCAGATAAAAAATTTCTTAACAAAATAACCCCCGTTTTATGACAGGACAAAAATGCGGAATACCGCTCTCAACACAATGAGTTCGAAATTCCGCATTACAATATTCACTCGTTTTAATAAACTCATCGTCAATCATTTCATCTGTTAGATAAAAGCCAATGAGTTATCGACCTAATTACCTACTGCCAATTTGGTCTTGTGATACTTTAACAACCATTCCCATTGAAAGTTCAACGGTAACTTTATCTTTAACAACTTCGCGAACGGTTGCTGGAACTGCACCACTACCCCAAAGTACACGTACTTCAAGACCTACTTTGATGTCATCAGGATTTAAAGGTGAAAATTCCTCTTTTGGTTTGCTATCTAAGGATTTTTCATGCTTTCCATCATTACGGCGTTGATTCCAGTTTTGCTGGCGCTGTTTATCACCAAATGGTTTTCTCTTGAAAGGTTTACGATTCTGGCGCTTTTCTTCAGAATTACCTTCAGCATTATCTTGCTTACCAGCAACATCACGCTTTGCTCTGCGAGCTTGATAATTTTCACGCTGCTTAGCTTTTTTCTCAGCAAATTTTTCTTCGTATTTTTTCTTTGATTCTTCGAGCTCTTTTGCTGCAAAATCAGCGTGTTCTTGGCTTACTGGTTCTACAGGATTTCCATCAATATCAATGCGCATAGCATTAACTTTGACGGCTTCAAGATAACGCCATCTTGTAGTAAATGCTCTCAAAGCTACACGAATACGTGTCTTGGACATTTCAGGAGCGATTGCTTGAACACGTTCAGCAAGATCGTTGAAAATACCAATTTTGAATGGATGGCATTCACCTTCAGAATTAAAGCTCTTTGGAAAATGTTCAGAAAGAAACGCAAGATCTTCACGAACTTTTGCGATGCGTTCTTCTTTTGAAATAGCTTTACTGGCTTTTTCACCATTGTTTACATTTTGAGCATTTTGCTCTTCTGTAGCTTTTGGTGCAGTTGCGATTTCTTCAACTGATTTATTTTCTGTTTTTTCGATTTCAGTATTCTCGGTGTTTTCCATACTTCAAAATTTCTGCATTGGCTTCTTTCTGACTCAATAATTCTATAAATTAAATTTCATCATCAAGAAACATAGGTTCAACGATTTAAGGAACTGATAACAATTCCAGTATGTCAACTCCCTTTCCTTAAAAGGATGTGGGTCTGTAGCTACTAATACCTAAAACATGTTTTAAGTCCTAGCTTTTCAGGTATGACTAATCATAACTGTTTCCATCTCAGTGTGGTTGACAACACACTTCCCAACAAGACGAATCCTGCTGTAGCTACACTGATGCAAATCTTTTTTTATCACACAAGTTAACGTAACAATCTGCATACGTAATTCTAGTAAAAATGACGCAAGCTCCTATGATAGATATCAAAGCAACTCTTTTCTTTTTATAGAATCATTGATTCTATTCTAATACAGAATAGAAAGAACTTAACTTGGCGCCGTCATTCTAGCATATCTTACTATATTTAACTATAAGGACCTAGAATTCTTAAATTCGCTTAGTTAATACTTAAGCAAATAAACATTTGTAACACCATTTACATTATGTCCTAAGATAGTGTATAATATTTTGTGTAAACGATAGTTCCTAAGGTATGGAAAAAGG
>CAVGFV010000166.1:0-5904 GCA_963628765.1 Succinimonas sp.
TAGAGTTGGTCAAGAGAAGTTCGTAAACTATGTCAACATCTGGATTCGTTTAACACAAAGCTTAAGACTCTTAATTCCTATATCTTTAGCGTAAGTATCATTATCACCTGCTAATGACACAATAAAAGGCAATAATGTTAATACAGCCAAACTTATAAATAACTTATTAAACATATCTTCACCGTGTTTTTTTATAAAAGAAATTGTTTCCTAGTATTAGCTACTAATTCAAACAAAATATTTTTTTATTATCATTCCCAACTAAGGCAGATAAGAAATGTAATTCTGAAAGCATAAAACTTTTATGATTAAATAAAATTATATTACTGCAGGCAGGTTTTCTAATTGCTGAAAATTCAAACGACTGCTTATTGATTCTCGTAGAAGAAGAACTAATATCAAAGTTCTCTTTAAATTTATTTATAAAATCATTATGTAACTTATTTATATCATCACCTTGAATCGTATTGTATCTGACAACAAAGGTTCTAGGTAACGTTAATGAGAGAGTTATCAAGCCAAGAAGTTCACGATAATCCCATACGCGAAATTCACGTTTATAGCGCAGATACTCTTTAACCATTGCTGTAAAAAGATCGAAGCTCATTGGGAAATCATCGTATTTCTTAGAAGTACGGTTCTTTTCAAAATCTTTAATATTAGAAAAATAATTAGCTCCCAAAAGCTCATAATTATAAAGAGCTCTTATATTACGCCCTTCTTGAAGATCATTAATTCTAATATCATCTTTGAAATTATATGGCAGACTTTCAAGCATAAGCTCAGATCCACTATGATAATCTCTCATAAAGTTACCTTGTAGCAAATCTGGTTCATCTTGTTTTAAGACACTTTCACGTATCCCAATAACTCTCAAAAGGTTTGTTAATTCCCAAACATGAAAGTTTTTTACATTTTCTTGGGGCAATTTATCTAATAAAGCAAAGATCTTCGGTATATCTGTAATGTTTGTGGTAACAACATACACAGGATTTGTATCTTGGGAAGTCTCTATTTTTTGAATGAATTCTTTTAATGTTTTAGCTTCTTCGTTTTCACTTTCTTTATTAACATTCTTAAAGACATCACCAAATTCATGCTTTTTTTGGAAATTTAAATTTTTTATTTTTTTATCAAAATAAGCTTTAAAAGTCTGAGTATCGGAAATTGTAAAAGATTTGGTATCACAGTTTTTTGGGAGGCTTGAAACAAATTCTTCCTCACCAATAAAAAACTGCATCTCAGCATATTTGCCCAAAGAAAGCTTTTTATTGTATTTATGATAATCACGGTAAATCTTTTTTACCGCAACTGAAAAAGAAACTGCCGAACAGGACAATAAAAATTGATAAAACGCGGTATTTAATCGACAATTTGGAACTTCAGGAAGGTTTAGCACATAATTGTTACCAAGTACTGCTTTGTAATTGTCATCGCGCTTCAGTGCTAAAAGTTTTTCTGAAGTATAAACAGGGAACTTTATTTTCCATTGGTTGATTTTTATATCAACATCAATATCCAGAAAAAACAAAGTGTGATCAAATAAAACGAGGCAAGCTCTAAAACTATGGAGAACCTTTATAGAAAAAAGGCTCCAATTCTTACGGCTTTTTAAAATATCAGCATCAAGTTCTTGAGATAGAAGATTCTTGTGCAGAATCGTAAGAGCATCCTTAAACGAATTGGTTACGGAAATACCAAGATTTTCGAGTTTATCTAAAAGCAATTTATTGAAGAATATTTTTTCAGGAACAAAAATTCCATTGTTATCTTCGATGAAATCGCTAATTGCATCACTCATTTGCCAAGTTCCTTCCCAATCTCAAGATTATTTTAAACCATTAAACAAAATGTTCCATAATTTATAAATTTTTACTTTTTTATTATGAGTAGCAACAAACAATACTTGAACTATGTAAATAAATTCAAAAGTATTCCATTGAGGCTATATCTAAATGCGAAAACACAAACAAACTTAACAAACGATAACTTTCATTCACTAATAACCGCGATCACTTGTTTAATAAGATTATTTTTTCTTAGACAAGAAAACACCAGTTTCAATATGAGGCGTATATGGGAATTGATCGAAGAAAGCTAACCTTACGACATCATGTGTCTCTGTAAGAGTTTTTAAATTTTCAATAAGGGTTTCTGGATTACAAGAAATATAAACAATATGATCATAGTGAGAAACTAATTCTAATGTTCCTTGATCAAGACCTGCTCTCGGAGGATCTACCAAAATTGTATTACATTCATAGCTACCTAAATCTACTTCGCTTTCTTGTAATCTTCTGAACTCACGTACACCATTAAGAGCTTCAGTAAATTCTTCAGCACTTAAACGTACAATCTTGAGGTTATCAACATTATTCGCGGCAATATTCAGCTGTGCAGATCTAACGGAAGTTTTTGAAATCTCAGTCGCTAAAACATTTCTAAAATTTTGTGATAGAGCAATTGAAAAGTTGCCATTTCCACAATAAAGCTCTAGAAGATCTCCTCTTGAATTCAAAGTTACTTCTTGAGCCCAAGAGAGCATCTTTTCAGCTACATGAGCATTAGGTTGTGTAAAACTATTATCCACCTGTTGATATTTAAACTTTTTACCTGATGCAAGCGTAAGTTCTTCCCACACAAAATCTTCATCTAAAACTATCTTTTGTTTTAGAGCGCGACCTATGATATTCACATGTCGCCCCCCTTCACGTAGTTTTTCTAAAAGTTCTCGTGCAGTATTAATCCATTCTTCTGTAAGTTTTTTATGGTAGGTAAAAGTTATAAGACATTCCGATGTTAATGACGTCAGAAAATCTATATCAAAAAGTCCCCTTCTGAGAATTTCGTACGGTCTAAGAAGATTAGGCAAAATGCTCATATAAAAATTCATGAGTTCAGTGCCTGGATCAAAACTATCAGTAAAAACGCGCTTTCTTTCCTTACCTTGCTTATCAGTCATTGTGAAATGAATAGAGTCACCATCATGAAAAATAGCAAACTCAGCGCGCATTCTGTAGTGCATTTTTTCTGAGGTAAAAATTTCTGGCTCAGGAATTTCAAAAAGCTCACGCATTTTTGCTGTAATTGTATTAACTTTGTTTGAAAGTTCATCATCGTAAGTACTATTATCAATTGTTCCAAACAAAGTCATGTATTTATTTCCTTAAATCCAGATATTAACCTATATAGCGCTAGGCAAGTTCTCTTGCTAAAGAAGCTAACTTTTGATCAAATTTTCGTGGTTGGTTTTGAATTGATTCAGAGATAGCGTTATGAACAATCTCGTTATTAATAATTCCGACACACTGTCCACCAAACCCATCTAAAAGAAGGTTCAATGCGGCATCACCAAGTCTACTTCCCAAAATTCTATCGTTAGCTGTTGGAATTCCACCTCTTTGAAGATGTCCTAATATCGTAGTACGACATTCGATTCCAGTATTTACTTCAACCTCTTTTGCCAAAAGCTCGGCATTGGTCATATTTTCACATAATGCAATAATGCTATGTCTCTTACCGCGGGCAAATGAGTTAGAAATTGTTTTAAACAGAGCTTCATGATCGAAATTTACTTCAGGAACAATTGCGAAATCTGCTCCACCTGCAATTGCAGACATCATTGTGAGATCGCCACAATGGCGTCCCATTATTTCAATAATGCTTACTCTCTTATGTGAATTTGATGTATCACGGAGTCTATCCATGCACTCCACTACAGTGTTTAAGGCTGTATCAAAACCGATTGAAAAATCAGTTCCATGTACATCATTATCAATAGTTCCAGGAATACCTATGCAAGGGAATCCCATCTCAGTAAGGCGTAGAGCTCCCATATAGGAACCATCACCACCAATGATAATTAAAGCATCGATTTCTCTTTTTCTAAGATTATCAATAGCTTCTAAACGCACTGATTCTTGTTCAAAGGCTGCAAATCTTGCAGTCCCTAGAATGGTACCGCCACGATTGATAATATCGGTAACATCCTCTGCACCCAGTTCAGATATACGATCTTGATGCAAACCTAAAAATCCATCTCTTATCCCGTAAATTTCACTTCCATGTGCTATAGCAGAACGAACTACAGCGCGGATGGCAGCATTCATTCCAGGAGCATCGCCCCCACTTGTAAGAACACCTATTTTTTTTATCATAGTATTTTTATAAAAAAAAGATGCCCGTTTAAGCAGGCATCTATGTAATTCAAATTAAAACACGAACTTAAGCAACTTCTTTTGCTGCATTGATGATAGCAGCAAAGTCAGCAGGCTTAAGAGAAGCACCACCAACAAGACCGCCATCGATGTCAGGCTGCTTGAAAAGATCTGGAGCGGTCTTTGCGTTGCAAGAACCACCGTAAAGGATCTGAACCTTATCAGCAACTTCCTTATCGAAACCAGCTAAATAAGCTCTGATGGTAGAATGAACATTTTCAGCGATTTCTGGGGTTGCAGTCTTGCCAGTACCAATTGCCCAAATTGGTTCATAAGCGATAACAGCTTTTTCAAAAGACTTGATGCCGTTAAGATCAATTACAGCCTTGAGCTGAGTCTTTACAACATCAGCAGTTTTGCCAGCTTCGAATTGTTCAAGAGATTCACCAATACAAAGAACAGGAACAAGACCTGCATCCTGAGCTGCCTTGTATTTAGCTGCAACAACTTCGTTAGTTTCAGCATGATATGCACGACGTTCACTGTGACCTACGATTGCATATTTACAACCAAATTCTTTAATCATTTCAGGAGAATTTTCACCAGTGAAAGCACCCTTGGTATGAACGTCAACGTCTTCTGAACCATACTTAATAGCAGAATCAGCTGCTAATGATTCAACAAGACCAATAAAGATTGCAGGTGCACATACTGCAACTTCAACAGAAGGAGCTTGAGCTGCTGGTTCTTTAAGTGCATTTACAAGTGAAGTAACAGATTCTTTGGTGCCGTTGAGCTTCCAGTTACCCATAACGAGTGGTTTTCTCATGATTTATGACCTTTCTGTGTAGATACAATAATTAGGTGATTTGACATCCCATCCAATAAACTTGGAGATACTTACTACATTTGTAAATATAGATTACATTTACAAAACACTTCAGCGGGTTCGTGTTACTAAAAACGCAAAAGCCTTGTTAACTTCGCACGCTCTTCGGCAGTGTCACTACCTGATAAGCCGTCATTGAGAATGTCTAAATCAATCTCTGTTAGCAAGGAAATATTACTATTTTTAGCTTGAATAAGCAAATACCTTATAAAGCCTTAATTAAGAACATTTTTCATTAACCTCTAGCAAAAAATACAAGGAAAATTGGATATCAAACTTTTATGTGCATTTGCTTGACGTCTTCTGATAGCGTTTTTGGGCGTTTGGTTTTTGGTTTCACAACTTTCCACACAGCAAGAAAAATAAGAAGCATAGCAATAGCTTTTACTGCTCCAAAGCTTCCTGTTCCCATAGCTAAAGTCACTAATGTACCAACCACAGGCTGAAAATAATTAAAAACACTTACCATTGTGGGATGAAGGCTTTTCTGCCCTATTACAAAAAGGGCATAGGCTAAAAATGTACCCCCAACAACGGCAAATATCACTTCGCTCCGTGTAATTAAATTGTATCCACTGCTAAAATCATTCCATAACGCGCTAGAACAAAAAGACAAAGCACCAATTGATGCTGACATAAAAGTCCATTTCATTACGGTATCAAGACGATATTTTCTGACAACTTTAGCAAAAAACGCCAAATATATAGAAAGACAAGTTTCTGCAAAAAGAACCAATAAATCTCCCAAAACACCCGATATTTCGCCTGTTTTAGGATTAGCATTACTGAATAATCATAATGCATGAATTGTACCCCTTGTCAAGGACATTTTAGATTTGAGTATCCCTTGATTTTGGA
>CAVGFV010000167.1:0-11060 GCA_963628765.1 Succinimonas sp.
GGATCTTATGTGGGCTCTATGAAAATTTAAATACGACGATTGCGAATACGCTTACGACATAAAAAGGAGATTTATTACAATAATATAATTTTTATAAAAACAATTTGGAAATTCATGAATATAATTCAAAGTAAAAATAGTCTTAAATTCCTAAATATTGTTAATGTTCCACGTGGAACATTTATCAATTATCAGACTCTGATATATCGTTATTTGCTACTATAAATTTCTTATAAAAACTTTTATCAATAAGATTACAGTAAGAATCATCTAAGGATGTAATAAAAATTTGAGAATCGTTTTGGATGTTTACTATGATCTTATTTATATAAGATAAACTCTCTTTATCCAATTCTGAAGATATATCATCTATAAGATAAATACATTTTTTCCCAGTTGTTAATTGATAAATTTTTCCCTGGGTAAAATGTAATGCGGTAATTAAAAGTTTCTGCTGCCCTCTCGATAAAATTTGATTAGCCAACATATCTTTAGCTTTAATCCTGACATCTGCTTTTTGTGGACCATAAAGTGTGTAGCCAAAATTAAATTCTTTATCTCTATTGTTTTTTAATTGTTCAAGTAAGTCATCGCCGTATTTATAGCCGTGACTTAAAGACAAAGTAATATCGAATTTATTTAAGGATTCAGGCAAAAAATTTAAAGATTCTTTATTAAAAATTTCTAAGTATTTTTCTCGGTATTCACTAATCTTATATGATAGTTCTACAAATTTTTTATCCCAAAAATCCATTAAATAACTATCCGCTCTTTTTTGTAAAAGTGCATTTCTTTGCTTTAAAACTTTTTTAAAATCAGAGTAAATTACAGGACATTCTTTAAAGCTATAAAAGACTCCCCAGTCTAAAAATTCTCTCCTTTTTTGGGGACCATCTAACAATAATGAAAATGATGTTGGAGATATATCTTGCACACACAAATTCGTGGCAAGTTCACTTACCCTAGTAACATTCTTATGATTGTAAACAACCTTTACATCGCCGTTTAGTTTTCTATTGATGCCTTCAGTATGTTGGGTATTACTTTCATCATTCATTCGAGAAAAAATTATAAATTCATCATTATCAAAATTTATAATATTAGAATGTTTTGAAGTCCTGAAAGACTTTACTAGTGATAAGTAATATATCCCCTCTAATATTGAAGTTTTGCCCGTGCCATTTTCACCAATAATGATATTTAGTTTAGGTGAAGGATGAATGGTCACATCACTAAAATTTCTAAAATTCTTTAACGATAATTGTGTTATATACATAAGTCTGTAGTTATAAAAAAAGAGGACGATTTTTTCCGCACCGCCCTCTTCTATTGTATCAATTTACAAAATAATTCCCTAAAGCATTATTCTGCTAACAATATAACAACCTTGTGATAATTCATCATGCTTGTCACTTTCTTCAAGTACAGGCTCTAGCATTGCATTGTTAGAATTTGTAGACATTGAAATCTTAATCTTTGGAGTTGTGATTACATTACAAATATCTATCAAATACATAGCGTTGTAAGCTAAACAGAAATCATCACCTTGGTAGTCAGCAATAAGTCTTTCAGATGCTTCTTCATGCTGATTATTTTTAGCCTTTAAGGTAATCTTTCCATCTTTCACAACGAATTCAATTGCATTGCTCTTCTTTGAACAGAGAATCTTTACTCGAGATACAGTATTTCTGAATTCTTCTCTATCTACAGATATTATTCTGTTACAGTTTTGTGGAACAACATATAAAACATCAGGGAATACACCATCAATAAGTCTGCTTATTATTGATGTTCCGTTTACATTAGTTCTAAGGCTGTTTTCACTAATAGCTAACTCTACTATTGGATCCTGGTTGTTGGCATCCTTAGGTTGAGAGGAAAGAAGTTTTATTAATTCTAGAACACCCTTTCTTGGAAAGATAAATTTTCCACCTTTGGTGTAATCACTCGGTACGACACATTCTTCTTCAAGAGTGCCAGTTTGAATACTTAATCTATGACCATCTGCAGTGTATACGTCTAAGGCCTTAGGACCTCTATCTGTTTCAAAATTAAAACACATTCCTTTTAAAACAAAACGGTAGTTTTCAGATGCAATAGAGAAGCTAGTTGTCTTCATTAAATTTAAAAGAACTGAAGCTTTGATCTTTAATGAAAATTTACTTTCTAACGCATCAATATCTGGGAATTGTTCTGCAGGTTTGGTTTTTAAATTGAAAGTATTTCTATCTGTTGAAACTACAATTGAAGTGTCATCATTTTCATAAAAATTGATAAAACACCCTTCAGGCATACTTTTAATGATTTCTTGAAGTGTCTTCGCATCTACAGTAGTAGCACCTTCTACTATATCATCACCATAGAGACCAATTTTGGTCATAAGCTCTATTTCAGTATCAGTGCAAACTAACTGTAGAATATAAGGAGCATCCTTTATTTCACTGCCATCGTTTTGAATAACGCGAATAAGAACATTTTGAGTAATCGTTTCTTTTTGATTAGAACCAATCGAGCTTACAACCTGTTCAAGAGGTTGAATAATATTTTCTCTTTGAATGCTAAATTTTATCATTTGATTAAACTATGCTCCATTTGGCTATTTATTTACTTACATACTTTTGTTCCAAAATATTTTTAACTACTCTGTAAGTAAAAGTTTTAAATTTTCATAATCTTCACGAACTTTATGATCTGTCTCAATCAGTTTCATAATTGTCTTTCTAGCATGCATAACTGTTGAGTGATCTTTACCACCAAAATTTTTACCAAGATTTGGATAACTTTGTTGTGTTAACTCTTTGGCTAAAGTCATCGCAATCATTCTAGGTCTTGCTATATTTGCTGGTCTTGCTGAAGAATCAATATCATGAACAGTAATCTTAAAATATTCTGCTACTACTTCTTTAATATTATCCACAGTTATCATTTTAGCATAACCTGCTAAAACGTCTTTTAATGCCATCTTTACGATATCAACTGTAACAACTGTATCAATCAGATGGTGCCCCTGCCCTTCTATTAAAGCTCTAATAGTCTTTATATATCCTTCTAAAGTTCTAACATCAGTTTGGAATTTACCAGTCATAAATTCCACACTTTGCTTTTCAAACTTCATTCCCATTTCTTCAACCTTCTTGAGAATGATTCTTCTTCTAGTTTCAGTATCAGGTGGCTCTACTTTAATAACCACTCCTGACTGAAATCTAGATTTCAACCTGGTGTCTATTTTTATTTCAGAAGGAACAACACTTGCAGCGAACACAAGCTGTTGATTATTTCCGAGGTCATTCATCAAGCTGATAAATTCAGTAGAAAATGAATCTTTGAAGCGACTGAATTCTTGCATGTCATCGATAAGAAGAACATCAAGGCTTCTATATAAGGCCTTAAATTTGCTGATAAGACCTATTTGAGAATTCTTAGTTTCATTATAGTCTTGAATAGCAGCAACATAATCTTTCCACATGCCTTCAATAGAAACGTACATTACCTTCTTTAATGGGTAATTTTTGTGAATAGCATTAGCTATAGCAAATAGGATGTGAGTTTTACCAAGACCGGTTTTTCCATAAACAAAGAATGGGTTTCTTGCTGATTCTCCAGGTGTTAAAGCAACTAACATACCATTCTGGCATAAGGCCTGATTAGTCGGACCTTCTACGAAGTTATCAAAATTCTTTTTCTTATCAATCTTTAATTCATGATCTTTATAAAAAGGATTATTTTTTATTTCTTCAAGGGACAATACATTAGCTGAATAACTAAGATTAGGTGTTTCTGAAACTTTATTTGTGTATTGTTCCTCTACATTAATTTTAGTCTCTGGATTAGCAAAAATTGGATAAAAATCAGATGCAACAGGACCATTACGTACTTGAGTTGCTTTTTCCTTAGCAAAATATGTTTCGTTTGAACCCAAAGAACTTATACGTGCAGTATTTTCAGGTAGCACACTATTATTCTTTTCTGTTTTAGTGGTATCGCTCTTTAATAATTTTTCATCATTATTAATAGTAGCTGATGGGTTTAAAGTTTTTGATGGTGATACAGAGTAAAGTCCTTCACTAGTATTTCTAGAGTGTTGTGAAGAACTCTTTTTCTTACTGTTTGCAAAGTTTAAATTATTAAGAAGTTCAATAGTTACAGTACAACTGTGCCCAAAGGTTTCTGATGAAGCAGATTGAATGGCATCAACACCATTTTTTTCAAGAAATTCCTTTACAAGCAAATTTGGTACATACACAACTAAATCAGTACCATTTTGCATAGCCATTGATTTTTTTAAAAATAATTTAAGTTGTGTTTTTTTTCTAGAGTCCAATGGTAATGAAAAAAGCTTCTGTTTTACCAACTCCCAAGAAGTTTGTTCTAAACTAGACACAACAAATCTCCAAGCAAAAAATCAATAATGTGTATTTTACTTCATTAGAATGAAAAATTCTGAATAAAATAATAAAACTGATTAACCAACACAAATCATGTATATAAGTATTAACATACATCTCACAAGACGTTATGTCGGAAGCTATATAAAAATATACGTATAGTAATTATAGCTATATCCTTTTACTTATAAATTCTTTTTAACTAATCAAATTTACAATAAATTAGCAAAGTAATACACAACATGTAAATGAAAACATCCATGATTATTTCACAAAATTGCAACTTATTAACTGTCTTTTGAATAGTCTTGACGATAAGCTCTCTAGTATAAGAATCTCTAAACCAAAAAGCTATTACAAAAAATTAGAGAGGTGAAGGTTTTTTTTAATGTTATATCACAAAAAATTGTAAATTATAATAAATTTGCTACAATAATGGGGTTAAATAGCGTCTAACCTTAATGAGGTCTATACGCTAAGGGCTAAGTGGATAAATCCGTGAGAGTAAGTTCGCTTGAAAAACAAGTGAATACTTATGTACTACTCTTCTAAAAAAGAGCTGTAAGACTCAACGATCACCGCATTATTTCAATTGCTGGTTAGTTCACGTATAGCCAAGCCTACCCCTTAAGGGTAGTATGTTCATATTTTTTTTTGGAGTTTTACAATGAAACGCACTTTTCAGCCTCACGTTTTAAAGCGTAAGCGTGTACACGGTTTCCGTAGCCGCATGAAGACAGCAGATGGTCGCAAGGTATTATCTCGTCGTCGTGCAAAGGGTCGTGCTCGCTTGACAACTGTTAATGACTAATAGAAATTTTTCTCGGGAGTGCAGATTGTTAACTCCTGAGAGTTTCAATTCAGTTTTTCAAGATCCAATAAAAGCAGGATCACCGTCCATAACAATTCTTGCAAAAGAAAATGGACTAGATTTCCCGCGCTTAGGTTTGATTGTTCCAAAAAAAGCTTTAAAAAGAGCTGTATGGCGCAACCAAGTGAAACGTGTTACGCGGGAAAACTTCAGAAATTCAAAAAGCCAGATCTTGCCTTTGGATTACGTAGTTATAGCCAAAAGCCCTGTCCATGATCTTAGCAAAAAGGAATTGGATGCACTTTTAACAAAACTATGGAATACCATCTGTCGTCGCTACAAAAAATAGTGTGCTTTTTGATTAGATTGTATCAAATCATATTAAGCCCTTTTATCGGTCAGCAGTGTCGTTTTTTCCCTTCATGTTCTGAATATACAATGGAAGCTGTTATTGTACATGGCTGTATAAGAGGAATTTATCTAGGGATAAAAAGAATTATCAGGTGCCAACCTTTATGTTGTGGCGGCTTTGATCCCATACCATCACAAGATGACAAATAAAGTATCACATTATGCAATCTCAACGAAATACTGTGTTTATAATTTTGCTCATTTTATCAGCCTACATGTACTTCACATGGGAAAGCGATAAAACAGCAAAAATTAGAGCTCAGAACCAACCAGAAATATCTATAAGCTCTCCAGAAAAGACCAATAGCCTTAAGTCTGGTATCGTTAAAGTATCCACAGATCTTTATGACATGGAGATCAGCCTAAATAATGGTGACATTTTGAGGGCGGATCTAAAAGATCAAAAAGAAAAAATAGATTCTGACGAAAACTTTCATTTATTAAAGATAAATGATAACTATAAGTATTTCGCTACTAGTAATCTTGTGGCAACAGAAGAATCAACTGATCCAACAGTTTCTTCTAAAATGCTTCCTGTAAACTACACCGTAGCACAGGACACTTTCACAATGTCTTCAGTTGTACCAAATGGAACAACTGTAAAAGACTATTGCGACCAGTACAGAAAGAACAGAGATCCTTCTCAGAAAAAGAGTGAAAAGGACCAAAATACAGCTGTATCAGAAAAGACCTCTGATGATGTTTTAGTTGTACCTTTAACAGGAACAACAGCTGATGGATTAACCGTTGTTAAAACATTTACTTTTGAAAGATGTTCACACAGCGTTAATGTTTCTTTTTCAGTATCTGGCGTAACCAAACCTCTCAAATTGGCACAGTTATCAACACTCGAACAATCTGTTAATGATCCAGAATTAAGTTCAGGTATGTTTGGTACCTCCGCATACAGAGGAATGGCCTACTCAACAAGTGACACTAAATACCAAAAAGAAACCTTCCAAAATATAGCCGAAGAACAACTTGAAAACATTAGTTCTAAGAAAGGCGGTTGGGTCAGTATGATTCAACATTATTTCGTTTCAGCATGGGTTGGTGCTTCAAACACAGCAAATACTATCTTCTACCAAGGTAAAGATAACGAACAAACCGCTGTAGTTGGAATTCGTAGTTCTAATATTTCAGTTAATCCTGGTGACAAGGTAACCCTATCAAACATCTTATGGGTTGGTCCAAAAGACATTCATGAGATGGAAAAAGTATCTCCTCATTTGGAACTTACCGTTGATTACGGATGGCTTTCATTCCTATCAATTTGGTTGTACTACGCTCTTGAATTTATTCATCAGATAGTTCAAAACTGGGGTGTTGCAATCATCATTCTTACCTTGATCGTAAGAGGATGTATGTATCCTCTCACCAAGAAACAATATGTTTCTATGGCGAAAATGAGAATACTTGCTCCTAAGATGAATGAGCTTAAGGAAAAGTATAAAGATAATAGACAAGCGCTAAGCATGGCTATGATGGAACTTTATCAAAAGGAAAAAGTTAACCCTCTCGGTGGCTGTTTCCCTATACTGATCCAAATGCCTATTTTCATTGCCCTCTATTGGACATTCATGGAATCTACTGAGCTTAGACATTCATCATTTATGCTGTGGATTAAAGACCTTTCAGCATACGATCCTTATTTTGTATTACCAATCCTTATGGGTCTCACCATGTTGTTGATACAAAAGATGTCTCCTACTCCAGTAACAGATCCTTTACAGAAAAAGATTATGCTTTTAATGCCAGTGGTATTTACCTTCTTATTCTGTACCTTCCCTGCTGGTCTTACTCTTTATTGGTTAGTATCTAATACTGTAACCATTATTCAACAGAGTATGATCTTTAGAGCTTTGGAGAAAAAAGGCTTAAGCCTTAAAAAGACTACCAAATAAGTAAATTTGGTTACATACAAAAGCTGGTACCTTAAATTTTTGGTACCAGCTTTTGTATATCTACTAACAATAATAATTGAATCCAGTAAAATCTATACTACTTTTGGGCGTTTGGCATAGTACTAGAAAATTCCTTTAACGATTATTTTTCGTATGTTCTCTATCAGCGTTGAGGTTTGAGAATACGTAATTACTAAAGGTAACATTCAATAAAAACAAATTCCAAACAGTCTGATAAAATGCACCTATTCAAATGACTACACCAATAGGTTTTCACTTTAAATTGGTTTATAACAAAAGGAATGCGTAATGTGTGAAACAATAGCCGCTGTTGCAACTCCCATAGGTCGTGGTGGTATTGGTATTATTAGAGTCTCAGGCAAAGATGCCCTTCTTGTTGAAGAAAAGATTATCGGTAAGAGAACAGAACCTCGTTACGCAGAATACACAAACTTTAATACAATTTCCGGCGAACAAATTGACGAAGGCATTGTAATTTATTTCCAAGGTCCAAGAAGTTTTACAGGTGAAGACGTTGTGGAGTTTCAATGTCATGGTGGACCAGTTGTTCTCGATCTTCTATTAACAGAAATTCTTAAAGTTCCTAATCTCAGATTGGCTGAGCCTGGAGAATTTTCAAAGCGCGCATTTTTAAATGGCAAAATAGATCTAACTCAAGCAGAGGCCATTCAAGATTTAATCAACGCCGCTAGTATAAATGCCGCTAAATCAGCTAAAAACTCTTTAATAGGAATGTTTTCCAAAAAAGTTAATAGCTTAAATGAAGAACTAAAAAATCTTAGAACTTATGTAGAAGCGACCATCGATTTTCCAGATGAAAGCATTGATTTTGTAAATGAAGGTGATGTGCTTAAGAGAGTCGATGCTCTTCTTGAAAAAGCAAAGGAAGTAACTGAAGCGGCTAAACAAGGCGTCCTTTTACAAGAAGGTATAAACGTCGTTATTGCAGGAAGACCTAACGCTGGAAAATCATCTTTACTCAATGCTTTATTAGGTGAAGAACGAGCCATAGTAACAAGTATTGCAGGTACAACTAGAGATAGCATTAGAGAGGAACTATCTATAGATGGTTTACCTGCGCATATTACCGATACGGCTGGTCTCCGCAATCAAACACAAGATGAAGCAGAAAAAATTGGTATTGAGCGTTCCTGGCAAGAGATCCAAAAAGCCACTCAAATTATGTTCGTTTATGATGTTGCAGGGAATGATAGTCTTGAACAAGAAGAGTTATTAAAAGACATTATAAAGAGTACAGACAATAAGCTACCTTGCACTGTTATTTGCAACAAAACAGATTTAAATGATGCAGAAATTCCAGAATTCTTTAAAAAATTTACCTGTATAAAAATTTCCGCTAAAAACCATACCGGCATAAACGAATTGATTAAGCATCTCAAAAAATCTGTGGGCTACAATAACAATTCCGAAGGTGTTTTTTCTGCTAGAAGAAGACACATCGATGCCCTTGAACGCGCAATAAGTGCACTAAAAAATTCCAAGCAATACCTTGATGATGAAAGCACTTTTGAAATTGCTGCTGAAGAGCTAAGACTTGCTCAAAATGCCTTAAATGAAATTTTAGGAAGGTTCACAGCTGACGATTTGTTAGGGCAAATTTTCAATACATTCTGTGTCGGTAAATAACATGAGTAACGAAATATCAGTAGATATATTTTGCAAAATAATAGATAACTACGGAGACGCTGGCGTTACTTATAGGTTAGCCAGGAATTTAAATGATCTAAATTGTAAAGTTAGATTATTTACTGATATCCCTCTAACAATGAAAAAACTTGTACCCGAGTTACCTGTTTTAAACAACGAACAGAATTTTGATTACACAACTAAAGAAGGAATAACGATTAGAAATTGGCCAACTGAAAAAGATGCCTTTATTCCCTCAAAAGTTGTTATAGAGGCTTTTCAATGCGCTCTCCCTACACATATAACATCAAAGATCACCAAAAGCACTGTATGGATAAATTTGGATTATTTATCTGCCGAAAAATGGGTTGAAGACTGCCATAAAATGCCCTCTTTTCAGCCAAATGGAAATATAAAATATTTCTTCTTTCCCGGTTTTTCAGAAAAAACAGGCGGACTTAACTTTGATAGGGAAATAACCACGATCGCTAAAGAAAAAGCCAAAGCTGGCGTTTTAGAATTGCTGTCTATACCAAAAGAGCAAAGAAACGAAATTACTAAAAATTTTTGGCTACAAATTTTTTCATACGAGACTCCAGCCTTAATTGATTTAATAAAGGCAGTTACAGAAGTTAAAAAAAATGTGGTTTTATTCCTACCTGAAGGCCGAAGCAGGACTTATTTTGAAGCTAATACTGCTTTTACAGAACTTTGTGAAAATAAGAAACTAAAAGTTATTAAATTTGATATGCTCGAGCAACAAAAATATAACCTTATTTTAAAGGCAATGGATCTCAATGTTGTTCGTGGAGAGGATTCTATTACACAAGCAAATATGACCGGAAGCCCTTTCTTATGGCATATATACAGACAAGAAGAAAATGCACATATCGATAAATTAAAAGCCTTTTTGAACGTTTATACAAAAGATTCTACTTCCGAACACTTAACTGAAACAATCACTAAAGCTTTTCTAGCATTAAACACTTCTCCTGAAGAGTTAAGCGGTACTTTTTCTACTTTTTACAATTTTATGATAGAATACAAAGCAATTTGCGGTCTGTCCCAAAAATGGGCACAACTGTTATTAAAGAACGAGAATCTATCAACCAACCTTTTAAATTTTATAAAGGAACAGGTAGGTTCAAAAGATTAAACTTGTAAGGTAACTAAATGAAAATCGCACAAGAAATTCGCGCCGGCAACGTAATTATGGTCGGTAATGCACCTATGGTTGTACTTAAGACTGAATTCAATAAATCAGGCCGTAATGCAGCTGTTGTTAAGATGAAGCTTAAGAACCTCCTCAGCGAAGGTGGTACTGAAACCGTATTTAAGGCTGACGAAAAGTTAGACGACGTTATCCTTGAACACAAGACCTGCACCTATTCATACTTTGCAGATCCTCTTTATGTTTTCATGGATGAAGAATTCAATTCAATCGAAATTGAAAAAGAATTCCTTGGTGATGCTGTAAACTACATCGTAGACGGCATGGAAGATGAATGCACCGTTACTTTCTATAACGGCAAAGCAATCGGCGTTCAATTACCAATCACCGTTGTAAGAGAAGTAGAATACACTGAACCATCAGTACGTGGTGATACTTCTGGAAAGGTAACCAAGCCAGCTACTCTTAAGGGTACAGGCTTCAAGATCAGCGTTGCTGATTTCGTTAAGACTGGCGATAAGATCGAAATCGACACCAGAACCAATGAATTCAAGAAGCGTGTTTAATTCTTAAATACCTTCTTTAGCATATAAGCTATAGTGTTAAAAAAATTCCTCACAAGTTGGGGAATTTTTTTTCGTTTTTTAAAAACGAACCTAAACTCTGTCGTTATTTGTATGTTTAGGGTCAAAAGGACTGAACGTAAAGTT
>CAVGFV010000168.1:0-2331 GCA_963628765.1 Succinimonas sp.
AACTTTACGTTCAGTCCTTTTGACCCTAAACATACAAATAACGACAGAGTTTAGGATCTTAGGCTATTTTTTTCTAAACCTATTACTAAAGTTTTCTTGTTACAATGATACTTAGCTTTAAAAGCTGACTACATAACCAAAATTTTTTTGTCTTTTAATACTGTTTTTGTTGATAAATGACATTTTATAAAGGTTTATTTAACTAATTTGATAAATATTATGTTAATATCATTATATATTAATACTAATTATATGTATAATATATATACGATGTTAAAACATATATAAGGATAACACATGGATTCTGATATAAAAGAGCTTTTCCCGTTAGAAACCATACCAGAACTAAAACAACATCCAGAATATTATTCTCTTTTAGAACGTATTCCCTTTACTGAAATTACAGAAGAGTCTGCTTTTCCAATAGTTCTTGATAATGCTGAACCTGATGAAATTTCTATGGTTTTTTTAGACACTGAAACCACGGGGCTTTATTGGGATAAAGATGAAATTATCGAATTAGGAATGGTAAGGGTTCGTTACTCACCTAGTAAAAACCGCATTACTGGCATATTAGCTGTATATGATGAATTTGAGCAGCCTCAAAAGCCACTTTCTCCCGAGGTTGTTAAGATAACTGGAATCACAGAAGATATGGTGCGTGGCCGTAGTTTTGATGAAGAAAGAATAGTTGGCTTTTTACGTGGTGATCTTATTATTATTGCTCATAACGCAGCCTTTGATAGACCTTTTGTAGAAAAACGTTTTGGTAAGTTACTAAACAATGTTGGTATGGGGAATCTTAGGTGGGGGTGCTCACTTGCGGAGATACCTTGGAAAAAGATTCGTCCAGATTTACCCGCTAGAAAATTAGAAGTTTTGGCAAATAGTTTAGGCTACTTTTATGAAGCCCATAGGGCGTGTGTGGATAGCTTAGCTCTTTTGTGGATTCTTTATTGTCAACCTGTCGCAATGCGAGCCCTAATGGATAGTATCGCGCAGACTTCTTACTATATTGAGGTAACAGGAGTGCCATTCTATTCAGGATACGGTACCAATCCTTTTAGAACTAGAGGATATCGTTATCTTAAAAGCAAAAATGCCTATTCCAAGATGGTTTATAGTTTAGAAGAAAAAGATATCGAACTTGGTTTTATAGCTAAGACTTTAGGACGCGATGTAAATACGATTCCTTGGTGGGATATTACGGCTTCTGATCGTTATAGATTTGGACTTTAAACGGGAGTGAATAATAATGAATTTAATTAAAAAGACAAGTACCCCATTTCCGCTTGAAAGAATTCCAGATATCGAAGCGCATCCGGAAAATTTTAGACTGGAGATTGAGATCCCTTATGTACATTTTGGAGATCAAGATCAGGAATTCCCTATAATCCTTAATCAAGGTTCTGGGGAAGCCGATGCATTACGTTCTTGTGTGATTCTTTCAGAATTTTATCAAAAGATTCCTCAACCACGTTTTACCGAACTTGGTCTTGTTAAGTTCACCTATGATCGCTTTTTAGGAAAGCCCGTACGTATAGATGCAGTGTACTCAGGAAGGGAAGGTGTTTCAGAAAGCGATGATGAAAAGTATGGCGTATCTGCTGCTCGAAGATTTGATAGCGAGGACATCGTACGTATCCTGCAACCAGAATATGATACAAATGGTGTAAGACCTTTTGTAATTTCCCTAGATCCTTGGGAAGAAAGAGACTTTTTTGATCAAAGATTCCCAGAACTTACAGATTTAATTTGGTGTGGGGCTGGCAAAGATCTTAATTGGCAAAGTTTTGATGAAAGTTTTCCTGAAAGTTTTTCTAATTTAAAGCTCCTCGCGATGAAAAAACGAATGTTTTATAAAGAAAACAGACCTTTAGATCGCTCTCTAGCCTTAATGTGGTTTTTTAAACTCTTTCCCGAGGCGTTTAATACCATTCTTGCCCATGCTGATGATCGTGGGGGCAGTATTTTTGTTCACAATAGCTATAGCGTTCGTGACACCCTCAAGGATAGAGGATATCGCTATCACGGAGAGAAGAAAGCCTGGTATCGTCATTTCCAAACAGAAGATGAAGTGATGCAGGAAAATGATGCTCTTAGAGACCTTCTTATTGATCCTGAGGGACGTAATCTCGAGATAGTGATGACGGAAGCTCGAGATCGCTATAAGAAGCAAAAATAAGGCAGAATTTGCCTTCTTTCAATACTAAGAAAAGTCGTAAATATTAAGTACTCTCTTATTCTTATGTTGGTACTAAGAAGTTTTCTTACATCCCTAATTTTGCTACTTTTTATGTTACTAGCCAGGATTAGGGATTTTTAAAGAAG
>CAVGFV010000169.1:0-10059 GCA_963628765.1 Succinimonas sp.
AGTATAGGAAAGGAAATCAACTACTATAGTGCCGATTTTGCTTGATTTTATGCGGTTTTTAGTACATCAAAGCTGTTTTTAGTACAAATAAATATAAAACTCAGAGTGTTTTCGTTTATTTAAAGCCCTTAAAACAACTATTCGCTTTCGCTTTTTGGGTTATTATCATGTTGGCAACTCAAGATTTTGTTCTTGCTATATAAATCAAAAAGGCCATTTTTGATGGCCTTTAAATTACGAAATCTTATATTGTTTTAATCCCCTGACAAGATTTTCTTGATAAGCGATGTCGGTGATATATGATTGCTATCATCCTTTAAATGTTTATACATACTGTTTAAGTACTCGATAACCATACCCATTTGATGATTCTTATTGCTTTCAATAACAGTACTTCCTTCCACCACTTCCACAACCCATTCACGCATGGTCCAGGAAACTGGGTTATTTAAGCTTTTTTTCATAAACTCTCTTGCGCGTCTTACCTTTTCTTTTGGGGTATACACACTATTTGGATGCTTCACAACTACAATGCAAGAGTCATCACTGAATTTATCTAGTTTGATAATCTTAGGTCCATGATCTGTCATTACCATCACATTCTTTTTACCAAGATATATCCCGCTATTCCAGGTATATTCCTCAGAACCATAATTTCTTGTGTGAAGATGTTCTCCAAGCTCAAGAACTTCTGAAACAGTAGCAGTTTCTCTAATTTCTATAGATTCACTGTCGGTATTCTTATTTGCCTTACGAGCCATAGTTCATCTCCCCTTTTATGCACTACATTGTACTAGTAGTTGCCACAAATTGTCTTTTGTTATAGTTAATTTAAATTCGTTGAGTTTCAATTATATACGCCTATTTATAAACTTGGTTCTTCTCTTTATAGATAGTTTACTTTTATGCATTACCTTGAGTGCTTTTACGAAAACTTTCCACTCTTTTCTTCCTTAAATATTACCGCATTACTCCTCAAACGTCATTTAATAAATTTTTTGTAGGAACTAATAAAATCTTTAGTATTAAGAAACCAGTTAGGGTAGGCTTTCTTTAGTTCTGTTACGCTATCTACCGTTACTTTAAATATTTCTACAGTATCATCGATGCTTTTTTCCAAAGTCGAATAATACAGATCAGCAATATTTTTATCTTGAAAAGGGACAATCTCTGAATGATCTTTCGTCAAAGTAAAAATAAAGTATTTTCCTTTTTGTTTACTATTTAACGGTTCTAGACTAGCCAACGAACTAATAATATTGTACTTTTCTCCCAAGTCTTTTATAGCTTCCATATCAACCTTGATACTTGGATAAAACTTCTGGTGATCTTTTTCATTATTCGCAAACAAATCACTTACTAGCTTTAAAAATTCCCGCTTATCAGAACCTCCATTTCCACCTTTGTAGTTAACAGAATCTATAATTCCTAAAGTTTCTACTGTTGTAGCCACATAATGTTGTAATTTTGTTCTTAGCTGGAGTTCTAAGCTTAATTTAGATTGTTTCTCATCATTACTATGAACTTTAAGTTTTAAATGTAATGACCTATACCCATCAATCTTTGGATTCTTAATGTAATCAAATTTTTCTATTTTGTCTTCTTCTATAGAAAAAACTCTGCTTTTGCAGTTTAGTAGCGATTCTTTTGCTCTATAAACATCTTCGAGAGAATCAAATATAAAACGCATGCCTCCTATATCTTGGATCCTGCTAATATCCATACTAGGATTTCTTTTTACTTTATTAACTATAGAAATCAATCTTTTCAATCTTTTGGAAGAAAATAGTACATTATATTTCTCTTTTTTGAAAAGCCGTTTAATAGAGTTGTATACCCTATTTAAAGGTTCTTCATGCAAATCTCTCCATTTATCAATGCATGAGTATGCCAAATCTTTTTCTTCCAAACTTGAAGACTCGTTTATAATTACTTTTCTTGCTCTGATTAGTTTATTTTTTGTACACATAAACCGAACCTATATTTTTAGTCAAATATTGACTTGAACTATAAAAGTTTTTGCTTAGCTTTTCTACAACAACTTCTAAAGATAAAAATCTCTGAGTTAGTTTTCAATAAGATTCCGCATTAAAAAATCTTTTTTTTTGCTATTTATAAACACCACTGGCCACTAGATAGCACCTTAATTTATCGCTTTCAGTGATTAAATACTAGGAATGTATCAAAATACGCATGAAAAAGCATCACAAGTGTAATTATGGTCGCGTGGTTTATAGATATAATATAAAGACCTATATCTAAAGCAACATATATAAGTACGCAGTTTGTGAAGATTGAGAGGATTACGCCATGCAGGTAAATATCAAAGAAGCCCTTCTTAATTCTATTAACACCGAAGAGTTTTCCGACATCTGCGCCAAAATCGTAAAAAAAACTACAGGATCTGAAAGTTACCTAACTAAAGATGACTCTGGTTGGTCCCTATTTAACTCAAGCGAAAGTTTCTTCCAAGACTGTGTTGAGATTCTTACTGATCGTGAGGCTGGTAGGATTGCGCAAGAAATCTTCAAACTTATAAAACTTCGCGATGAACATGAAGCTAAAATAGCCAAACTCAGAGATGCAAGATATACCGCACCAGTAAAATCATGGAACCCTTTTGCCTCCACAAAATCCAGCATCGATAAAGAAATTCAAGAACTGCAAAAAGATATTTCTGATATGGAAAAACGTATGGATGAACTCCGTACCAAACTTCTTATAGAACTCACCTCTCATGGTATTGAGCTCGATAAGGATACTTTGAATTTTATGCTTGCGTCAGCGATCTCTGAAGATATCACCAATTCTTTAATTGTTACGGATACCTTTAAGCAAATTCTTTTCTCAATTGAGTACGAGATGGAAAAAAGCCAAGATCATGCTTCCGCACAACAATATACTTCCATGTACTTAGTTTGCCTTTTAAGTTTTAGACACACACAAAGCGTTACTCTTAAAGACATTGATCTTAGTTGCAATAAGATTGATAAAATCATTGATGAAGCTAGAGCTAATATCGAAGACGCTAAAAAAATCAAAGGTTGGAGTCAAGACCCAACATTACAGAGCAATATCCAAATAAATAACAGCACCATTAATGTGGCTATGCAATATCGTTCCATTCTCAAAACCTATCAAATGCAAATCCATAAAGAGGCATATGATTTAGACAGGAACATTTCTATTGCAAGGAACGTTTATCGCACGGTAACCACCGCAGGAACTCTAGTTAATGTTATTCGTCAAAATGACGAATCTCTGAAAAAGCTCTTTAGCTTTAAATATCCTTCTTTAAATGGTCTTTATAGCATCATTATGACCAAGGAATTTAATGATATTTCTAGTCGCCTTAAAAACATGTAGCGAGAAACCTTTACTTGATTATAAAATCTTGAGCTTTTAAGGACGAAAAGACCTTTTGAACTATAAATATTAGGTTACTAGAATGCGTATCACAGAATACTTCAACGCTAAGGTTGATTTTACAAAATGGAAAAATCGTAAATGGGTAATTGCCTTTAGTGGTGGAGCTGATTCTTCTGTCCTTCTGACCCTCGCTACACAAAACCGTCAACTCGCAAGCCACCTTGAAGCGGTGTATGTCCATCACCACCTACAAAAATGTGCTGATGACTGGGTAATCTTCTGCCAAAATAAATGTGCCGAACTTGGTGTTGATTTCACTACCGAGCATGTTTATGTGGATACTGACAAAGGCTCCGTAGAAGCTAATGCTAGAGAAGCCCGTTATAAAGCCCTTTCTAAACATCTAGATGCCAATTCTGTGCTTTTTACAGCGCACCACGCGAACGATCTTTTAGAATCGATGCTTCTTTCCCTTTTTAGAGGTTCCAGCCTACGTGGCCTTACGTCATTACGAGAGGGAAAAACCTTCGGAAAGGCTATCCTTGCAAGGCCTCTTCTCCAATTTAAGCGTTCTGAAATTGAAGAATATTGTCAAGAAAACCATATTTCTTATGTTACGGACCCTACAAACGCTCAAAACGATTACGATAGAAACTTTATTCGAAATCGCATCACCCCCCTACTTCAAGAAAGATTTCCGCATTGCCTGGAAAGCACTCTTTTAACCTCAAGACATCTTGAAGAAGAAGAAGAGATTCTTGATACCTATCTTGAAAGTAAACTACAGAAATACACGGAAGAGAAATTTAATCAAAAGCTCCTTAATCTAGAAGAACTTTTAGATAATAAAGCAGAAGCAACTCAACTTATCCGTATGTTTCTTCGCAAAAACTTTAATACCGTTCTTTCACATGAAAAAACAACTTCACTTTTAAAACTTTTTAATGCTGAGAGAAACGATGAACGAGGTTTTGTAACCGAAAATGGTTATCTTTTTGCGGCTTACCGTGACAGACTTTATGGAGTTCCCGATGGACTTCAAGATCTCCGTGGTTTAAAAGTAACTTTTTCTAAGAATACCCCCAAAGTTGCCGTTAAAGGATGGGAAATAACCCTTTCTCAAGAATCCTTGATAGAAGAAATCACCTTAGTCTTTCTTCCGCCCTTGTCCTCAAAAATAAAATTTTTAAATAAAAAGCACAGTACGCTTCTAAAAAACTTTTGGAAAGAAGAAGGTGTCCCAGTCTATCTCCGAGGACTATTCCCTTTGGTATATGAAAATGATAATTTCTTAGGAATAGCAAGAATCAAAGGTAATTTTCCTCAAGGTTTTGCATTTGAAATTAAAAAGTTAGCTTAAGAAAGCCTACTCTTTCATTCGAGTTAGGATTACTCACTTTTTAGGCTACTTGCTTTTCGGTAATACTCACGCGCTTTTACGGGATCTATTTTTTGATAATAGTCTCCGAGCACCTTAAAAGCCTCAGGTACCCCAAGTTCCGAAGCCTTTTCTGCATAACTTAAAGCAAGCTCCGCATTAGGATTTGGACCTTTAAAATATATAAGTGAAAGTCCTAAATATGCTTCTGGGACACCTACTGCCATCGCTTTCTTAAAATATTTCTCGGCTTCTTTATAATTTTTCCCCGTACCTTTGCCTTCTAGGTATGCAAAACCTAAGTTAGAAGTTCCTTCGGGATTGCCTAAAGTATCTGCCTTTTGCCAAAAATCAAAGGCTTTTTTAAAGTCAGCATTTTCTTCTGCGATAACGCCTAATTCGTTAAAGGATTTACCAGCAGTGCTTGTATCACTTGACGCTGTACCTTTTTGTAGCACTTCTTCGGATTTAACAGCATCTTTAACGTTACGGTGATAAATGCTTCCACTAATAAAACAGGCCTCAAATGCGCTACTTTCACATAACTTATCTAATATTACAAGGGCCTCCGGAAATTTACCTTCCTTATAAAGATTTATGCCCTTTTCAAGTTCTGAGTCTGATGTAGATGCACCATCATTCGCATTAGCTAATAATGCTTGTAGCTTTTCTTGCACGGTTTCTGAACCCTTAGTAAGGGCTAATCTATATAGGCTTTCTACTTTTTTAAGTTTTTCAGGAGTTAAATTTCCTTGGGCTTTAAGGCAATCGCCATAATACTCATAAGCTTCGCTGCTCTCTAGAGCTAAAGACTCTTTTAAAAGCACGCATGCTTTATCAAGGTTTACGCGAGTGCCATTACCACTAAGATACATCTGACCTAAAGCTAATTCTGCCTTATGAGAACCTGATTCAACAGCGTAATTTAGCCACTGAAAACCCGCATTTAAATCCTGAGTTATCTTATTACCATCAAGGTAACTCTGAGAAACCTCATAAAAGGCTTCTGGATCCCCATGGGCACTCTTAATACATAAGTCCCTTGCAATGCCATCTGAGACACATTTCAATATTACTGGGTGGTTTTCTCGAAAAGCTACCTTTGGTACTTTTATCGTTACCATTTCAGTTTTTCTACCAGAAAAAGCTATCCCCGAAGACATATCCCTTTTAAAGTCCTCACGTTGTTCTTCCAAAATATTACGTTGCGCTTCTACTTCGGAGGCAGAACGGAAACTTCTTGTTACAAGAACTAGGATTATGATGAGAATAGCAAAGGCAACAATATATACAACTAAAGAGCCTCCAGTGTAACCTTTATTATTTCCCATACTTTTCTCCATAAAAAAAGGACTGCCATGCAGTCCTTTATAACACACAAGTTTTATTTTGGTAACTTTATTTCCCCTGTCATTCCGTCAGAAACAGGTTCTTTTTCGTCGGAATTATTTTCTTTTGGAGGAGTTTGGTCTTTTGCTGGCGGAGTACTAGTCTTCACACCTCCATCAATGATTTCAAGACCGCCAACAGTGGCTGCCACTTCAGGTTCTGATGGCTCTTCTTTAGAAGAAATTTCAGCCTTTGGCGCTTCCTCTGAAGTTACTGACTTCGGAGTTTTATCATCCGTATCTTGAGTCTTGCTATCAGTACTCTGAGAACTTGTGTTTGAATTTCCATCATCCACAATCACAAAACCTGGATCAGTAGTGATATCTGAAGTCTTAGTGTTTTCTTTTTCGGCACTATGTTCTTCATCATTGCGTTCTAATATGGCTTGTTGCGCGTCTTCAATATCATTGATATTTACCGCTACTGCTCCTTGAGAATTACTCTTTTTGGATTTCAAACCAAATAATCTTGGTACGATTTCATCGTAATTTGTAAAGAGGTAACGATAAAAGAGCTGCTCTGAATATGTGTAGGTAGTATCAATGACTTTATTCTTTTCAGCTTCACGATACTTCTCTAGCTTTCGTGAACTTACAATTATGTATTTTGGTTTAAAGAATGCAAGGCCATTTAACACCTTTCTCTTCACATCATAACCTGGGTTAACATTGCCAAAGAATAACTGTGGTGCTGCCGCCATACGATCGGTCCATATGTAGTATTGCGGTTGATCCCCTTCCACCCAAATACGATCTGTAACATCGGTCTCGGACTTTACAATATCCACAATGTCTTGAGTTGCCTGATCCCAAGGTCTACCATTGGTATGTCCTAACACTATTGCATAGATACCCAGCATAAAGGAAATCGTAATGCTGAGGCATAGAAAGAAGGTATGGTTATGACGATAAATCCCTACTTTTCTTCTTAAGAAAAACAGAATTGTGCATAGAACAATACCGGCAAGAGTGTCTATTCCCACATGAATGAATACAGTTGTCAAAGTCCATTCATAATGAGACCACGGCCAAATAATATGCTCGGTGACCAAAAATGTTAGTAAGAAAAATATTGCCAAAAAGCTGATATGGATATCTTGAATAACATGTAAATACCGATGGATCATAAATGCCAAAGGTATAAACATGAATGGCAAAAATAACTGATCATAATGATCATAAACATGACCTGAAACGCTATTTGCAATTACTGTAAAAACGACACCTAAAAATAGATACAGTAGGAACCAAAAGCGGTCATTGTACTTAGCATCAACAATAAGATTATTATCTTTTCTAAAAAGGACTAAGGATGCACCGATAACGACAGCCCAAAGGCCAGTTCTAAAAAGCCCTACTAATCCCACTAAAGGACTAAAACCACTAGAGCCGTAACCGCCATCTTGAAAGAAGATTAAAAAGCTATAAAAGAAAGCCTCGTTTAAAAGTTCAACGCCACCAATACTGTAAAAATGGTAAGCAAATAATCCTAAAACGACAACAAGCCCCATTACAGCGGTAAAAAATAAATAAAGACTATCTTTCCAACGATGGTTTGCAATGTAAAACATAAAGAGCATTGCATACCAAGCACAGAAATAAGAACTATTATTTACTCGAATAGATACCACAAGTCCAAACAGTAATGCGACGATAATCCCCATGCCCCATTTGAACTTTCTTGTAGCAAACATCAGAGCAAAAGGATAACTCGCTGTCATTCCTGCATAGAGGGAATAATCCTCTGTCATGTTTCCGTAATAGTAACGGAAACCAAACAATGAAAGGACTATCGTTATCGAACAAAAGCGCGAAAGCGGACTGAATTTAAATACTCTTAAAGCTAAATCAACGCTGATAACGCCGAATATCAAAAAGAGCATTTCTACGAAAGCTATACCAGGGTAACCGCCAATGCGATAACCTACCATGTCGATAAAAAAGATCCCCGGACCTTTAATATCGATCATGTCGCGGTAAAGCACTTCGCCATTAGCCCACATTTTGCCAATAAGTGCAAATACAGAGCCATCAAAGCCTGGAGTTTGGCTGTACCACAATGGATTCAGTAGTGAAAAAGCCAACGCCACCACACAAAGAGATACTAAAATCACTTCGTGTTCGTTAATCCGAAGCCAATTGCTGACATCTGTAAAATTCATGTTTACTTACCCTTCTTTAGCTTCGGTATTTTTGTTTTTCTTTAAAGTAACCTTAGTTATTGTATTGTTTTTCATTTCAGTTACTTTAATATCCCAATCTTCTACACTTATTTCAGTGCCTTCATTAGGAATACTTTGAGAGGTTTCAATAATATAGCCCGCTAATGTATGGTAATGAACATTAGGTTCGATATGAAGACCTGTATGCATTTCCAGTTCTGATAATGAAATATCACCACGAACTACAAAGTGACCATCTGCCACCTTAGTGCATTCATCCATTTCAGTCTTTTCAGGCATATCGCCAGCCACACACTCCATAATGTCGTGCATGGTTACAAGACCTTCGTAGTTACCAAACTCATCAACTACAAGCATGGTATAGTTTTTGGCAGCTTTAGTTTCTTTAAGAGCCTGAAGCACGCTTACGGTCTCAGGAATAAAGAGAGGCTGTTTTAGAAGATTTGAAAAGTTAATGCTATTAGGATTTTTTATCTTGCTATTCAAAACTTCAGATTTATTCAAAATACCTATCGGAGCATCACGATTGCCATCTCTATAAGCTACAAGATGTGAATGCGGAGTATTAGATAGATGATTAAGAATTTCTTTTTCAGAAAGGCTTAAATCAATCATTTCTACGTCTCTTCTCGCAGTCATGATGGAGCGTACTGGTTGACTTGAAAGAAGAAGCACTCTTGAAACAATTTCCTTTTCATCAGAATCAAAAACAGCTTCTGGAGTAGATACAATTGATTCCTTGATGGTTTGTACCTGACCATCATTACGAGAACCTAAAATACGTAGTACCAATGATGCTGCAAGTTCACGACTATTTTTAATATTTTTGCTTAACTTTAGGCTATTCTTTCTTGCGATTTGATTAAAGATTTCAATCAAGATTGAGAAGCCAATAGCAACGTATAAGTAGCCCTTTGGAATATGGAAATTGAAGCCTTCTGCAATGAGGCTAAAGCCAATCATTAAGAGGAAACTTAAACAGAGGATTACTAAAGTTGGATGGCTACTTACAAAAACCGTCAAAGGCTTAGAACACCAAACCATAATACCCATAGCAATGATAACAGCAAACATCATAATAAAGACATGTTCGCACATACCGACTGCAGTAATTACTGAATCTAGGGAGAACACAGCATCAAGAACAACTATTTGGAGTACCACAAGCCAGAAGGCATGAGTTGCTGCCTTGCTTGTAGAAATAACCTCTTCTTCACCTTCAAGTTTGCCATGAAGCTCTGCTGTGGATTTATATAGGAGGAAGGAACCACCTATAAGCATTATCAAATCTCGAATTGAACAAGCATAACTTCCAATAACAAACAGAGGTTCCGTCAGAGTTACAATCCAAGAAATCAAAGAAAGGAGAATTAATCTAACAATAAGTGCCATACCAAGACCAGCATATCTAGCCTTGTCCTGTAATTTTAGTGGCAACTTAGATGCCAAAATTGCAATAAAAACAAGGTTATCAATACCAAGTACGATTTCAAGCACTACTAGTGTGAAAAGACCCACCCAAGCAGACGGATCATAAATCCACATCATGTCAAACACAAAAAACTCCTTACAATAAATAAAATGTATTTAGCAAGGCTATTATACAGAGTATCTTAGAATACTGTTGAAATATAATTTCTAGAAATGCAAATTGATTTCAATGTGTTGTAAAGAATGCTACCTACCTGAATTTTGCTGATCTAGTAACATATCAAAAAAATAAATAAGGAAAATGGCTAAA
>CAVGFV010000170.1:0-7955 GCA_963628765.1 Succinimonas sp.
TCGCGACCCCAACCATGGCAAGGTTGTGCTCTACCAACTGAGCTACTCCCGCAAACAACAGTGTGTATTATATAGATTTATTTTACTTTTGCAAAAAAAATTTTAATTTTTTTTAATTTAACCATTTTTTAGGCAATTTTTCCTGCTTTTTCGTTCATTTTTCCAAATTTTGTTTTTATTTTAACTTTATTTAAGAGATTTTTCGCACAAATGCGAGACTAGCATATAATTAAGCGAACAAGCTAAAGGAAAATAATATGGCCAAAAATAAGCTAAACAATAATCAGAAACGCAATATTGCTAAAAGACATAAGCAATTGGGGCTTAAAGACTCCGCTCCTGATTTTGAAATATCCAAAAGTAGCTTAAGTGCCATAAAAAGAGGTATTGTAGTCAGCAGATTTGGCAAAAGTGCCCTTGTAGAAGATATTGAAACCCATTCTATATCACGTGCATATATAAGACGAACCATTGAAAACCTTACAACTGGGGACTTTGTATTATTTCGGCAATCCTTATCATCAGACGAAAATTCCTTCGGCATTATTGAAAGCTGTGAAGAAAGAAAATCATTATTATCTCGTCCCGACTATTACGATGGACTCAAACCTGTCGCAGCTAACATCACTCTAATAGCCATAGTGGCAGCTAGACTTCCAGAATTTTCAACGAACATGATTGATAGGTATCTTGCTGCTGCAGAAACGTCGAAAATTCCTGCCCTTATTATTGTTAATAAGTCTGATCTATTTACAGCTGAAGAACTTGACACTTTAGACAGCGTTCTTAAGACCTACGAAAAAATCGGCTATCGTACTCTTAAAATCTCAGCTAAAAATGGTACCGGAATTTCTGAATTGAAAGAAATACTCCAATCAGAAACGACTATTTTTGCAGGACAATCAGGTGTCGGAAAATCTACTATCCTAAATGCAATTATTCCAGAAGCCCAAACAGTTACTGGAGCTATTTCTGAAACATCAAATTTAGGACAACATACAACAACAGGTTCTCATCTTTATCATCTAGGTGAGAAAGGAATAATTATTGATACACCAGGTGTACGTGAATTCGGCTTATGGCATCTTTCCAAAGATGAGTTAACCAATTGCTATAAAGAATTTAAACCTTTCATTACTGCTTGTCGCTTCCGTGATTGTAAACACGCAAACGATCCTGGTTGTGCTGTAAGAGAAGCTGTAAATGAAGGTAAAATTGCAAAATTTCGATATGAGAATTACCATAAGATCTTAGAATCTATGGAGCAAAATATGCCAGATGCCTATAGAGCTCCAGGTAAAAGAAATAAGTAGTTCTGAATCTTTTGAGAACAAATCTAGGCATATTGAGCTTAAAATAATTGCATGATGTTTTTGCCATTGCTTCAAAATACCTAGTCAGGCAAAAACTGGCTTATATATAGAATTCACCAAACTTGGTTAAGGTTTTTAATTATTTAGGTAAATCATGAACGAATATATCAAAACACTTTTTCACAAGCTTCTACCAAAATATCTACTCACTCGAGTTGCAGGTTTTTTCGCAGGAAAAGAACTCGGTTCTATAACCACATTTGCAATAAACCAATTCATATCTCATTACAACATTGATATGAAAGAAGCCCTAAAAGAAAATCCTGAAGGCTATCTAACATTTAATGAGTTTTTTACTAGAGAATTAAAACCAGGGATTAGACCTTTAGCTGGTGGTGCTGAAACTATTGTTTCACCTGTTGATGGTGTTGTCGCTGAATATGGAAAAATAAACTGGGGAAGACTCATTGCTGCCAAAGGCCAGGATTATTCATTAAGAGAACTCCTTGGTGGTGATGATGAACTTGCTCAAGAATTTCAAGATGGTGCTTTTGAGACCATTTATCTTTCCCCAGCAAACTACCATCGTATCCACATGTCTACAACAGGCACGATAGAACGCATGATTTACGTTCCTGGCAAATACTATTCAGTAAACCCAGTATACGTAAAAAACATCGATAATCTTTTTGCTAAAAACGAAAGAGTGGTCTGTATTTTCAGGACACCGAAAGGTCCTATGGCGATGATCCTTGTTGGTGCAACCATCGTAGGTAGTATGTCTGTATCTTGGCATGGGACAGTAACCCCTGGTATTAAACGTATTCCTTATGTCTTTAACTACGATGAAAGCCAGCAAAAGACTTATGAAAAAGGTCAAGAAATGGGAATGTTCTTCCTAGGCTCTACAGTAATCACCATTTTCCCTAAAGATACCGTAAATCTTAATGAAGAACAAAAATCAGGGAATCCAATTAAATTAGGTGAAAAAATAGCGGATTTTCTATAAAACATATAATTGCTGAATAGAAAAATTTCCTAAACCTTTGTTCACAAAGGTTCCTAAATATAAAAAAAGAGAGCACCAGTACTCTCTTTTTTTAAATCTAATAATAAGAATTCAATATTTTGCAAATTTATTCTTAATTTTTATATCCTTTAAAACACTAGCAATGTGCATCCATTTACAACGCATACAAAAAATTACCATTTTACGCACCTATTTAGTGAGTTATAGAGATGTTTAGAACGATAAAAAGAGAATTTTTATCATTTTTTTGATATGATATGCGTCAGTCTGACGACCTTCAAAAATCGTCTGTTTGTCAGTTTTTTTATCTTTTATTCTTTTATCAGGAGAATACTGTGGACATAGTAAAGACCGATGTTGCCATTGTCGGTGCTGGCGGTACTGGTCTGCGTGCGGCTATTGCCATCGCAGAACTTGATCCAACCGTCAAGATTGCCCTCATTTCCAAAGTTTATCCGATGCGTTCCCACACTGTTGCTGCAGAAGGTGGCGCTGCCGGCGTAATCCGCGATGATGACTCACTACAAAAGCACTTCGAAGACACTGTTGCCGGTGGTGACTGGCTCTGTGAACAGGATGTTGTAGATTACTTCGTTTCTCACACAACCCAAGAACTTTTCCAACTTGAACATTGGGGTTGTCCTTGGAGCCGTAAAGAAAACGGTGAGATTAACGTACGTCGTTTCGGTGGTATGAAGGTTCCTCGTACATGGTTCGCTGCTGACCGTAGCGGCTTCCACATGCTCCACACCTTATTCCAAACTTCTGTTAAATATCCATCAATTCAGCGTTTTGATGAACATTTCGTACTTGATCTCCTAGAAGAAGATGGTCAGGTAAGAGGCGTTGTTACATACGATATTCAAAATGGTGTTTGCCGTACTATCCTTGCTAAATCAGTAGTTATTGCTACTGGTGGTGCTGGTAGAGCATACAGCTTCAATACCAATGGTGGTATCGTTACCGGTGATGGTATGGCTCTTGCTTATCGTCACGGCGTACCTCTTCGTGATATGGAATTCGTTCAGTATCACCCAACAGGTCTTCTCGGTTGCGGTCTTCTTATGACTGAAGGTTGTCGTGGTGAAGGTGGTGTTCTTGTTAACAAGGATGGCTATCGTTACCTCCAGGATTACGGTCTAGGCCCAGAAACTCCACTCGGACAGCCAAAGAACAAATACATGGAACTTGGTCCACGTGATAAGGTTTCACAGGCTTTCTGGAACGAACAGAAGAAAGGCAGAACCGTCAAGATGCCTCTTGGCGATGCAGTATATCTTGACCTTAGACACCTCGGTGAAGCATATCTTCAAGAACGTCTCCCACTTATTTGTGAACTTGCTAAAGCATACGCTGGCGTTGATCCTGCAAAGGATAAGGTTCCAGTACGTCCTGTAGTTCACTACACCATGGGTGGTATTGAAACTGACGGCAAGACCGCAACAAGAATGCCTGGTCTTTATGCTGCTGGTGAATGTGCTTCTGTTGGTATTCACGGTGCAAATCGTCTTGGTTCTAACTCTCTTGTTGAAACCATCGTATTTGGTCGTGTTGCTGGTGAAGAAGCTGCTAAGTTTGCTAAGACTCAAAAGTATGGCAACGAAGCAGACCTCATTAAGCAAGCTGAAGCAGCTGTTGAAAAGGCTACTCGCCTCTTCGACGGTAAGGGTACTGAATCTGTTTCTAAGATTCGTCATGAAATGGGCGATTCAATGGAAGAAGGTGTTGGTATTTACCGTGTAGAAGAAAGCATGCAGCAGACCATTGACAAGCTTTCTGAACTAAAGAACCGTTACAAGAATATCAAGATTGACGATACACAAGGTCGTGTATTCAATACTGAATTCTTAAATGCTATCGAACTCGGTTACACCCTCCAGGTAGCTGAATGTATGGCTCATTCTGCTATTAACCGTAAAGAATCACGTGGTTCACACCAGCGTCTTGACGGACCAGATGGCGCATATAAGAAGCGTGACGATGCTAACTTCCTCAAGCATACTTTGGCTTTCATCAACAACAATGGTGAAAACGCACCAAAGATCGAATACAGCGAAGTTAAGATCACCCGCTTCCAGCCTGCTCAACGTGTTTACGGTGCTGCTGCAGAAGAAGCAGAAAAGAAAAGAGCTGAAGCATCTAAAGCACAGGAGTCTAAATAATGGCTGAGAAGACAATGAAAATATCTGTTCTGCGTTATCGCCCTGAAACAGACAATGAACCGCATTTCCAGGACTTTGATGTTCCATTCCATCATGAAACATCACTCCTCGAAGCTCTTAACTATATCAAGGACTTCTTAGCTCCTGATCTTAGTTTCCGTTGGTCATGCCGTATGGCTGTCTGCGGTTCTTGCGGTATGATGATTAATGGTGTTCCTGGTTTAGCTTGTCAGACTTTCTTAAGAGACTATGACGAAACCAAGACCCTAAAGGTTGAACCTCTCGCTAACTTCCCTGTTGAAAGAGATCTTGTTGTTGATATCTCTGACATGATTGAAAAGATTGAACGTATCAAGCCTTACATCATTCCTTCAGAAAAGGATGCTAACAAGCCTCTTACCGAAAGCTACATTCAGACACCACGGCAGATGGAACTTTATCGTCAGTTTGCTATGTGTATTAACTGTGGCTGTTGCTATGCTGCTTGCCCTCAGTACAAGATCAATCCAGATTTCATCGGACCAGCTGCTTTAACATTAGCTTACCGTTACAATTCAGATACCCGTGATAGTGGCACCAAAGAACGTCTCAAGTTCATGAGTGCTGATGAAGGTGTTTGGAGCTGTACATTCGTAGGCGCATGCTCACAAGTATGTCCAAAGGGTGTTGATCCTGCATCTGCTATTCAGCTCGGCAAGAAGCAGAGTGCGATTGACTATGTAATCAAGATGTTCAAGCCAGAGGACTGATATGGATAACAACGTAAAATCTTACCGTAAACCGTACAACCGTCCGGTAACTAGAACTTGGTGGACTCAATGGTCATTCTACGTTAAGTATATGCTTCGTGAAGGCACTGCTATTTTTGCAGTACTTGTTGCTTTAGAACTCATGCTCATAACTGCTTTACCTTTCTTTGGTGTAAAGCCAGCTGATGCAGTTTGCTGTGTTTTAAGCAACCCAGTTGCTATTATTCTTAACATAGTTTCATTAGTGGCAGTTATATTCCACGCTGTTACTTGGTTTAACCTCATGCCAAAAGCAATGCGCATGTTCTTTACTAAGAAGCCAACTGATACCAAACTCATTCCGGATTCTTACTATGTAATTGCTCTTTGGGTAGCTACTGCTGTTTCATCAATAGTTATCATATTGGCATTTTTACTGGTTTAAGGAGAATTTCAAATGTCTAAAATTCGTCGTTCTGATGAACCAGTTTACTGGGGATTATTCGGCGCTGGTGGTATGGCAATTGCGTTCGCTCTTCCTGCCCTCTTAGTGCTTATGATTCTTCAAGGATTTGGCGTAGATTGCTTCAAGTATTTCAACCTCATCTCTCATTGGTGGGGAGCTGGTGCTGTGATTGTAATCATTGCTGGATGCTTGTGGCACGGACTTCACCGTATTTACCACAGTCTTCACGACTTACTTATTAAGCCAACCCCACTCCATCATTATGTTTTATACTGGGGTGCATTGGTATTAACAGTAGTTGCTGCAGTTCTTGTTGGTGGTTTCTATCTTGTAAAGCTTGGCTTAGTAACTATTCCTGCATAAGGATGGACGCTAAAGTTTAGGCTTACTTAATGTAAGATTGCCTTATATAAAAATCCTCGCTATGTTGCGAGGATTTTTTTTGGCAAAAAAGCTTTTTAACATTGCTTTAAATTTTTGTTCTGTTATCTTATATATTCAATGCTTTCAAAAGTGTTTTTTTTATAAGGTCAAAATGGCACAGTTTATATACACCATGAACCGAGTCGGGAAAATTGTTCCCCCGAAACGGCATATTCTAAAGGATATTTCATTATCATTTTTTCCGGGCGCTAAAATCGGCGTTTTGGGTTTAAATGGTGCTGGTAAATCCACACTTCTCAAAATCATGGCAGGGGTTGATACCGATATTGAAGGCGAAGCAAGACCACAACCTGGCATCAAGATTGGCTACCTCCCACAAGAACCTAAACTCGATCCCGAAAAAACAGTTCGTGAAACCGTAGAAGAAGCTTTAGGAAAGGTTACCCAGGCACTTAAACGCTTAGATGAAGTTTACGCAGCATATGCAGAACCTGATGCTGATTTCGATGCTTTAGCAAAAGAACAGGCCGAGCTAGAAGCAATAATCCAAGCAGGCGATGGCCACAACATCGATAATCAGATTGAAAAGGCTGCTGATGCCTTAAGGCTTCCGGATGGTGATACTAAGATTTCTGTTTTATCTGGTGGTGAAAGAAGACGTGTAGCTTTATGTCGTCTCCTTCTTGAACAGCCTGACATGCTCCTCTTAGACGAACCTACCAACCACCTTGATGCGGAATCAATTGCTTGGCTTGAAGATTTCTTACATCAATACCCAGGAACTGTTGTGGCAGTAACCCATGACCGTTACTTCCTTGATAATGTTGCTGGTTGGATTCTCGAACTCGATAGAGGTGAAGGTATTCCTTGGGAAGGTAATTACTCTTCTTGGTTGGAACAAAAAGAACAACGCTTAAAGCATGAAGAAAGCGTTGAATCTGCAAGACAAAAGTCCATTGCCAAAGAATTGGAATGGGTTAAGCAAAATCCTAAAGGAAGACATGCTAAATCCAAGGCTCGTTTAGCTCGTTTTGAAGAGTTAAATAGCAATGAATACCAGAAACGTAATGAAACCAACGAAATCTTCATTCCGCCTGGGGCACGTCTTGGTGATAAGGTTATCGAAGTATCACATGTTTCTAAGAGCTATGGTGATCGTAAACTCATCGATGATCTTTCATTCAGCGTACCAAAGGGGGCTATTGTTGGTATCATTGGACCAAATGGTGCTGGTAAATCCACACTATTCCGCATGATTACTGGCCAAGAAAAGCCTGATTCTGGTGAAATCGATATTGGTAGCACCGTAACACTTGCTTACGTGGAACAGTTCCGCGATAAGATGGATAACAAAAAGACTGTTTATGAAGAAATTTCTAATGGTCAAGATATCCTCAAAGTGGGTAACTACGAAATTCCAGCACGTTCCTATATTGGACGCTTCAATTTCAAGGGAACAGACCAACAGAAGCGCGTAGGCGATCTTTCTGGTGGTGAAAGAGGTAGATTACAATTAGCTAAACTTTTACAGGTTGGCGGTAACCTACTACTTCTCGACGAACCTACTAACGATCTCGATGTAGAAACTTTACGAGCTCTCGAAAACGCCCTCTTAGAGTTCCCTGGTTCTGCAATGGTTATTTCCCATGACCGTTGGTTCTTGGATCGTATTGCTACTCATATTATTGACTATCAAGACGATGGCAAGGTTACCTTCTTTGCTGGTAACTTTACCGAATACGAGGAATGGAAAGTTAAGCAGTTCGGTGAAGATTCTATAAAGCCGCATCGTAGAAAATTCCGTAATGTAGTTTAATCTGTAACGATATAAATTTAGGTATGTAATTTAATTACTAATCTTACGAAACCACT
>CAVGFV010000171.1:0-49195 GCA_963628765.1 Succinimonas sp.
TCAAGAAAAATAGCTGTTCTCACCATAAAACAGCTAAGTGATTCGAAAGATAGGTAGTATAACACATAAAAAACAAGGAAAACAGCATTATTTAGCCATTTTCCTTATTTATTTTTTTGATATGTTACTAGATCAGCAAAATTCGGGTTAAAAATAGCAAGAGCTTCAACTCTTGCTATTTTTTTTGCCTATAAGTTTTTTAAGAAGGCGTTATTTTAAAAAATTAGAAATTTCTTTAAGGGTACGTTCTTTAGCACCACGATTCATTTCCATAAATTTATGGCTATTAGTAACCATAGTTTTTAGAAGGTTAGCATCGGAAATTAACATTGCGAGTTTTTCTTCTAGGTTCTCTTGTGGGATTACTAAAGTAGCTGACTGCTCTTCCATATTCCGATAGATTTTTAAAAAGTTTCTAATATAGGGACCTGTTACTGCAGGGATATCAAGGGATGCTGGCTCTAAAGGATTGTGACCACCTATATCAACTAAACTTCCTCCCATAAAAACCAAATCTGACATTGTAAAGTAAGAGGTCGTTTCCCCCATACTATCCCCGAGTATTATGTCGGGAAGACTGCCATCGTTGGTTAAATCGGTAGAGGTACTTCTTCTAATAACCTTAAAGCCAGAAGCTTCTAAAAGTTTGGCAACATCAGAAAAGCGTTCAGGATGGCGAGGGATTAAAACCATTACAAGCTCAGGGAATCTTTGCTTTAGTTTGGTAAAGCAATTAAGTATTATTTCGTCTTCTCCTTGATGGGTGCTAGCTACCGTTAAAACAAATTTACGATCTTTTGAAGAACAGGCTTCAATATTGCTACGCCATTTACGCCCCTTTTCTATACCTTCGCTATCAGGCATGATGTCAAACTTTATAGAGCCGGAAACTGAAAGCTGGTCATCGGAAACACCTAGCTTTTTAAAGTTATTACAGTCTCCTTGCGTTTGACAGATAAAACGAGCAGCACGATTACCAATAAGATCTTTAAAGACCTTACCAAGATAATGGTAATTTTTACAAGAATGATCCGAGAGCCTGGCGTTCATAACAATTACAGGAATATTTCTCTTATTTAATTCTTGCAGTAAGACAGGCCAAAGCTCTGTTTCCATGGTGACATATAGTCTTGGCTTGGTAGCATCTAGAAATCTTTTAACAGCTAAAGGTGAGTCTAAAGGAGCAAAAAGATGACACAATACATTATCTAGATTTTTATAAACCTCTTTTCCTGTAGCGGTAGTAGTAGTAACTAAGATGGGAATCTCTGGGTATTGTTTATGAAAATCCAAAATAAGAGGCTTAGCCCCCTGAGATTCACCAACACTTACCGTATGAAACCATACAGGATTCTTATAGTCTATCTTAGGAACCTTACCTAAAAGTTGTGTCCCCGAATCTCCATACGAAACACTTGCTTTCTTCTGTACCCAATAGGAAACCACAGGTGCCAACAGAGCGGTAGCTCCCTTATAAATAGAAAGCAAGCTTGATGATACTAATGAGATCTTGTCATCTGGCATGGAGAGTCCGTTCCTTCTTTAAAGATGTGGCCATTTTTCCATAATTCTGCGCCATACGAGAGCAGGCAATAAATTCTTCATACACTGGAATGTCCCCAACCTGCATTCTCTCTTAAAGCAAGGGTGACATTCTTCCTCAGATTCTATGAGTAAATTATTATCTCCCCCTGGTGGAGTATATTTAGTACTTGTAGAACCGTACAAGGCTACCACTTTGGTACCTGTTGCAGCTGCTACATGCATAAGTCCAGAATCATTAGTAACCACTAAAGTACATACCGAGAGAAGATCTACTGCTTCTTCTAGGGTAGTTTTGCCACAAAGGATCTTTAAGTAATCACGATATTCTGGAGATAACTTTTGTTGAATCTCAAGAGCGGTTTCGCGATCCTTATTCGATCCAAAAGCCCACACTTCACGGCCTGGAAAGTTATCTAGGAAATGCTTGATAATTTCTGCATAATACTCAGTTGGCCATTTCTTTGCAGGTCCAAACTCTGCGCCAGGGCAAATTCCCAAAGGATAGGACTGAAGACGAATACCAAATTTTTCATTACAACCGATTGGATCCAATGCCTTTACAGTGAGTTTAGGATCTGGCATAAAAGGTAAATCCTTTTGTACTTTTACCTTATCAGTTCCATAAGAAAGGGCACAGTATCTACCAGTAAGTCTTGGAAAATCCTCACGATTCTTGCGTCTATAGTTTAAAAGCCCCCAGCGGCATTCACCTTGCCAGCCTCTTCTATCAGGTATTTTGGCAAAATATGGAATTAAAGCACTTTTCCAAGAATTAGGAAGAACATAGGCACGGTCATAACCTACTAAAGCAAAACTTTTACCTAAAACATAACGTGCCTTAAGGTTAAATTGTCCATGACCTAAAGGCATTAAAATGCCACGATCAACTTCCGGCATTCTTTTTAAAAGATCAAGACACCACTTCGGTGCTAACACATGAATTATAGCTTCAGGATCCTGCTTTTTAATAGTGATGAAAAGAGTCTGGGCCATTACCAAATCACCAACCCAAGATGGCGCCACAACCAATATTTTCATATGAATCTCCGAACAACTATTGCGCTGTGTTATTGTATCGTTTTTTACAAACAATATTACAAAAAAGACATACTTGTCATTAAGTATGACAAGTATGTCTTACAAAGGATTAAGAAACTTATTTTAAAGGGTTTCTTTTAATTCCTTAACTCGATCTGAAGTTTCGGCCATTGCCACAGAAAGCGCGCGAGCTTTAGAAAGAACTTCAGTAGCATTGTCAGAAAGTTTAGATAACTGATCCACCGCTGTCGCATAACTTTGCATTTGCTGTTCTGTGCTATCAGCAATATTCTTTGAGTTATCCACAACTTTAAGAACCCCATCAGTCATGGTGTTAAGTTTGCCAGTGGCATTCTCTGCAAGTAAAACTGTTTCTTCACAAGACTTCTTACTATCATCCATAAGAGAGCGAGTCTGCTTAGCGCTAATCTGAAGAGATTCGATTCTCTTTCTGATAATATCTGTAGATTCCTGGGTTCTGCTTGAAAGACTACGTACTTCATCTGCAACCACAGCAAAGCCACGGCCATGTTCTCCTGCACGAGCAGCTTCTATTGCGGCATTCAAAGCTAGGAGATTAGTTTGTGATGCCACATCACTAATGGTTTCCACAACAGTAGAAATACTATCTACAAGGTTTGATAATTCAGATGCAGAATCAGCTGTTTTAGTAATTTGCTCAGACAAATTCTTGATACTGTTACGTGCATTTTGAACTAATTCTGCACTCTCAGTAATATTCTTATAGGTATCAATCATACCTTCTGAGTTTTCATGAGCCGAATTTGCAATTTCCTGTCCTAATGAGCTTATCATTTCGCATTCTTTAGCTACACTATCAACAGAATCGTGCTGGGCTGAAATAGTCTTTGCAAGTTCATCCTGTTTTACAGAATGCTCTAAGATTTCATCGCCGATGGAATCTATAAGTTCAGCATTACTACTTCCCAATTCCTTAAAATTGCCATTCTTAACAGCTTCTAAATCTTCATAACCTTGAACATCCTTAGGTATCTCAACCTCTTCTGCTTTTTCAGATGTTACAAGGGAATGAAGAATTTGTAACGGTTTATCATAACGTTTACTGAGATATGGTCTTTGCCAAAACCAAATACCAATAACAGCAGCTGCAAGTAGAAGGATTACTGCAATGTGTCCCATTAAAGAGGATCTTTCCAAATTATCAAGATCCACTCCTGCAACCACATAAAGATCAAGATCATTTATCTTCTTAGCACCAAGTAAAAAATCTTTATCACCTGATAGTTCTTGCTTTTGAAGTTTTTCATTTTTAAGAACATCAAACTTAAGATTTTTTTGAGCTTCTGATATATTGCGACCAATATTGCCACTTGTATTTGATGAAACAATTACGCCGTTATTATCAACAACTAAGGCAATGTCACCGTCTGAAACTGCAATATTATTAAAAATATTAGCTAAAGAGTAATTTAGGCGAAGTTTGTCTTTTTCATTTAATGCCAAATCCTGTGAATAAAAATATTCTTCACCATTGGAATTAATCTGTTTCAAGCTATCTTTAGGATTCAAAACTGCTGATGTTGCACCAGCGAGTTTTGCAATATCCTTTAAATCCGATTTTTCAGTGATTTCAAGGGTTTTTAAAGCTTCTAAATTGCTAATTCTTTCCCCAAAATTTTGTGAAATATTTTCAGATGCTGTATCTAACGCAGCTGAAATTTTGGATTCTTCAATAGTTCCGATTCCTGCAGTACCACAGGAATATCCTACATACGCTAGCAACGCAGCGATTCCTAGCATTGGAAAAACTACATGTGTCCAAGAGCTTTTTACATCATTAGCCATAAATTGATCCAGTATGATAAATACGAAAGTTTCAACTTAAAGAAACTATCTCCTAACATAATCATAACAGCATCAATTAATTAGCACGTGCGGATCTACACATTTTAAAGATTTTCTACTGTTTTCTGTCAGGTATTACAAAACCTGCTTCACGCATTTTGGATATTTTGTAACGTAAGGTTCTCGGACTAAGGCCTAATTTTTCAGACGTTGCTTGTCTTGAGCCATCACATTCAATTAATGTTTCAAGAATTATTTGGTACTCCTGCATCTTAAGTTCTTCACCTAAGCTACTGTTTTCTGTTTTTTCGTCCTCATCATTTACATCTATATTTTCGGTAGATGCCACTGTGAAGGAATTATCATCATCAAAAATCAGATCACTTGGAGTAACAGTGTCATTGGCAATAATGACAGCTCTCTGCATTACATTAGCAAGCTCTCTTACATTACCAGGCCACGCATATGATAAGAGTTTCTTTTCAGCGTCTTCATTGAGAGTTTTTTCAGGAATTTTTTGCTCTAAGGTGGCTTTCTTTAGAAGAAAGCGCGCTAAAGGCACTATATCTAAAGGACGATCTTTTAAAGGTAACCACTTTAATGGGAAAACATTAAGACGATAATAAAGATCCTCTCTAAAAATTCCTTCTGAGACCGCACTCTTAAGATCTCTATTCGAAGTTGCAATTACCCTTACATCTAAGGCAATTGTTTTTCTACTTCCCAAGCGCTCTACTTCTTTTTCCTGTAAAACACGTAAAAGTTTGGCCTGTAACGGCAAAGCCATTTCAGTAATTTCATCAAGGAGTATGGTGCCATGTTGGGCTTGTTCAAATTTTCCTGGGCAAGCTTGAACTGCTCCTGTAAAGGCGCCTTTTTCATATCCAAACAATGTTGATTCCAGCATGGATTCAGGTATTGCAGCACAATTTATCGCTACAAATGGACCATCTTTACGAGGTGAATGGGTATGAATATAGCGTGAAAGTACTTCTTTTCCTGAACCACTAGGTCCGGTAATCATTACCGTTGCTTCAGAAGCGGCAACTTTTTCCGCTACCGATAAAAGTTTTTGAGTGCTTGGATCCCCAAATACTGGTTCGTTAGAATCAATTTCTTGAGAAGGAATATAACGATTAACTTGGTTTAACAAAACTTCAGGAGCAAAAGGCTTGGCTAAATAATCAACAGCGCCATCACGCATTGCACGTACAGCACCATCGATATTCGCATAAGCAGTCATTAAAAGAACAGGAATATTAGGGGATTTCTCATGAATAGAGCTTAATAATTTATGTCCATCCATGCCTTCCATTTGCACATCAGAAATAACCATTCTAATGTTCATTCTAGTTAATAATTCAAGGGCTTCATCCCCTGATGCTGCTTCAGTACATTCATATCCAGATAGCATCAAGGTATCAACTATCGCTTCTCTTAATCTAGAATCATCATCGACAATTAATATGCGGTTTTTACCCATAAGATGCCTGCTCCTAAAATCAGCCCTAGAATACCAATCTAACTAGGCCACTCAGTATTACCCAACTGTTTGCCTTTTACATTGTGTACTATAAAGTTGGTTTTAAGCAATGCATCAGCAGTTTTTATTTGCAAGAATTAAAATTTTAGGCAACTTTTCTTATAGGCAAAACATTATTTTCCGCCAAAGGTAAGGTGATCGTAAAACAAGTACCCTTTCCTTCCTGAGAAACCAAACCAATTTTGCCTTGATGGGCTGAGACAACTGATTTTACAACTGCTAAGCCTAATCCTGTACCATTGCTCTTCGTGGTATAGAAAGGTTCAAAAATTGCCTGCATTGTTTTTTCAGACATACCTTTACCATTATCAGCAATCTTGATAACTACTTCGCTAGCTGTCTTTGAAACATCGAAAAAAATCCTTTTAGCACCAGCTTCAACTGCATTTGAAACGAGATTACCTAAAGCACTAGATAAAGCAGTTTTATTAGCCACTATATCAATTGGAGGATCATCCATTCTAATATCCATGCTAGCACCATTTCTTGTTAGCACGTTTTCAGTATTATTTTTTATAGCGGTAATAAGTTCGGTTACTTCGACATGCTCAATTATTTTCTCCCCAGCCCTTGCGAACATCAGAACGTCACGAATTTGGCATTCCAAGTCTGTCAATCTATCTTTCAGTTTCTTTACGAAGGCATTACGCATACCTGGTGTTAAGGTACTGTTACTAAGATTTACAGCATAGAGAAGAGCAGCAGACAAAGGTGTTCTAATTTGGTGAGCTAAGGAAGCGGCCATTTTGCCTAGACTACTTAACCTCTCCATATGACTTATTTGTTCTTGAAGTCTTCTTGTAGGAGTAACATCAGTGAGCTCTACAAGCTGACCTTTAGAAAGAGGTTTGGTGGAAACAGATATCTTTCTACCATCCTTTAATGAAATTTCATGGCCATCATTCTTAAATTCTTGGAAACTAGCTTTTATTACATTAAACCATTTCTTCCCTGTGATATCAGATCCCAACATTTCCAAGGCAGCTTTATTCGCTATGGCTACAAGACCATGAATATCAATGACAATAACAGCTGACGAAGAAGCTTCAAATACTTCTGCCATAAGTGAATAGTTTTCATCAGAATAAGTCTTATTTACTAATGTATTCATTGTCAAAGTCCTGTCACATGTTTTCTATAACAGTACTTATTCATAAGCTGTGCCAAAATTTCCAAAATAATAAAATTTGGTTTTAAAGGCAAAAAAAAGGGAAAAAAAATTTTTCCCCCTCTTTTAAGATTTTCAGCTTTTTATTAACCTAAAGCTTTTCTTGCATTTCTGAATGCTCTAAGCCATGGGCTGTTTTCTTCCCAATCATCTGGGTGCCAGCTATTCGCAACGGTTCTGATAGTACGTTCTGGATGAGGCATCATGATTGTTACACGACCATCAGTTGTTGTAAGGCCAGTGATACCAAATGGTGAACCATTAGGGTTAAATGGGTAACGCTGAGTTACTTCACCATAGTTATCAACAAAACGAACTGCAACAAGACCGCTATTTTGAACACTGTTCAAATGAGCTTCATCACGATACTCAGTTCTACCTTCAGCATGAGCAACAGCTATAGGCATTCTAGAACCAGCCATGTCTGAGAAGAACAAGGAAGGAGACTTCTGAATTTCTACAAGACTGAAACGTGCTTCAAAACGATCAGATTCATTTCTTACGAAACGTGGCCATAACTCAGCACCTGGAATGATATCCTTAAGGTTAGACATCATCTGGCAACCATTACAAACACCTAAAGCTAAGGTATCTTTACGTGCGAAAAATTCTTGGAATTCTTCACGAGCGATAGGGTTGAACAATATTGATTTTGCCCAACCTTCACCAGCACCAAGAACGTCACCGTAAGAGAAGCCACCACAAGCAGCAAGTGCCTTGAAATCCTTCAAAGAAACAGCGCCTGAAAGAACGTCAGACATGTGAACATCAACACAACTAAAGCCTGCGCGGTCAAAAGCTGCAGCCATTTCATTCTGTGAGTTAACACCTTCTTCACGAAGAATTGCAATCTTTGGAGCTACACCCTTTGCAATATAAGGAGCTGCCACATCTTCATTAAGATTGAATGACAATTTAACATTAAGACCTGGATCCTTGTCATCAGACTTAGCTTCAAATTCACTCTTTGCACATTCTGGGTTATCACGGAGTGCCTGCATACGATATGTAGTTTCACCCCAAATTGAACGGAAATAAGATACCTGTTCGTTAATGATATCCTTACCATCTCTTCTAATAATGATTCTTCCTTCATTATTTAGAGTGCCGATAGTATGAATGCAATGAGCTAATCCATGTCCAGAAAGGATATTCAAAACATCTTCTTTCTGTTCTGAACGAACTTGAATAACCGCACCAAGTTCTTCATTGAACAATACAGCAAGATCATCAACACCGAGACCATCAATATCAATGGTTACACCGGTATGTCCTGCAAATGCCATTTCAGAAACGGTAGTAAACAAACCGCCATCTGACTTGTCATGATAAGCAATTAAATAATGCTTCTTGTTAAGGAATTGAATTGAATCGAAGAAACCCTTTAATTGGCTTGCATTTTCAACATCAGGGGTTTCCTTACCAAGCTGTTTATAAACTTGAGCAAGAGCAGAACCACCTAAACGGTTCTTTCCTAAGCCAAGATCGATAAAGATAAGAGAAGTATTACCTAAATCTGTTCTCAATTGAGGAGTCTTGGTCAAGCGAACATCTTCAACTCTAGCAAATGAGGTTACGTTGAGAGATAAAGGTGCAATTACTGCATGTTTAACACCATTATCTTCCCAAGTTGTCTTCATTGACATTGAGTCTTTACCAACAGGGATTGTAATTCCGAGTGCTGGGCAAAGCTCTTCACCAACAGCCTTCACAGCTTCATATAAACCGGCATCTTCACCTGGGTGACCTGCTGCAGCCATCCAGTTCGCAGACAACTTAACTCTTGTAATATCACCGATATCTACAGCAGCAATATTGGTAAGAGCTTCAGCTACTGCAAGACGAGCAGAAGCACCATAATTCAAAAGAGCAACTGGGGATCTTTCACCCATAGCTACAGCTTCACCATTATAGGTATCATAGGATGCTGCTGTTACACCACAGTCAGAAACAGGTACCTGCCAAGAACCTACCATCTGATCGCGTGCCACAAGACCTGTTACGGTACGGTCACCAATGGTAATAAGGAAGGTCTTTTCTGCAACTGTAGGTAAACGTAAAATTCTTTCAGCAGCTGCTTTAGGGGTAACGCCACTTAAAATAAGTTCTTTACCTTCAGCCTTCAAAGATTTTACATTCTTATGCATTCTAGGTGGTTTGCCTAGTAAAACATCAGTTGGGATATCAATAGGATAATTATTGAAATGATCGTCATGGAGAACTAATTTACGTTCTTCAGTTGCGGTACCAACTACTGCAAAGCGTGCACGTTCACGTTGACAAATCTTTTCAAATACTGGGTATTGTTCCTGACTTACTGCTAGAACATAACGTTCCTGAGATTCGTTACACCATAATTCATATGGAGACATACCTGGTTCATCATTTGGAACTTTACGAAGTTCGAAAATACCACCACGGTTACCATCGTTTACTAATTCAGGAAGTGCATTTGAAAGTCCACCCGCACCAACGTCATGGATAAATAGGATTGGGTTTTCAGCGCCCATTGCACAACAAGCATCAATAACTTCTTGGCAACGTCTTTCCATTTCTGGGTTGTCTCTCTGAACAGAAGCAAAGTCTAAATCTTCAGCAGACTGACCACTAGTCATTGATGAAGCAGCACCGCCACCTAAACCGATATTCATTGCAGGGCCACCTAAAACGATAAGTTTAGCTCCTACAGGAATAATGCCCTTCTGAATATGTTCTTGGCGAATGTTACCAAAACCACCAGCAAGCATAATTGGCTTGTGATAGCCTCTTACTTCATGGCCATTATGGCTATCAACAGCTTCTTCATAAGTTCTGAAATAACCATTGATATTTGGTCTTCCGAATTCATTATTGAATCCAGCTGCTCCCAAAGGACCATCAATCATAATATCAAGAGCGGTATCAATACGGCCTGGTTTACCGAAATCTGTTTCCCAAGGTTGTTCATAACCTGGAATACGAAGGTTAGAAACTGAGAAGCCACAAATACCAGCCTTAGGCTTAGAACCTACACCGGTAGCACCTTCATCTCTTATTTCACCACCAGAACCAGTAGCAGCTCCTGGATATGGAGAAATTGCTGTTGGGTGGTTATGGGTTTCAACCTTCATCAAAATTTGAATAGGTTCTTCATGGTAGCTGTAAGAATGTGTTACAGGATCTGCAAAGAAACGACCTGCAACTGAGCCTTCCATAACAGCAGCGTTATCTTTATAAGCACTATAGATATAGTCATGATTGCATTCATAGGTATTTTTAATCATACCGAACAATGACTTATCTTGTTTAACGCCATCAATTACCCAGTCAGCACCGAATACTTTATGACGGCAGTGCTCTGAGTTTGCTTGTGCAAACATATAAAGTTCTACGTCGTTAGGATTACGCCCCAAAGCCTTAAAGCTTGTTACCAAGTAATCCATTTCATCAGAAGATAAGGCAAGACCTAAATCTACATTTGCCTTTTCAAGAGCTTCTCTACCTTTTCCGATGATATCAACAGAGGTCATTGGCTTTGGACTCTGTTCGTTAAAGAGCTGTTCTGCTTCCTTTAATTCAGAAAATACATGTTCCATCATACGATCGTGTATTAAAGGAAGTATTTCCTTAGCCTTTGCTGCATCAGCACCTTCAATATAATAAGCAATACCACGTTCAAGACGTGCGATACCTGATAAACCACAATTATGGGCAATATCAGTAGCTTTTGATGACCAAGGTGAAATCGTTCCTGGTCTAGGTGTTACTAAATATAAAGTACCACTAGCAGCATGCTCGCTAATATGAGGCCCATAAGTCAAAAGTTTAACCAAAATATCTTTCTCTTTGTCAGAAAGAGGTGTGTTCAGCTTTGCAAAATGTACATATTCAGCGTAAACGGAAGATATCTTCAAACCTTTTTCCGCAAAACTAGCAAGGAGTTTTTTAACACGGAATTCAGAAAGAGCCGGTGCTCCACGTAAAATTTCCATTATGACTTCTCAATAAAAGAATGAGGCTCTCAGCGAGCGGGACACGATTCCAAAAAGAATCTTTTAACTGAACGTCTTGTTATTAAATAACAAGATTCCTGGGAACAGAATTCACTTGAAATCTTATTTACCAGGCTAACTCCGCGAGTTCACACGGTTAATTTAGTATGCATAGATGATTTTCGAAGCTAAAAAGCTCGAATTCCATTTGTATTACGCAAACATAAAGATGGTTCAATTATAGTGAACTCAAGCACAAAAATAAAGGAGCTTTACAATGCTAAAAACACATCTATCTAGAGATAAATGTTCTTGAAAGGGATTTTTCACAACAAAGGAATAATTGTTTTCAACTCATTAAAATTGAAGTGTATAAATCAGAGGATTATAATAAGACCCGTACTGGGCAACTAGATAGAACACAAGTGAGGAAAATTTATGAGAAAGGGACTTAGATTTATGCGTCCTCTTGCTAATCGTATTTCAAGACATAGAAACCCTCTTTCTATTCAGAAGCATCGTAATCGCCAAAGAAGACACGTGCTTTATACCATTCATTTTGAAAATGGCGCTGTTTAAAGGATAACATGAAGAAAAATCCCTAAAAATTTTATTTAGGGATTTTTTTTTGCTTTCTACTTATTCTCTGCATCAAATTCATGAGCTAACCAATTTCACTCTTCCCTTCTTTAAACTAACAATATAAATAATCGTACCTTGATACCAAATCTCCTCTCTCAAAAAATAGCGTTTACCTAAATCTTTACCTCTAAATTTTTTTGAATTACAGAAATATTTAACAATAATTAAAACTTTTAAATTTCCACAAGAACATTTTAATGTAACTTCATAAACGTCTAAAAATGACAACTTTCCACAAAAAATGATTAACTTTTCATCACTTCAACATTTTCCACACAATAAAACATTAATTTTGTGGATTTTTGTGTGTTATTTAAATAAAACGCCCACAAAATCCGCAAAAACCTCACAAAAACACATTGTAAAAAATGGTATTTTTGCTAAAAAACTTAATTTTTTGAACGAAGTTACAAAAAAAATTAAAAATTTTGATCATTTTGCTTTTTTTTAATCTATAATCTGTAATCAGAATTTGGAGAGGTACCCAGTAGCACTGAGTAATCCCAATAATTTTGATAAACAGACAAAATTTGGATAAGCATATGAAACTTTTGCAACCAGTAATGGACAGTGTCCTCGCTCGTAACCCTGATCAACCTGAATTCCATCAGGCAGTTCAAGAGGTTCTTAACACCATTGAACCTGTTATGGAAAAGCATCCAGAATGGTTGAAGGCTGGTATCGTTGATCGTCTTGTTGAACCAGAACGTCAGATTATGTTCCGTGTACCTTGGGTTGATGATCAGGGCAATGTTCAAGTAAACCGTGGTTTCCGTGTTCAATTCAACAGCGCTATTGGACCATACAAAGGCGGTCTTCGTTTCCATCCTAGCGTAAACCTTTCAATAATCAAGTTCCTTGGTTTTGAACAGATTTTTAAGAACAGCTTAACCACTCTTCCTATCGGTGGTGGTAAAGGTGGTTCAGACTTTAACCCTAAGGGCAAGAGCGACCGCGAAGTTATGGCTTTCTGCCAGAGCTTTATGACCGAATTAAGCAAACACATTGGTGCTGATACCGACGTTCCAGCTGGTGATATTGGTGTTGGTGGCCGTGAAATTGGCTTCCTCTATGGTCAATACAAGCGTATCCGTAACGAATACACTGGCGTTCTTACTGGTAAGGGCTTACAGTGGGGTGGTTCACTTGCTCGTACTGAAGCAACTGGTTTCGGTCTTTGCTACTTTATGAACGAAGCTCTTACAGCTCAAGGCAAGAGTTTCGCAGGTCAGAAAGTTCTTATCTCTGGTTCTGGTAACGTAGCTATTTATGCTGCTGAAAAGGCTACTCAGTATGGTGCTAAAGTTATCACCATGAGTGACTCAAACGGTTACATCGTTGATGAAAATGGCGTTGATCTCAAGGCTATTCACGAAATCAAGGAAGTTAAGCGTGGCCGTATCAAGGAATACCTCAACTATCATCCTGAAGCTAAGTATGTTGAAGGTTGCCGTGGTGTTTGGACTGTTAAAGCAGACATCGCTCTTCCTTGCGCTACTCAGAACGAAATTAACGCAGAAAGTGCACAAGCTCTCTTGGACAACGGTATTTATGCAGTTGGTGAAGGTGCTAACATGCCTTCAACCAATGAAGCAATTGCTAAGTACCAGAATGCTGGCATTATCTTTGCTCCTGCAAAGGCTGCAAACGCTGGTGGCGTTGCTACTTCAGCTCTCGAAATGTCTCAGAACTCAGCTCGTTTAAGCTGGACCTTCGAAGAAGTTGATGAAAAACTTCACAACATCATGAAGAGCATTTACAAGAATGCTTCTGATGCAGCTGCTGAATATACTGGCAATGCACATGACCTCGTTTCTGGTGCTAACATTGCTGGCTTCCTCAAGGTTGCAAAGGCTATGTACGCACAGGGTATCGTTTAATAATATCCCGTTTTAACGTATAAATAAAAGGCCACCTTTAGGTGGTCTTTTTTTATTCATAATTGGTAGTTTTTAATAAAAAAAGAAGGTTTAAAACAAAAGTTTTAAACCTTCTTAAATAAGCTATAAGCGGGATTCTTATTTACTCATCATCAAAGACTTTGCCGTCTGTATAAAACCACTTACCATTCTCATAAACATAGTTAGCAGCTTCATGTAAGGCACCATATCTAACGCCGATTCTAAATCTCGCTATATAATCAATCTTGCCTGTATTGCCTTCGATTTTGGTATCAAGTATTTCCAGTTTAGTAAGTTTCATCTTTTTTAAATCTGAAACCATTTGTTTAGGAGTCAGATTTGGTCTGAAATCAGGATGCCAACTATCTCTTACATACTCCCCTACTCCTAGGGCATACCCTGAAAATCTTCCACGTAACAATTCTTCAGGATTTTGGGCAATCTTTTCCCCAGAGTGAAGTTTTCCACAACATTCTTTGTATGGTAGTCCACTTCCGCATGGGCATTTATCCAAATTATATTTACTTGGCATTACTTCCTCTTAGCCTTAGCTTTTTTCTGCTTAACAAACTTCATAAGACGTTTTTTCTGACGTATCTGGCTTTGAGTTAATTTATTCTTCTTGTTTTCATAGGGGTTTTCTCCCTCATGGAACTCTAAGCTAATCGGAGTACCAACAATCTTAAGGCTTTCTCTAAAATAATTAGTTAGGTATCTCTTATACGAATCTGTTAAATCTTTGGTCTTATTTCCATGAATAATAATTCTTGGAGGGTTATATCCACCAGCGTGTGCGTACTTAAGCTTGATTCGTCTACCACCAGACATTGGAGGTTCAAGCTGTTGTACAGCCAAAGAAAGAATTTTATTAAGTTTAGATGTGCTTACTCTAGAGGTTGCTGACTCATAAGCTCGGCAGATAGAATCAAAAAGATTACCTACACCAGTTCCGTGTAATGCAGAAATAAAGTGAACATCTGCAAAATCAACGAAGCCAAGGCGGAGGTTAAGTTCAGTCTTAATCTTATCCTTTACATCTTGAGTTAAACCATCCCATTTATTAATGGCAATAACAAGAGATCTACCGCTTTGGATAATAAAACTTAATAAGCTAAGATCTTGATCAGTAACACCTGCATTAGCATCAATTACTAATATAGCAACATTGCAGTCTTCGATAGCTTGTAGGGTCTTTACAACTGAGAACTTCTCTACTGCTTCATTAACCTTTTTACGTTTTCTAACACCTGCTGTATCAATTACTATGTAGTGCTTGTTGTCTCTATCTAATGGAATATATATAGAGTCACGAGTAGTACCAGGTTGGTCATAAACAATAACTCTATCTTCTCCTAACATTCTATTAGTAAGAGTAGACTTACCAACATTTGGTCTACCAACTATGGCAAATTTAATAGGTAAGTCAGCAAAAGGAACCTTTTCTTCTTCCTTATCTGGAGCATTTTCCACATTCTCAGCGTTATCTACCTTATGACGCTGTTTCCATTCATACCAATTAAAACCACCTGCTTCTTTATCAACAGGAACGTTATCTAAAAAGTCATAGCCTTTTTCCCATTTAATGGCTTCAGGATCATCAAATGGACCGACTTCAATCTCTGGTTCTTCTTCAGTATCACTTTCCAAAACATGCGCTAAAACTTCATCAAGGAGCACACCTACTCCGCGTCCATGCTCTGCTGCAATAGGGTATATTTCACCACCAATTCCTAATGCATAAAATTCACTAATAGCAACGTCAGCATCCAAACCATCAATTTTATTAGCTACTAAGGTTACTTTTTTCTGATGTTTTCTGATGTAGTCAGCGATCATATAATCGCCTGCAGATAGTCCATTCCTAGCATCTACTAAAAAGAAAACAAGATCTGCTTCATCTATTGCTTGAAGTGACTGATCAGCCATGCAAGTTTCGATGCCTTCTTCGCTACCATCAATACCACCTGTATCAATCAGAATGTATTCATGATCTTGATACATGGCACGACCATACTTGCGGTCTCTTGTGAGTCCTGGAAAATCAGCAACTAAAGCATCACGAGTTTTTGTGAGTCTGTTGAAAAGAGTGGATTTACCAACATTTGGTCTTCCAACAAGAGCAACCACTTTTGTCATGAAAGGTTCCTTTTAAATATAAGACAGGCTCTGTGATGAAAACAGAGCCGTAAAAAATACAAAATAATTTGCTAATACATCCGTAGTTTGCTTGTTTTTGATGTATTAATAACTTTAACGTTAAAGACCAATACGCTTGCTAGGTCCTGTAGATTCTTGTTCTGAGCTTTCTTCAGTACTACCATCAGAGGTATCTTCAGTGCTATCTTCTTGAGATGAAGCTTCTTCATTTTCATTATCGTCTTCTTCATCTTCTTGCTCAACATCCGAATGTACTTTTACCGCATAAAGGGTTCCATTTCTAGAAACCACATATGCAACTTCATCGTCTGCAACTGGTGCTGTATAAATACCGCTTGAATTCAACTGGGTCTTGTTTTTGAATTCCCCTGTGGCACCGTCTATCCAGTACACATATCCTTCGTAGTCTCCAACAACTACATAATCACCAACGTATGCGGGACCTGTAACATTACGATAAGTAAGTCCTGTATTTCCCCAACGTTCTGAACCATCTAAACGTATTATTCCATAAATATGTCCTGATGGATCGGTAATAGCGATATCGCTTAAATCATAAGCAAGGTTTTGAATCGAAGAATACTGTCTTTCCCAAGCAGCATTCATATTTGGGAAACGTACACCCTTCAAATTTCCATTATAAGATGTAGCATAAAGTTCATCTCCAATAATTATAGGAGACGCATTTACATCGCCCAATCTTGATAATTGAGTTTTACCGTGAGGAGTTCCCACACGAATTTGATTTATGAGGACACCTCTTTCTTGACTAACTATATTAAGTTTGCCATCGCTGGTACCATAAATCACAACTTGGCCATGCACTGCTATAGGGTTGCTATCACCACGTAATGATAAATTATGAGTATCATCACCAGTGGCCCATAGTTCTTCGCCATTTTCAGCATTTAAGCCAAATAACTGACCTTGATCAGTAAGTACAAATACTTTGTCATCATCATAAGCAGGAGAACTTAGAATTTCCTCTCCCACAAAATGTTTCCATTTCAGTGTTCCTTCATCGGCATCAATGGCATAAACCCAACCATTTTCACTACCAACAAAGATAAATTTGCCATTGTATGTATCAGCAAAAGTTAAACCACCAGAAAGTCTTGTAGATCTACGTTCATCATTTTCGTCTTCATCAGAAACATCAAAATGCCAAACGCGATCTCCATCTTTTTTATCAAAAGAATAAACATCACCATTTCTTGATGCTGCGTATACGTGCTCGCTATCAAACACAGGATGCAAATTGGAATAATACTTACCAACACCAGAGCCTATTGATGAACTCCAAACCACATCAACATCGATTTTGTTTTCAAAATCAGGTACTGGAACTGGTTGATAAACATCAACTTCTGTAGAACATCCTAAAATAACTGCGCTAATAACACTAGCAACAGCAAATGCTGACCATTTCATTGTTTATCCTTTCAAAAGGAAACGATATTTCAAGACCTGAATTATCTGTACTTACTACTTCTTTACTTTACTTTGAAGCTTCAGGAGCTTTTTCTTCTGTCTTTGCTGGTTCAGAAGCCTTTTCTTCTGCCTTCGCTGGTTCAGAAGCCTTCTCTTCTGCCTTCGCTGGTTCAGAAGCTTTTTCTTCTACCTTTGCTGGTTCAGAAGCCTTTTCTTCTGCCTTCGCTGGTTCAGAAGCTTTTTCTTCTACCTTTGCTGGTTCAGAAGCCTTTTCTTCTGCCTTCGCTGGTTCAGAAGCTTTTTCTTCTACCTTTGCTGGTTCAGAAGCCTTTTCTTCTGCCTTCGCTGGTTCAGAAGCTTTTTCTTCTACCTTTGCTGGTTCAGAAGCCTTTTCTTCTGCCTTCGCTGGTTCAGAAGCTTTTTCTTCTACCTTTGCTGGTTCAGAAGCTTTTTCTTCTGTCTTTGCTGACTCGGAAACAGCTATTGACTTATTAGCCTTTACACCATCTGTTGAAAGTAAATTTTCATATTTCATTTTCAACATTGGGTTTTCAGAGTTATTAGCATCTAATACTTTTTTTGCTTCTTCATAAAACTTTTGAGCTTCTTGAGTTTTACCTTGAGCAACAGCAGAATCACCACGAACTTCTAACACAGCTGCTTTGAAAGATTCATCCTTTGTGTCAGATAATAGACTTTCTGCATCGCTATACTTCTTTAAAACAATAGCAAGTCTTGCAGCTCTGATTCTTAAAATATTATCAAGAATATCATCGTTGCCTTTCCCTATTGCATCTTTAAGAACAGTAAAAGCTTCTTCATACTTTTTTGCTGAAATATATGACTTTGCAAGAGATGATGCAGCTAATTCACCATATACGTCATTATGATTTTGTATAAATGACTTAGTAACAGCTTCAACCTTTGGATCTTCGTTATTCACATCCATTACAGTGGTATAAAAGGCGGTTGCGTTATCTTGTCTTTTTTGAGTCATGTAATCACGATACATGTATACAGCAATAATTAACACTATTGCTAATACAACACCGCCAAGAATGCTCTTCCAATTGTCTTTCCACCATTGTTCAAGCTCTTCTTCGCGTTGCTTTTCGTCTTCTTCAAAAATATCCACACATCCTCCTAGATCACTTCTTTAAATTCTGTTTTAGGAATCCAACAATACCTTGGGAACCAATACTCTGTTGTTCACCTGTTGTCATATTCTTAACTGTAGCTGTATGATTTAAAACTTCGTCATCACCGATGATAATAGCAAATTGAGCTTGAACCTTATCGGCATGAGCCATTTGACGCTTAATCTTACCGCCGCCGCAGTGTAACATAACAGAAGCGTTTAATAGTTCGTTTCTAAGTAAATTTGCCAAGCAAAGTGAATCTTTTTGAGCCGCTTCACCCATTGGGCAAATCATAACATCTACTTCAGGTTTAGCTTTTACTAATTCCAATGCCTCAAGAAGCAGGACTAAACGCTCAAGACCTACTGCACATCCAATAGCTGGTGTTGGATTTCCTCCGAGTTGTTCAACCAACCCGTCATAGCGACCGCCACCACAAACAGTACCTTGAGCTCCAAGAGCGGTAGTAACCCATTCAAACACAGTAAGATTGTAATAATCTAGACCACGAACGAGTCTGTCGTTCAAATTATATTTGATGTTTAATGCATCAAGGAAATTCTTTAGTCCATCGAAATGCTTTTTAGTTTCATCACCAAATAAATCTGAAAGTTTTGGTGCATCAGCAAGTATTTCAATAACGCGCTCATTCTTGGTATCCAAAACTCTGAGAGGATTGGTATACATTCTTCTTTGGCAATTTTCATCAAGATCAGATTTATAGCGTTCAAGGAACTTTACAAGTTCTTCACGATAACGAGCTCTTTCTTCTGAAGAACCTAATGAATTCAATTCTAGAGAAACATGATCTGTAAGGCCGAATTTTTTCCAAAGTAGTGCTGAAAAAGCGATTATTTCCGCATCAATATCAGGACCATTAAGGCCAAAAACTTCAATACCAAATTGGTGAAATTGACGATAACGTCCTTTTTGTGGACGTTCATGACGGAACATTGGTCCCTTATACCAAACACGCTGTTCTTGGTTGTAAATAAGGCTGTTTTCTAAGCAAGCTCTTACACAACCAGCAGTTCCCTCAGGTCTTAAAGACAAGGAATCGCCATCCCTATCCTGAAATGTATACATTTCTTTTTCGACAACATCAGTAACTTCACCGATGGCGCGACAAAACAATCCAGTATTCTCAAGCATCGGAGTTCTTATTTCACTGAATCCGAAAGATCTTGCAGTGTCTGTAAGAATACCTTCCACCTGATTCCATATATTGCTTTCTGGTGGAATAAGGTCATTCATACCTCTGAGTGCTTTTATTTTTGGTGCCACTTTATTTTCCTGTATCTTTTAAGATTTCTTGTGATTAGTTACATAAGCTCTGATGCGTTGCTCCAGAGCTGGAATTATATCCTCATTTGGAATTGTTTCTATTTTTTTGCCATCTTCAAAATAGTAACTTTTTCCATGAGCTCCACAGATACCAATATTTGCTCGTGAAGCCTCACCTGGTCCATTTACTACACATCCCATGATAGCAACTGTAATATTATCAGTAATATCAGAAAGTTTATTTTCAAGAGCCGATACTATACCAATAACATCACACCCACGTCTTGAGCATGTAGGACAAGCTACAAAGTTTATGCCTCTAGTTCTTAACTTCAAGGCTTTTAAAATATCAAAGCCAACCTGAACTTCTTCAACAGGATCTGCAGCAAGTGATACTCTAATGGTATCACCTATGCCATCTTTGAGAAGCCAAGATAAGCCCATAGAACTAATAACAGTTCCTTTTCTTGCTCCTCCAGCTTCAGTAATTCCGAGGTGCAGAGGCTGTGATATTTTTCTTGATAAAAGTTCATACGCTTCATAACAAGTAAATATATCAGAAGCTTTTACACTTACTTTAAAATTATCGAAATCTAGCTTATCCAAAATATCAACATGGCGCATTGCTGATTCCACAAGAGCTTCAGGGGTAGGTTCGCCATACTTTTCTAAAAGATCCTTTTCTAAAGAACCGCCATTAACGCCTATTCTGATTGGAATATTACGCTCTTTTGCGCAAGATACTACTGCCTTTACTTTTTCATCATTACCAATATTACCTGGATTGATGCGTAAACAATCTGCGCCGTATTCAGCAACTTTTAAGGCAATACGGTAATCAAAATGAATATCTGCAACCACTGGAATCGGAGATTGAATTTTTATCTCACGAAATGCTTCTGCTGCTTTTAAAGTCGGAACACTGACTCTTACAATATCAGCACCAGCTTTTGCTATAGCATTTATTTGAGAAACCGTAGATGCTACATCACAAGTATCTGTGTTAGTCATACTTTGAACAGATATAGGAGCATTGCCACCAACTGGGACATTGCCTACCATAATTTGTTTACTGTTTCGTCTTTTGATCGCAGATTGATTCATTTATCTAGTTACCGTTTAATTTATGCCCAAACTTTATGAACTACTTGCCTTCTCCGATTACAACCTGAGAAGCCTTACGTTTAATTTCGTTAGGATCATAAAGTCTTCCTGTTCCAGAAACCATTTTGGAAGTAACCTGTTTTGCAGGTACTACCGCTTGCTGATTAACCTGTTGCACGGTGGAAGCTTTTACTTGAGAAACTGTCTTATTAGGCACTTCTGAAGCTAAAGATCTTACTTCCCCTGCTTTTAAAGGTCTTGCAGCTGCTGGCTGTTGTGCAACTTGATTCTTTACAGGCTGACCTTTACTTTGTGTGCTTGTCTTCTTATTATTTTTGATTCCCAATTCATCAGCCAAAGATCTGATTTCTCCAGCTTTTAAAGGCTTTCTAGTTGGAATTAATTCTACGCCAGTGTTTTCTTGCTTAGGTGCTGGTTTATTAGCATTTTGCTTAGCTTGTTCGCGCATAGATGGACGTTGAGTCTTTCCGTTTGTATTTGGATCTTTACCAGAACGTCCCTGTGCTATAGTTTTTTGGGTAGGAACATGATTGGCTTTAACACTTGTTGACATAGCAGGAGCATCAGACTGTGATACTTTCACAGGTTCTTTTTTCTCTGCCTTAGGTGTTGTATTCACTTTTGCAACAGTATTATCAACAGGAGCTACCTTAGATGTATTATCATTTCCAACAACGATACCTTCTTGAACTGAAGCTGGCTCAACATTTTCCTGTAATTCAGTTACAGGTAGTTGTCCCTGTTCTTTTGTTGAGGTAGTTGGAGCTGGTAAAGGAATTTCTTCAGAACCATCACTTTCTGTTATTGAAACTGATTCAACATTATTTGCATTAGGAGTTTTTTCCTGTGCCTCGCTATTTTCTAGAAGCTGTACATCAACTTCGTTTTCAGAAGGAGCTGGGGTAACTTCTTGAAGGTTGATAGTGCCTTGATTACTATCACCAACAACTACCTTTTCAGCTTCATCCTTTTTACCAGAGAGAGCTTGAGATATTAAAAGCACAACTCCAATGGTAATAGCAACAATAGCAAAAATTCCCACAATAGATCTTAGCTTGTTGGAATTACCACTGTTATCTACACTTACTGTTTTATTACCATAAACTTTACGGACTTCATCTAAATCAATTCCTAGGTATTTTGCATACGCTAAGCATTCGCCTTGCTTTAGATGTGAAAAATTTCCGTTTTCAATATCATTTAGAACAAAACTTCTTATTTGAAGTTTGTCTGATACATCAATTAAACTTAAATTGTGCTTTACTCTGTTTGCTTTAAACTTAGCTCCTAGTTGTTGAGCTGGAGTAAGATTCACGTTTTCTTCTGTCATGTTGTTTCTTCTTAATATAATTTTAATTGCTTTCGCTTAGATACTGCTTGGCTTCTTTAGATTTTGAAAATCTTTTTACCAACTTTTCTCCATAGTTTGAAGCTTCTTCTAAATTTCCTTGTGCTCTTGCAATTTGATAGTGAAGGTATAGTCCTTGTGGTGTTGCATCCTTTTGGAACATATCAAATGTTTCAATAAGGTTTTGAGCTTTTACCAAATCATTGTGTTTATAACTCCATTTTGCATAGTCATACAAAAGGCCTGCACTACTACCGCCATAGTTCATTGCTAGTTCATAATATTCTTTTGTTTTGGCAGCATTTCCTGATTTGTCGGCGCATTTTGCAGCTTCAGAATAAGTAAAACTTATATCTGAATATTTTGGAATATTAACAGCTTGGTTAAAGAGGGTATCAGCTCTTTGATATTCACCTTGAGAGCATAAAAATGTAGCGTAATGAGTAGCAACAATTCCTGAATCCGGATATTTGTGGAAAGCTTCTTCGTAAACTTGTCTTGCCTTTTCATTAGCACGAACAGTTGTGTAATAATATCCCCAAGTCAAATAAAGTGGAATTGTGCCTGGATTGTAACTTTCGGCAATCTCAAGATTGTTTTTAGCTTGAGTCATGTCTTTTTGAGAAATAAGAACATTTGCTAGATTAATACGCGAAATAGCAGCTTTTTCTTTATCGAAGCTACCTACTTCTCTAACTATTTCATTGCCCTCAGAATCCTTGCCAACTACAACTTCTTGAGTAGTTATACATCCTGTAAGCAATGTAGCTAACAAAATACTTATAGCAATACTTTTATTCATAGTCACTTTCCTGAATTATCCTCAGAAGAATCGCCTTTAAAAGAGGCTATTTTTAATTTATTTTTTACTTCACCAGCTAACTGACCACATGCTGCCTTTATGTCGTCACCACGGGTTTTTCTTGTTACCACAGTAAAATCATGATCAAACAATACTTGATAAAATCTTTGAACTGCTTCCTTTGATGGTTTCTTGAATTTTGAATCACCGTAAGGGTTATACGGAATTAAGTTTATTTTACAAGGAACATGTTTAAGTAATCTTGCTAACTCTTCCGCATCTTTTTCAGAATCATTCACGCCAGCTAAAAGTACATATTCAACAGTTACCCTACCACTATTGGCATTTGAAGAATCCACATATTTCTTAACTGCTGCGAGGAATTCAGAAATATTATATTTTTGATTAATCGGAATTAAACGATCTCTTAACTTATCATTTGCAGCATGAAGAGAAATTGCAAGAGAAACATCAACCTTACCTACAAGTTCGAGAATTCCCGGCACAATACCTGATGTCGAAATAGTTACCCTTCTTTTCGAAAGTCCAAAACAAAAGTCATCAAGCATAATATTCACAGCAGGTAGAACATTCTTCAGATTTAAAAGAGGTTCCCCCATTCCCATCAATACAACATTATCTATTGCACGATATTTAGGATTTGCTGAAAAGCCAATCTGCTCTGTTGCTCTCCACACCTGTCCGATAATCTCTGAAGTTGTTAGGTTTCTATTGAATCCTTGTGCACCTGTAGCGCAAAAAGCACATCCTACAGGACAACCAACTTGAGTTGATACACATAAAGTTGCACGGTCATTATCTGGAATATAAACTGTTTCCACAAGCTGACCATCACCTGCGTCGAGAGCCCATTTTATAGTACCATCAGCACCACGATTTTCAGCCTTAACTTCAGGGACTTTTATTTCACAAAGCTCTGCTAATTTACTTTGTAAATCCTTCTTTATGTTCGTCATGTGTTCAAAATCAGTAACTCCTTGCTGATAAATCCATTTCATGACTTGGCCAGCGCGAAATTTCTTCTCATCAAGGGACACAAAAAATTCATTAAGCATCTCATGGTCAAGATCCATTAGATTAATCTTTTTATCAGGCATTTCCGTACTCAAAACAATCACATAACATTCTTGTGATTTTAGCATAGATACATAACCATGTCATTTTTTGACACTACTCACAAATACACTAGTTATCGAACATACAAGTAGGTTAAGTAACAAAGTTACACCGAAATCTTCCGATGCCTGATTTTTATTTTAGAAGGAGACATTGTTAAGAAAAATTGTTGCTTGACACTGAGGATAAACCTCTTTCAAAGATGGAGCTAATATTGCCATCTCTTTTGATGGCAACTTAGTAGGTCAAATGACTGTGTTTATTTTGAAACACCACAATTTCTATTATTAAAACTTAATCTTAGGTTCACTTAAGAAAACTTAGATCGTGATATTTCAAAAGGTTATCCACAAATATAGGTAATGTTGTGCCTGCTTTACCATAAATTCCATAATCAAAGGTGTTGGTTGCAGTGCTTTCCAAATTAAACTCAATACAAAAAGCTTTCATACTACGAGCTAATCTCACAAAACCTGCTGCAGGGTATACCACTCCTGAAGTGCCAATTGAGATAAAAAGATCGGTAGTGTTCAGTAACTCAGAAATCTCATCCATCTGATAAGGAATTTCACCGAACCACACGATATGTGGCCTCATACTTTTTTTGACACAATGAGGACAAGGTGTTTCTGTTCCTGAATCAGTATCCCAATCAAAAACTTGTCCACAAGATTCACATGAAACCTTCTTTAATTCACCATGCATGTGAATAATGTTTTGGGAACCAGCCCTTTCATGGAGATCATCAATATTTTGGGTAATCAAAGATACCCTTCCGAATTGCCATTCCTTTTCAAGTTTTGCCAAAGCAAGATGAGCTGCATTAGGAACAACATTATGCAGATTACTACGCATCTTATTATAAAAATCGTGGACTAATTTCGGATTTCTTTCGAATCCTTCATAGGTAGCAACATCTTCAACACGGTGTTGTTCCCATAAGCCAGTTTCAGAACGAAAAACCGGCATTCCAGATTCAGCTGAAATGCCAGCTCCTGTGAGTATGGTTATGTTATGAATTGAAGACATTTGGGCTCCTATCTAGTTCTCGGACAAATTTCATCTTCTGAGAAAAAGTAAGCAATCTCTCTTTCTGCAGCTTCTAAACAATCGGAACCATGCACCGCATTTTGGTCTATTGATGTTGCATAATCTGCTCTAATAGAACCAGCCCTAGCGTTTCTTGGATCTGTTTCCCCGATAACTTCGCGGTGTCTTCTTACAGCATCTTCACCTTCTAAGACCTGCACCATTATTGGACCTGATAACATAAAGTCCATTAAAGCTTCAAAAAAAGGTTTATTCTTTAAATGTGCATAAAATCCTGCAGCCTCTTCGTGGTTTAAATGCACCATTTTTGCAGCAATAATTCTAAGGCCAGCATTTTCAAAACGATGATAGATATCACCAATTAAATTACGTGCAACGACATCTGGCTTAATTATTGAAAAAGTTCTTTCTATGGCCATAGCGTGCCTCCTATCTGACTCTCCTACGGGCAATCCCGTAGGTTTTAGTCGCAAATTTATAACCCCACATGAATATATTTAGCATACTTAAATAAACAACGTAACATTTGAAAATTAATAATGTTAAGCAAGCATTCAAAATGCATATACCAAAACAGCCACTAGGATAAAACCTAGTGGCTGTTTAACAATGACAAAAACTTTGATGTGTATAAAATCTCTATAACAAGCTAGAGAATTCTACGCACCTTCGTTTTCATTTTTTAGAAGATCCTTCACGTACTGTGCTATAGAACGGATACCATGTCCTTTTGCACCAATATTGTAAGTAGAATTTGCTTCTTTTTGATATGAAGCAGAAAGATCAATATGAATCCAATTATTAGGATTTTTTACAAAGTACTCTAAAAACGCTGCTGCTGTAGAGGCACCTGGTTCACCAGCAGAATTTGTAAGATCTGCTAATTCGGATTTAACTGCACCCAAATGGAACTTAAATAATGGTAATTCCCAAGCATATTCATTTACAGAAGTAGCAGCTTCCAGGAACTTGGTAGTTAGTTTACGGTTAAGTCCAAGTACTGCATTAAAATCACGTCCAATAGCAGTTTTTGCGGCACCAGTTAAAGTTGCGGCATCTAATACGTACTTAGCTTCTGAAGATGCTTGTAAAAGACCATCAGCTAATACTAATCGACCTTCGGCATCCGTATTATCAATTACCACGGATGTTCCATTTGGATAACGAATTACATCCCCAATCTTCATAGAGTTTCCAGAAACCATGTTCTCCGCACAGCAGAGGTATGCTCTCACGTGCTTTGGAAAATCATCCAATGCGAGCAAAGCTAAAGCACCTGCAATTGTTGCAGAACCGCCCATATCGGTGTGCATTGATTTCATATATGATGAAGGTTTTAAACTATATCCACCGCTATCGAAAGTAATACCTTTGCCTACTAGACCTACAAAAACATCATTTTCAGCTCCTCTTGGTTGATAATCGAGGATATATAAAGCCGGCGGGTTCGCACTCCCCTTTCCTACAGTAGCAAGACCAGGATAAGTTTCTGTCGAAATATCAGCACCTGTAACTTTAGTAATGGAAATCTTATCCCCGACAATTTGAGTTAAAGAGTTTAAATATGTCTCATAAGTATCAGGAGTTAAGATATCTGCTGGCAAATCAATTGCATTTCTAGTCCAATCAATGATTGCGATAGTTTTTAAAAAATTTTCATCATCAATAAGATCTGGTGTGTAAAGGAGCTCTTGTACCTTGTTTAATCTACGAAATCCCTGATGAAAAGCAAAAGAACTTTCATAGCCCCAAATATAATCATCAGTATTAATAAGCTTAATGTTATTAAAATTTTGTTGGGATAAGGATTTTGCACTACTTTGAATAGTTCTCAAAAGGTCTAAAGTTTCGGCTTTTAAATCCGCATAAATATAAACATTTTCAGGATCTAATACTAAAGAAGTACCTTCTGGCCAGCCTTGAGGTAATTTTTCTTTGCTTAAAATTCCAACATTAACTAATGATTTGTTCATGACCAGAGTTCTCCCATAGACTTTGCTTTCATATATTGTGTTTTTACATGCTGAACAGCAAATTCGATTTCTTCCTTAGTAGTAAATCTACCTAAAGAAAATCTTATTGAAGCATGAGCATCTCCATCACTAAGTCCAATGGCTTTTAATACATATGACGGATTAAGTGATGCTGATGTGCAAGCAGATCCTGTTGATACAGCTATATCTTTAAGAGATAAGAGGAATTGTTCACCATTAACACCATGAAAGGTCAAATTAAGATTGGTTGGTAAACGGCTTGCCATACTACCATTTACGGTCACACCAGATAGCGAACACAAAGAATGCATAAGATAATTTCTAAGTTCTAGAATGCGAGCATTATCTTTTTCCATTTCTTTTTCAGCAAGCTCGTAAGCCAAGCCCATACCTACTATCTGATGTAAAGCTAATGTTCCTGAACGCATACCTCTTTCATGCCCACCGCCATGGATGAGTGCCATTGGTTTAGGTGAACTATGTCTCGCATAAAAAGCACCTATCCCCTTTGGGCCATAGAGCTTATGGGCTGACAGGGATAAATAGTCCACATTCATAGAATTAACATCAATAGCTACTTTTCCTGCACTTTGAGCACAGTCAGAATGGAATAACGCACCAAAGGAATGTGCAACGTCAGCAAGGGCGCCAATATCTTGAATAACACCAATCTCATTGTTTGCTTGCATCAATGTTACTAGTAGCACGTCATCTCCAAGGTATTCCTTAAGCATGCTAGGGGTTACCAAACCTTCCTTATTAGGTTTGATATAAGTAACTGTAAAACCTAACTCTTCCAAAAATTTACAAGAATCAAGAATAGCCTTATGTTCAATCATGGAAGTAACTATTCTTTTTCTTGGAAGATTTTTATGGGCTAAAGCAACACCTATAGTTGCTAAATTATCACTTTCTGTTGCTCCAGATGTGAATATAATTTCGCGAGAATCTGCTCCTATCAAATGAGCAATTTGGTTTCTTGCAATATCAACAGCTTCAGCCGCTGCCCAACCATAAACATGAGACTTTGACGCTGGGTTACCAAATGTTCCATCGCTTGTTAAATATTCACTCATTTTATCTGCTACTCTAGGATCCATAGGAGTAGTAGCAGCATTATCGAGATAGACAGGAAGCCGCATTTTTATTCCTTTATTATGCAAACGGACAATATTTAAGTGCTCAAAAGATAAGACTTTTTAGCAAAAATATGGTTAAACAAAAATTATTTATCTTTAACAGAAATATCTACTAAATCATCGACCATTTTGACATCGATTTTTTCATTAGAATTAATCACACCTTTCACTATTAATCCTAAACGTAGGAGTTCGGAAAGATCTAGTTCATGGCCTCTAATTTCTTTACCACCACTATCTTTCACAGTCACGACTTTAAAATCACAATTTTGGCATTTATTCATATCAAAACCATGATTATTTGATATTGCACCGATATCTTCTAAAACCTTTAAAAAACGGTACACGGTTGAAATTCCAAGTTCAGGATTCTGACTTTGTGCTTCGTAAAACAAATCCTTCACACAGGTATAAGAACCAGAAAATAGTAGATCTACTAAATATATTCTTTGCTTGGACATTCTGACATGAGCATTTTTAAGCATCTCAAGACAGCGTGATTTGGCTTCATTTACCTGAAAACAATCATTAAACTTTGCGTCCTGTATTTCCATTCAATCCGTTCCTAAACTTAATACCATTTAAACCGATTTTTCTGGATAAAATTCCAACTGTCCGTGAACAGCAAATTCTACCTTTTTTAAAATATTCAATACTTCTTGTTCATCAATATCTGCCTCAATTATAACCTTTGTGCTAAGTAATGGAGAAGATACTGAAGTAAACTCTTTAATTTTCTTAAGGCTTGAAACCAAACTTAGTGTGCAAAGAGGACAATCTAAACCGATAACTCGAAAACAATAATGCATACAATATCCATAGATATTCCCTAATTTAATTTTAAGCATAAGACATATAGTTACAAAAAGCTATATAGCACCATTCTTAAAAATAAAAAAAGCTGTTGGCGCAGACCAACAGCTTTTTAATTTACACAATGATTAGGCTATCTTATTTACGATTTCTTCTTCTCATAAATACTGCACCTAAAGCAAGTCCGAGGAGTGCTAATGGGTCAAACGCACCACCGCTCTTCTTACCACCACCATTTGAAGTTGTGGTATTTGAACTTTCATTGTTGGTGTTATCAGCATCTGTTTCAGTGTTGTTGGTAGGATCAGTGGTCTGAGCCTTAGCCGCTACACTTACAGGAATATATCCTGACATTTCAGTAGTGCCGTTTGCTGACTGAGTGCTTGCATACACACGATAGTTACCAGCTTCCTTGAAGGTAAGGTCAAGGCTATTGCCCTTTGTTACCTTAAGCTGATCGTCACCAGTTGATGTACCACAATCTACAACACCATTAGATACACGACAAAGTTTCAAATTGTCAGCTGTTTGAGAAACAGCCTGAGATGATGCACCATCTTCAACCTTATAGACTGAATAAAGCATATCCATCTTTTCAAAAACTAATGAAACCAAGTTATTGATTACAGCCTTTAATGGAGCTTTGTAGCCAGAATCATCAGAGGTAACAATATTGATTTCTTGAGAATCATCAATCTCATTGTTTGCTCCGAATGTGAAATCTGGTGCATTGTCTTCATCCCAGAAGCCTTTCACCATAACAGTCATTGACGCTGAGTTGGAAATACCATTACTGTCGGTAGCAGTTACTGTTACAACATGTGAACCTGCAGAAGTAAATGCCCAATTCAAAACAGGGTTAGATACTAATAGTTTTTCACCATCAACATCCCAAGAGTATGTGCTTATGCCTGCATCTGATTTAGAACCAGTAGCTGAGAACTGTACTTTAGTTAAAGCAGTAACTTCTTGTGGTCCTTCGATTGCAGCCTCAATTACAGATGCATCAGCAGGAAGTACAGTAACCTTAGCTTCAGCGGTAGAAGAAAGACCTTCTTCATCTGAAACAGTAAGAGCGATTACATGTTCACCTTCTGTTGTAAATGTGTAGTCAAGGGTTGTAACCATTCCAGAAGCTACTTCAACGCCGTCCACTGACCAAACATACTTAGCTACAGCCTTATCGTCGGTACCGATTCCTCTGATCATAAATGTTTCATTTAATTCTACAGAGAAATTGTTAAGGCTAAGTTTAGCAACAGGAGGAACGTTTTCACCCTCTTCAATTACAGTTATCTGAACAGATTTAACTGATTCAGCACCTGATGGATCAGTAACAGTTACAGTATAAGATGTGGTTTCTTCTGGCTTAACAGTAATCTTCGCTGTGGTTTCACCAGTACTCCACTTATAAGTTAACTTATCACCATCTTGGTCAGTTGATGAAGAAGCATCAAGTACTACTGAATTTCCGTTTACAACAACGTTATTAGAACCTGAAGCTGAACTTACAATCGCAGCAGATGGAGCATGGTTAACCACATCCTGAACATTGATTGTTACATTAGCTTGTGAGGTTTTTTCATTCTTATCAGTTACTGTTACGCTGTAAGTAGTTGTTGCACTAGGAGCTACAGTAATGCTTGGGGTAGTTGCACCGGTATTCCATAGATAGGTAACACCATTACCCTTTGAACCTGCAGCATTCAAAGTTACAGTTTCACCTGCTTTAATTGAAGTCTTTGAGGCTTCTATTAAAGCTTCAACTGGAACGTCATTGGATGCAGAAACTGTTACGGTTGCGGTCTTAGTATCAACAATAGCAAGAGATTTTCCCTTACCAAAGTAAGACTTCAATGTAACCTTGTAGCTACCAGCCTTAGCATAGGTATGAGATACATTCTTTCCAGAACCTGAGGTGCCATCACCGAAGTCCCAATCCCAACCATCAATTTCATAACTACATTGTTCAGTGCACCAAGGATCCTTAGAATCACTTGTATTCTTTATGTCAGAAGCATCCTCAAAACTAACAGTAAGTCCATCAGTCTTTGTTGTGAAATCAGGAATTAAAACTAAACGTCCATTATTACTGCTAACTTCTACAACTACAGACTTAGATGAAGTTGCACCATTGTTATCAGTAACAGTTACTGTATAAGTCGTTGTTTCAGTAGGTTCAACTGTGATCTTAGATCCTGTTTCACCTGTGCTCCACTTATAAGAAACAATAGAGCCATCTTTATCGGTAGAAGCAGATGCATCAAGAGTTACAGCAGTACCAGCTGAAACAGATGTAGCTGAAGCATTTATAAGTGCTACTGGAGCTTTATTAGCGGTATCGAACTGTTCAGGGATGCCATCCTTGAGTGAGGTACCAGAGATATTTACATCATGAACGGTATTGATTGTGAAATTACCGCCATTTGAATTCTTATACCAGTTGCTACCACAGTCATTAAAGAGGAATTCAACGCCGGTCTTTTCAGAATCGAAGTTAACATCCTTCTTAAACCAACCGTCTGTAAGGCTGTCCATTTCCTCACCAGGAACCTTGGTCCAATCGCTTTCAGTGCCAGGTGTACCACGATAATGGATACAAGCCTTGGTTAAGCTTGCGCTTGGCTTAAAGTAAATTGAAGCATTGTTAGGAATATCTGTTGGAGCACCTTCGGTTACAGAACCATCCTGTGAAACAGTGTAAGTTCCTTTTGACAAGCACTTACCAGTATTGCTTGGATAGTATGAATTTTCACCGTTATTGTGAATTCTAATGTCCGCACAACCTGAATCACGGGTATAAGTAACAGTAGTCTTGAAATATCCTGAATTCTTTACATTAGACATTTCAGTTGATGTCCAATCATTTGAACCAGAATCTTTATAATCTACGTATACAGAACCAATGTCAGAAGCTTTTGGCTTAGCGTAAACAACGACCTTATCGGTAAGAACAGTCTTACCGTCAGAGAAGAACATATGAGTTCCTTCAACATCGCCATTTACATCTTCAATGTAAGCGCCATCCTTCTGAGTATAACGACCTGCACCAATATAAGCGTGGTTGATTTCGCTTCTAGTAACATTTCCGAGGTTATCAGTTGCTTCCATATAGTAGTCAACAAGCTGATCACGATAATCAGAAATGTAAGCATAGTAAGTACTACCGATCTTCTTAGCTGGAAGAACATCATAGTTCTTTGATACTGCATTATCCTGCCAAGCAACGCCATTCATATCAGGTGTAAGGTCTCTCTTGGTAGTCTTATAAGCTTTCCATTCACCAACCTGATTTACATTAACGTTAGGTTTGCCAGCAAAAGCCTTAGGATTGTATACACGTGGTGCAATATCAGTAGCAGACATGCTCTTAGCTTTATGAGCTCTTACATACAAAGTAACATCTTTAATGCCACTTACGTCGTAAGCATAGGTGTATGCAGCCCATGTATTATCTGCAAATACCTTGGTCCAACCTTCTGCTTTACCAGAGTTTGCTGAACCTGGGTTTGTTGGATAACGTTGTACCCACCACATTGAAGGGCCGGTCTTATCTTTTGCAATATTCTTTGAAACGTATGGTTCAGAGAAGAACAATGACTGATTGAAACCAAGTGTTGGCTTAACGTTATCGTCCTGGTTTTCATCGTAATAACCGAAACCAGAGTCAATTGATGCAATCAAGAAGTACCAAGCAAGTTCTGCTGGGTTTGCACCGCCCTTGTAATCATTGCTTTCATCGCCTTTAACAGGATATGAGAACATGTAAGGGTTTAACTGGTTACCACTGTAGGTTACTTGATTCTGAGCATCGGTGGTTGGTTTCCAATAGTTTGGATGTGAATCCAACCAAATCTGTTCAGCGGTCTTTGCATAGTTCAAAGATGCTTGAAGAATTGCAAAGTTTCTTTCAAGGTAATGGTAGCCGTATTCCATTGAAACAGCATGACCAAATGGGGTTCCATCGAAGTTAGTTGGAACTTCAAATTCGGTACCAAGTGCCTTGTTGAAATCAGCAAACTGGCCTTTCCAAACGCCCATAGGGATGTGCCAATGGTACCAGTCTGGGTCAGATGAAGAATCTCGAGTATCTACCCAAGAACCATCTTGAACGTGCTGAATATCATCTTCTGGAATTGGGTAGGTCTTAAGGTATTCATCAACACCCATACCTACTACACCAGCTGTAGAGTATTCGCCACCGGAAGCTAACCAAGTACTGATTGAGCCTGCACGGCCTTCACCGTTATCACCATCGTGAGCGATAACAAAGTACATTGTTCTGCCATTAGCATCCTTTTCGTATGAAGGTCTATCAATTTCATTAGCAGCGTTTGCTTGACCTTCCCAACCTTCAAGCCAAGAGCCATTTTGGTCTACAGGAATACCGGCAATCTTTGAAACTTCACCTGTTTCTGGGTTTACATACTGTACCCAGTGAGGAATATTACAGAATGGGAACTTGTTAACAATCTGCTGCTGTTCGTGCGCCATGCCAACTTTTTCCCAGCCACCTGCTTCATAGGTATTCTGTAAATCTGCTCTATTTGGAGGTGAAACTAATGTATCAAAACTTGGATTCTTATAATCGTATGGGTAGTCTTTCAAGGTTCTTGAGAAGTGGTTATTACCCATAACAGACCATTCAATACCAAGTTTTTTCAAGGTAGGAATTAATCTTTCAGAGAAACCTAATTCTGTAGGGAAGAAGCCTTTTGATGACTTAAACTGAGAACCTAAGAAGTAGTCCTGCTGCAAAGTAACGTTTTGATAAATGAGGTCTTTAAGGAAATAGTCAGGTCCAACTAAAGGTCCCATTGAGTGGTGACCAGTAAAGTGAATTGGATCCAAAGCGTTAAAGCCATTCTTAGTCTTTAAACTACCAACGGTAGATTTCCAATCGCTTGACCATCCTGGTTGGAAGAAAGAAAAAGTTCCTCTTTCAGCAAAATCCTGTACGTTGTTTATTACAGCTGCAGACATTGTTACGTGAGTTTGGCTCTGTGGATGAGCTGAACTGTTTGCTCTTGCAGTTTGTGCTGGCCATACAGTATATGCATTACGCTTTGCATCACGGTCATAATACTGATTAAGATTATCGTGAGGCATAGCTGTCTTGCCATCAGCAAGGAAATACTTATAACCTGCTGGTGGAGAATTCTTTATTGCTAAAGCACCGCCGTCATATGTATAACGAATTGGGGCACCAACAGCTGTTGAAGCATATGTTGAGGTATCATAATACGGCCAGAAGTTAGGCATGTGGTTATGATAGATATGAGTTGCAGCGATAACTGCTTCCGCATCATTTGATGCCATAAGCCCTGGAAGAGCTATGACTAATCCAATTGCAGCGCTTAAGGCACTAACACGGAATTTAGCAATATTTTTATTCATATTTCTTTAACTCTGTTTGCAACGATAATAAATCTTGAAACTAATAAACAAGTTTAGCGCCGATTTTAACACACAAAGAAAGTTAATGAAAACGTTTTGTAAAATAATTGTTAAGAACTTGTAAAAATAGCGACTATGTTTTATGTATTTGGAATACATATCACTTTTTAAATTTGAAAACGTTATCTTTTTTCTTTTTATTTAACGTTTTTTCTTGAAAATATTGTTACCTATTCTTTATCAAAATTAATTGTTGGAACTGATAGTTATTCATATTAGGTCAGCGTTTAAAAAACTGACGTTATTTTTAATGGCCATATTTTTTCAGAGAAGCCATCACGCCATACATTATCTGTAGCTCATGGTTATCTAAGTCTGCTTTGGCAAAGATGTGTCTTAATTGCTCCATAATAGTGCCACTCACCCCTGGTTTTATAAAACCTTCTTCTTTTAAGCTATTCTCCAAAAAGCTATAAAAATTTTCCCATTGGGAATGGAGTGGTTTTTCTATTGTATTAGCATCTTGTTTACCAAGATATGCGTTCTGAGTACGAAGAAGAGTTTGTCTTAACTCGTAACTTAAAACTTGCACACTCATTGCTAAATTTAATGATGAATATTCTGTATTGGCATCGATGTTCACATGAATATCGCAATGTAATAATTCTTCGTTGGTTAGGCCTGTTCTTTCTCTTCCAAAAACGATGGCACATTTTTCCTGTGCATGCAATCTTTCTACAACTATGCCCATAGCCTCCCTTGGTTGATACAAAGGAAGCTCAATAGTTCGCGATCTTGCAGAAGTTCCAATAGCAAAAGAAACATCAGCTAAAGCATCAGAGAGTGATGCATAAATTTTTGTTTTTTCAAGAACATCAAAAGCACCAGCTGACAATGCTGTTGATTCTGGAGTGATAATATTTGAATCTGTTACTACAGACAAATCTGTAAGCCCCATGGTCTTCATTGCTCTTGCAGCAGATCCAATATTTCCAGTATGGCTTGGTTCGACAAGGATGATCTTTATCTTTGATAATAGAGAGGCGTTTTCTTGGGACAAAAGGCCCCATTCTTTTTGTTCGTCAGTATTCACTAAAACTGAATCCATGTCTCGATAACCTTAGCCATACAAAATTTTCTAATGGAATATAAATATCAACTAACTCTCTTTTGATTCTTTGGTGCTTTCATTTTCAGAAGTTGCTTTATGAAAGCCACCTTCGCGATCTAACTCTTTCAAAGCATAATGGTATTCCATATAGTAAGTTACGTTAGTCATAGCGCTCAGCTTGAAATAATCACGAGCACGTTCAACTTCGCCATTTATTTGATGGTATTTTCCAAGATAGAAATACGCCTCGCAGAGCCTTTCAGGCTTTTGTTCTTCTGTAGCACCATCTAAAACATGTGCCCAAAATTCTGACTCGCTCTTGGTACCTAAAATAACTTGAGCTATTCCATTTACCCAATCGCTAGAATCTGCAACTATACGAAATCTTTCTTGAAATTTTGCGCGAGCTTCTTCAGGCTTGATCTTTGACTCTACAATGTAAAGCCATAGCATACGGTATACGTCCTTACGATCTTGAAGATAATATTTACTCAGATCTTCTTCAGCCTTTTGCTCTCTAAGTCCGTAATACAAAGAAATTCCTCGAGCAGAGTAAACACTATAAAGACGAGAAGCTAATTCAAGAGCAGCATCAAATGCATCGTAAGCTTCGAAGTATTTACCTTCTAACGCAAAGAATACCCCTAAATAACTATAGGCCTCTGCGAATTGAGAGTTTTCTTGTAAAGCTCCCATTAAACTGAGCTCGGCTAAAAGTCCCATACCTACTTGGTCGTATAGAAAACCTCTTTGATACAATAATTTAGCTCTTTGCACTTGTGAAAGATTTGGGTCTGCAATGAGTTGTGATATTTTTATAATCTGTAGCTGATCTGCTGATTTAACAACACGCGGACTTTCTATTTTTATGAAAGATGGATCTATTTTCCCGTCAACACTATTTCCATTGCTAGAAGTACTAGCACACCCGCTAAGTAATAATGTGCTAATAAAAACCGAAGCTAAAACTTTTTTAAGCATAATCAAATCCTAAATTCTCTTACAGCATTTATATTACATTTCGAACAGCATGCATCCCATCAATAATGAATATTGGGAGTTCTGTTTAATCAAAGCAGATATAAATTCACGTTATTCCGTCTGTAAACATACAGCCTGGCTATACATTCAAGCAATAAAAAATTGTAATACCACTATCAAGATACGACATTATACACATGATTATTAATATGTAAGATACGTGGGCAAAATGTTTGAAATACTTTGATACAGTACATAACTTTCGTTTGCACGTATCATTAAAAAACAAAAAACCCAGTTTTAAACTGGGTTTATAAATTTCAGTTATTTGAAATTAGTCTGGATAAGGAACTTCTCTTTCTTGAGTATCCCCTTCCTTCTTAATCTGCATAGGTAGGAGATTTTCACGTTGAATTCCAAGCATTAAAGGCCAAGTTGATGCAACGTAAATTGATGAGAATGTTCCGAACACAATACCGATAAGGAGTGCTAATGAGAAGCCATAAATCATCTCACCACCAAAAAGGAGAAGACTAATTACGGTAATAAGTGTTGTACCTGATGTAATAATAGTTCTTGATAATGTTTCGGTTAATGAAAGATTAAAAAGATCTACCATTTGCATCTTATGAAGACGACGAGCATTTTCTCTGATTCTGTCGAACACAACTATTTTATCGTTGAGTGAATAACCAACAACGGTAAGAACAGAAGCTAAAACAGTCAAATCGTATTCTACCCACAACCAGGAGAAGAATCCTAGAACGATGAATACGTCGTATGCTAGTGAAATAACAGCACCTGTTGCCATTCTCCATTCGAATCTCGCTGCAATATAAACAAGCATAACGATAAGAGAAACAACAATTGAAACGATACCACTAGTTACAAGTTCTTCACCAACAGAAGGACCTACGAATTCACTTCTAGTAACTTGAGCATTAGCATCTACGGTTCTAACAGCATTTTTTACCTTTTCAGTAATACCCTGCTGATTTTCACCTTCCTTTGGACGCAATCTTATAGAAACATCTCTAGCAGTTCCAAAGAATTGAACTATCGCACCCTCAATGCCATTTTCTTCTAGAGCACTTTTAACTTTATCAAGATCTGTATTCTGAGGATAATTAACTTCAATTACAGCACCGCCTGTAAAATCAAGTCCCCAATTCAAACCTTTTACGCATAAAAGCACAATAAATGCAATTACACAAATAAGACAGATTGCTTCAACGAGCTTAGCAAGCTTCATAAAAGGAATAACTGTTCCTTGCTTTATTATCTGAAACATTTATACCCCCTTAAATCCACAGTGTCTTTATGTTACGGCCACCGCAGACTGCATTAACGATTGCACGGCAAGCTGTTACAGCAGTAAACATTGAACAAGCAAGACCAACCATCAATACTAATGCAAAGCCTTTAACTGAACCTGTGCCTACGAGGAACAAAATCAAGGCAACGAAGAATGATGTAATGTTTGAGTCAGCAATAGTTACAAACGCTCTTTCATAACCAAGATTGATTGATTGTTGAACACCACGACCTGCTCTAATTTCTTCTCTTATACGTTCGTAAATTAACACGTTAGCATCAACAGCCATGCCTATGGTTAAAACGATACCTGCTATGCCAGGAAGTGTCATAGTAGCACCTGGAATAAGAGACATCATGCCTACTATTAACACGAAATTAAAACAAAGCGCGATATTAGCAATAAGACCAAATGCTTTGTAGTAAAAGATCATGAATAGAGAGAGGAATAACATTCCCCAAAGCATTGCTTTAATACCGTTATCGATATTCTGTTGACCAAGGCTAGGTCCAATGTTTCTTTCTTCTACAATTTGAATCGGAGCAATCAATGCACCAGCACGTAATAACAAAGCTAAATTATGAGCTTCTTGTGTGCTATCAAGACCAGTTATACGGAACTTATTGCCAAGTCTTGATTGAATAGTTGCAACATTTATAACCTGCTGAACTTTACGGAACTTAGGTTTTGTAGCGCTAGATGATTGCTTATTATCATCACTTTCAACAACCTTATATTCAATAAAGTTTGTGGCCATAGGATCGCCAATATGATCCTTGGTGAAATCAGACATTATCTGACCACCTTTTGAATCTAGGCTGATATTTACCTCAGGTCTACTATTTTCATCCATACCACTCTTAGCATCAATGATATGATCGCCAGTAAGGATTACTCTCTTAGCAAGAACAACAGGACGGCCATCTTTTGACTCGATGACTTCAGAATTGGCAGAAACCTGCCCCTTAGCTGCAGACTCAAGGTCTGATGCTTGGTCAACAAGTCTAAATTCAAGTGTTGCTGTAGCACCTAAAATTTCCTTAGCTCTTGCAGAATCTTCAACACCAGGTAACTCAACAACAATTCTTTCTGCACCCTGACGTTGAACCAATGGTTCAGCAACACCTAATTCGTTGACACGATTTCTAATGATGTTGATATTCTGTTCAACAGCATATGTGCGAATTTCTTTAAGTTTTTCTGGTTTCATCACAGCTTTGATAGTAAATGAACCATCGCCTATGCTTTCATCAGTAAAGGTCATGTCATTGTGCTTATCTCTAAGAAGGCGGAGAGCCTTATCCATTGTCTCAGCATCACGGAATGTAACAACAACATCGTTACCAACAGCACGTGCACCAGAAAGTCTTATTTTTTCTTCACGAAGTTCGCTACGAAAATCTTGAACTGTCTGATTAACGATTTTTTTCATGGCTTCATCCATATCAACTTCCATGAGGAAGTGAAGACCGCCACGAAGGTCAAGACCTAATTTTAAAGGATGAGCACCAATAGAGCGCAACCATTCAGGTGTAGCAGGAGCCAAATTTAAAGCAACGATATAGTTGTCACCAAGATCTGCTGTAAGTTTGTCCTTTACACGAAGACGCTGGTCATTGTCTTTAAAACGAATCAAAGCTTGACCATTACCGGTTTCAATTTTGCAATCTTTACAATCTGAGGCGATTGATGCCTGAATTTTCTGGATATCTTTATTTTCAAGACTAATTCCACGTGTACCAGAAATCTGAATAGCTAAATCTTCACCATAAAGATTTGGAAGCGCGTAAATAGCACCGAGAACAAGAATCAAGATAATCAGGAGGTTTTTCCATAATGGATATTTGTTTAACAAAACCAACTCCTTTGTTACCTACTGTATTTCTATTTGGTAATTACTTTTTTGAAGGTTGTACTGATTCAAATGTACCTTTTGGAAGAATATTCACAACATAATTCTTCTTTACCATTACATTTGAAGATTCATTAATTGCTACAGTGTAGTATTCCTGATCATCACTAACCTTTACTATCTTTCCGACAATACCACTAGCCAAAAGAATCTCATCACCAGCCTTAAGTTCTGATAACATCTTTTCTTTTTCTTTTCTTTGTTTGTTCTGAGGACGCATCATAAAAAAATAGAATACGACAAGAACAGCAACCATTATCAAAAGAAAAGTAAAATCACCCTGTGGCTGCGGTGCACCAGCTGCACCAGCTTCTGCTGTTTCTTCAGCAAATGCTGTTGGAAAAAGGTTCATGAATATTTCCTCTAAAATGACATTAATCCTTACAAAGTTGGCATTATAACCAAATAGGAGCCCTGTCGCACGTTTTTTAAACGTGCAGACCTTCATCAAAAAACTTTATAGGAGAAAAAATTAATGAATTAATTGTACTGGCATTTCATTTAACAAGGAATTCACAATAAATATCCTATCAGCTAGATATAGATCATTAAGCTCGTACATTCCTTCTTTTATGATATATCCTCGCGCACGGTATCTATCTATTACCTTTTGTCTTGCAACACCTGCAACAATTCCAGCATGAATATCAGGGGTATAAATGACACTCTTATTTTGCCAAAAAATATTTGCTTCTGCACATTCAGCTATATAGTTGTCAGTATTTAAGAAAAGTACTTCATCAGCCCCTTCTGCCTTTACCCTATTTAAAGCCCAAATACGATTAATATTTGACATGACATTAAAAGCTGCTGTTGGTGCATTTGAATTTATACGGTATCTACTTATTTTTATTTTGTAGCCTTTTGTATAAAGTTCATCAGGAACAACATAAGGAGAATACAAAATATAGGCTTCAGCTACTGGAAAAGTCGTCTCTAAAACATAAACTTTTAAAAATCCTGACCTTAAACGTTTAGTTTTTATAAGATAACTAATAGCCATTTCTAATCTATAAAAAGTGAAATCACTCTTTAAAGATAAAGCCTCAGCTCCAGCGACCAAACGTCTATAGTGTTCAGCAAGATTCTCTGCCCTAATAATTCCCTTATCTTGATCAAAGATCAATTTTATAATCTCAAAAACACCATAGCCGTTAAGAAAACCATTAGGCAGCTCCATATCTGCCTCTGCGATTCCATTTTCAGTAATCCTGAACATAAGTCCTCCATGACAAGTTCCGGAAACACCACAATAATTAACTGAAAGTAAATCAATGATTATTCAATTTAAAGACTGGAGATTACTCATTTTCTGGGTAAATTTTGAAAAATTCTTCTGCAAATTTTTCAAGAGTTCCATTAGCAATCTCTAATCTAATTCTTTCCATTAATCTTTCATAGAATCTTAAATTATGAATGGTATTCAGTCTAGCACCTAACATCTCTCCGCATTTATCTAAGTGATGTAGATAACTTAAACTATAATTTTTGCAGGTATAGCAATCACATTCACTATCAATGGGAGACAGATCATCCTTATATTTTGCGTTTCTAAGTTTGACAACACCTTTTGATGTAAATAAATGAGCATTTCTTGCATTTCTAGTTGGCATAACACAGTCAAACATATCTACACCTCTGAGAACACCAGAAAGGATATCCTGAGGTTTACCAACACCCATAAGATAACGTGGACGGTCTTCTGGCATACGATCAGTAATATGATCAAGAATTCTATGCATGTCAGTTTTCTCTTCACCAACAGCAAGACCACCTATCGCATAGCCATCAAAACCGATCTTTAATAAACCATCTAATGAAATATCTCGCAAATCTTCGTAAATACTTCCTTGGATTATGCCAAAAAGATTATTTGGATTATTTAATCTTTCAAACTCATCCTTAGATCTCTTTGCCCACCGCAAACTTAATTCCATGGAGGCTTTTGCTTGTTCATGTGTTGCTGGATATGGAGTGCATTCATCCATACACATAACAATGTCAGAGTCTAAGTCCTTCTGAACCTGCATTGATACTTCAGGGGAAAGGAAGATTTTATCGCCATTAATTGGACTTTGGAAATAACAACCTTCTTCTTTGAGTTTTCTTAATTTCCCAAGGCTGAATACTTGAAATCCACCTGAATCTGTAAGAATTGGCTTCTTCCAATTCATGAATTCATGTAACCCACCATGCTTACGCATTATTTCCATTCCTGGGCGGAGCCATAAATGAAAAGTATTACCTAGAATAATATCTGCATTTAACCCTTCTACTTCTTCAGGAGAAAGTCCTTTTACAGTGCCATAAGTTCCCACAGGCATAAAAGCAGGAGTTCTAACAATTCCTCTTGGAAAAACAATTTCCCCTAATCGTGCTTTACCAACTTTCTTTTTGAGATTGAATTGCATCTATTATTCCTTGTGCTCGCAGATATTTTCTAAATCTTTATCTGTTTCTGGATGAGAGTTTTTAGTAATAAACATGGCATCGCCATAACTAAAAAATCTGAATTTATTCTCGACAGCATACTTATAAGCATTCATAGTGTGCTTATAACCTGCAAAAGCTGAAACTAACATAATCAATGTAGATTCAGGTAAATGGAAATTTGTAATTAATGCATCTATTACATGGTACTTATACCCAGGATAAATGAATATAGAAGTATCTGATGCAAATGTATCTATAATTTTCCCATTCTTCTCTGCAGCCATTGCAGCGCTTTCTAGTGATCTTACAGAAGTTGTACCTACAGCAATTACCCTTTTACCATTTTTTCTTGTTTCTAATATTTTATTTACAACATCTTCAGGAACTACGGCATATTCTGTATGCATATGGTGCTTTGAAATATCATCTACCTTAACAGGTTGAAAGGTACCTGCGCCAACATGGAGAGTTACAAATGCAGTATTAACACCTTTAGCTTTTAATTTTGCGAGAAGTTCATTATCAAAATGCAAACCTGCTGTTGGAGCAGCCACAGCACCAGGATTTTTTGCATAAACTGTCTGATACCTTTCACGATCGGCCTTGTTATCTTCTCTATCAATATAAGGAGGCAAAGGAATATGGCCAACGTCATTTAAAATATCCAATATTCCTTTTTCGCCATCAAATTGCAGTTCGAATAAAGAGCCAACCCTAGCTATCATAGTAGCTGTATATCCGCCATCAAAATAAAGGCGTGCACCCTCTTTTGGTGATCTTGAAGATTTTAAATGAACAAGAGCAGTATTAAAGTTAAGCACTCTTTCAACTAATAATTCAATTGCCCCGCCACTTTCTTTTTTTCCATACAATCTAGCCGGAATGACTTTTGTATTATTAAATACTAAAAGATCACCTGGATTAATTAAATCCAGAACATCATAAAAATGGCCTTCTTTAAGAGAGCCATCTTCACCATTAAGTTCTAAGAGTCGACTATGAGTTCTTTCTGACGCAGGAAATTTAGCAATCAAATCAAGAGGAAGGTCAAAATTAAAATCAGACTTAAGCATGCCATTTACTTCTGTAATGAACTATGAAATTTTATAAAAAAACACCAATACCATTAGTGGGGCATTTTATCAAAATAACTTCATTTATGAAATTGAATATATTCTTACCAAATCAAATATAAATAACCAAAAAAGTGAACTTAAATCTAAAAGTGTGATTTTTAATATTATAAACTTGACATGTATCACGTTTTGATAAAATAAGCTCCAAGATATGACTCCGAGTCTATCGTTCATTAGTCACATTAATGGTTATTGTTTTAATAACGCCAGCCTCCTCTAGAGGCTGTTTTTTTTTATTCTTAAAAAATATAAAGATTAGAAAAAAATAAAATCTCGACCTAGCCACAAAATTTATAAACAAAAAAAGCGGCGAAATCGCCGCTTTACAATTTAGCTAGGAATTAATTAAGAACGGTTATACTTTGAAGTTCTTCTAAATGCTTTTTCTTCATGGTCGAAGAGGTAGCAAGCTTTAGCAGGAATACCTACTTCAAGAGAGTCACCAGTATCAACAGGGATTTCTGATGCAGCTTTAACTGTAAAGTCTTCTCCATCAACATCCATGTATACGAAGCTTTCAGCACCAAGGTGTTCAGCAACCTGAACCATACCAGAAAGACGGTTTTCTGCATCTGGATGATCAACTGGAACAAGGTGTTCTGGACGAATACCAAGCTCAACCTTATCACCTACATTAGCTCTACGAGCATCTACGCAAGCAGTAATAACGTCACCAGTATTTAACTTAACACGACAACGTTCTTCACCAATTTCAATCAACTGACCCTTTAAGAAGTTCATCTTAGGTGAACCAATGAAGCCTGCAACGAACTTGTTGATAGGGTTATGATAAAGTTCAAGAGGTGAACCAAACTGTTCAAGGTTGGTTTCAGCAGAGTCCTTGAGTGGGCTTAGAACTGCAATACGATCAGCCAAAGTCATAGCTTCAACCTGGTCGTGTGTTACGTAAATAATAGTTGCGTTAAGTTCCTTGTGGAGCTTTGCAATTTCAATACGCATCTTTACACGTAATGCAGCATCGAGGTTTGATAATGGTTCGTCAAACAAGAATACGTGAGGCTGCTGAACAATAGAACGACCAATAGCAACACGCTGACGCTGACCACCTGAAAGAGCCTTTGGCTTACGATCCATCAAAGCTTCCAAGCCAAGAACCTTAGCTGCGTGAGAAACACGCTTTTCAATGGTATCTTTGTCGAATTTCTTAAGTTTTAAGCCGAATGCCATGTTCTCACGAACATCCATATGAGGATAAAGAGCGTAAGACTGGAACACCATACCAACACCACGTTCAACTGGTGGAACGTCGTTCATATAGGTACCATCAATCTTCAGTTCGCCAGATGTAATATCTTCCAAACCAGCAATCATACGAAGAAGTGTAGATTTACCACAACCAGATGGTCCAACGAAAACAATGAATTCACCATCTTTGATATCAAGATTGATGTTGCGTAGAGTATCTTTAAGAACACCTACTTTATAGTTCTTCAAAACGTTTGTTAAAGTAACTTCAGCCATTTATATAGCTCCGAATATTTAAAATCTTCTTAAGATGCGACGTTCATAATCAAACGTCGCAAGATATAAAATTAACCCTTTACACCACCAGCAGTTAAACCACCTACTAGCCAATGCTGAGCAAGGAGGAACACTATAGTGATAGGAAGACCAGACATTACAGCAGCTGCCGCAAAGTCACCCCATTTCTTATCCTGTGATGCCATATACTGCTGAGAACCAACAGCAAGAGTGTAATCATTAACATCGTCAGTAAGAAGAATACTAGCTACTGGAACTTCAGTAATAGTACCAATGAATGCAAGGATAAATACTACTGCAAGAATTGGCACTGACAAAGGTAAAAGAACTAATCTAAATGCCTGCCAAGGTGTAGCACCATCGATTGCAGCTGCTTCTTCGAGTGATGGGTCAATGGTTTCAAAATATCCCTTGATTGTCCAAATATGGAGTGCAATACCACCCATATAAGAAAGAATCAAACCACCGTGGGAGTTTAAACCCAAGAAAGGAATATAAGCACCAATGTTATCAAACAAAGCGTAGATAGCAACGAGAGCAAGTACTGCAGGGAACATCTGGAAAATTAACATGCAGTTCAAAATAAAGGTCTTGCCTGCAAAGTTAAGTCTTGCAAATGCGTATGCACTAGTAGTTGAAAGAACAACTATAAATGCTGCAGTAATTACAGAAATATAAATTGAGTTCCACAACCAACGCAAAACTGGGAATGGAGGAAGAACTTCCTTACCGCTTGCGTCAGTATATGAAATACCTAATGCTAACTTCCAATGATCAAACGTCAAAGAGTCAATTGATGGGAAAAACAACTGCCAAAGACTATCTGTTACATTGGTTGAAAAGTTACCCTCTCTGAAAGAAATCATGATAACCATGAAAAGTGGGAACATGATTGCGAGGATAAACAAACACATAATAACGTGTGTAGCAATAATGCGATATTTAATCGACTTAGGTTGTACTATTGCCATTTTTTACCCCTTAACGTTCATCTTTGTAAGTTTAAGATTCAAGATGGACAGAGCGCCAACGAGAATAAATATTACAGTAGCAATCGCAGAAGCCAAACCGTAATCGTGGCCACCAGAACCGCCTTCGAATGCTAGACGATAGGTATATGATACCAACAAGTCTGTTGCACCTGCCATGGTTGCTGTTGTGCTTCCTGGTTCAGGTAAGTAGTCAGGACCACCATTGGTCAACAACATAATAAGAACGAAGTTGTTGAAGTTAAATGCAAATGATGCAATTAACAATGGAAGAAGTGGCTTCATAAGAAGTGGAATGGTAATCTTAAAGAAGTTCTGGAAAGGACCAGCACCATCCATTGCGGATGCTTCATAAAGATCATCTGGGATTGACTTCAATAGCCCCATGCAGAGAATCATCATATATGGATAACCGAGCCATGCATTAACAATGAGTAACATTGCACGAGCAAGATTAGGAGATGATGTCCATTCAGGTTTAAAGCCAAAGAAGAAATCGATTATTCTATTGATTTCACCAAAGTTTTCATTAAACAACCCCTTAAATACAAGGATTGAAATAAATGATGGAACTGCATAAGGAAGAATCAATATAACACGATAAATACCTTTACCCTTGAGGAATTCCCACTGAGCAAGGCAAGCTAAAACCATACCTATTGCAAGAGTGATAACCACTGTACCAAGTGCAAAAAATACGGTCCAAATGAAAATCTTAACAAAAGGTTCAGAAATGTTAGGATCTGACACAATTCTTGCGAAATGGCTGAAACCAACACCAACACGGAAACCAGGGGTGTAATTTTCACCAACTAGTTCACCAGTATTTTCATCAACATAACGGAAATAGCCCTGTTTCATGTCAGGCATGAAAAGTTTGCCATTTTCATTATCTCTCAAAAGGTTTTCGTTCTTTAAGAAGACACCATTCTTAAGAGTGGTACCGTCTGCTACCTTTGAAAACTTCTGCTTAACAGCACTGAATGTATGAAGATCCACCATTGAAAGTTCAAAGTTTTCAAGCTTAACCTTTGCTGATTTTAGATAATCTCTAAAATTCATTGTGCACTTAATGCCACAAGGTTCTGCCTCGTAATTGCTGTCAACTTGTTCAACACGGATTTCTGTTTTTTCAGCGTTTGCTCTGATAGCTGGTTTCTTCATTTCTTCTTTATCATAGAAACGAAGTTCAGAAGATTTATATGTTTTAACTTCTGTTACAGAACCATCTTCTTTGGTTTCACCACCAGTTGTAAGAACTAAAGAGTAGGTACCCTTGTTACGACCTTCAACGATCATAAACTTGTAGTTACCACCTTCAACTCTATAGGTTTTAGATAGATGGAAGTCTTCCGCTCTCTGAAGAGTAAACAAATTCTTATCAGAGTAATTTGTAAATGCAATATAAATTGTATAAACCAACGGAAATATGATGAAGACAATCATACTGGCTACGCCAGGATAAATATAGCGATGTGGATAGAAGCGCTTGAACCAAAACGCAGCAACACCACCTCCAATCACGATCGCAAACAGTATAGCGAACGCATACTGTCCATCCGCAGCCATGGCACCAACCCAAACAACTCCTAAGAGTAGGATTAACAACATGATGAGGATTTTATATATGGAAGCTCCAGGAGCGGTTTTTACTCCACCACCTGCAGCCTTTCCTCCATTTTTTATAGATTCCATGCTAATAACCTTAAAATCCAACCAAACCTAGCTTAAAAATGTAATAAAATTATGAACTTTACTACAAATAAAAACTTTAATAATCACTTATTAAAGTTTTTATTTGTAAAAACTCCATTAAAAAGCTCCGAGTTTAAAGCTCGAAGCCCTTCTTTAAAACAGTTAAATATTACTGTTCAATACGACGTTCTGCAGTGCTTAATGCTTCATCAACAGTCTGACGCCCCTTGGTTGAGTTGGTTAATGCAGTTGCAAATGATGACCAGAAACGGTTCATTTCAGCAACGTTAGGCATTGGTTCACCAACCTTTGCGTTAGCCATGGTTGCAGCAATACGAGAACCATTCTTTGGATCTGCTTCAAGTTTCTTTTCGAAAGAATTGAGAGCTGCTACACCTAAAGCCTTGTCATCGTTCATAGCCTGTAGGCCTTCATCGGTGAGAAGATACTTTTCAAGGAATTCTTTAGCGAGGTCCTTGTTAGGTGATGCTGCATTGATGGTCATACCCTGAACACCAACAAATGGATGAGCAGTCTTACCATTTAAGCTTGGGATAGCATTAACAGTAATGTTCATCTTCTTGGTGTCATAGTTACCCCATGACCATGGTCCATTGATGATACAAGCAACCTTACCGTTAACGAATGAAGAATCCATTACACCGTAGTCAACACCCTTTTCCATGTGACCACCCTTGATGAGGTCAACGAGGAAGTTAACGCCGAGCTTAGCACCTTCGTTGTTAACGCCAGAATCCTTAACATCATAGCCAGTTGCAGTCTTCTTGAATGCATAACCGCCATTTGCTGAAATTAATGGATATGTGAAGTAACCATTGTTAACATCCCACATAATACCACGAACGCCATTTGCCTTGAGTTTTTCATCTAAAGGAATGAATTCTTCGAAGGTCTTTGGAGCTTCAGCAACGATATCCTTGTTACAGATAAGGCCGATAGCTTCTACAGATACTGGGTAGCCATAGTACTTACCGTCAACCTTCATTGCTTCCCAAGCAAAATCTGCGAACTTTGCTTTTTCTTCAGCAGTTGGTTCAATTGGGGTAAGGAGAGCCTGCTTAGCCCATTCGCCGAAACGGTCATGAGCCCACATGAAAATATCTGGACCATTACCAGTAGCAGCTGTCTGCTGGAACTTGTTTTCAACTCCATCAGGATGCTGAACAGTAACCTTAACGCCAGTAGCCTGTTCAAACTTCTTACCAACCTTAGCAATGCCATCATAAGCCTTATCGCCGTTCACCCAAATTGTGAGCTGACCTTCTTCGATACCAGCGGTAGCGAACTGGGATAAGCCGAATGCAGCTAAACCAACTACAGTTGCTAAAATAGTCTTTTTCATTAGTCTGTCCTTTTATTATCATTTACAAAGACCGGCACGAACATTACCGATCGAACATTTTGAATAATAGACGATTTACTGTCTTTTCTCATAAACAAAAACTCAAAATTTTCTACATTGCTCAAGTTTTCGAAATATAAAACCCTTATTTGTAAATGTTTTCACCAACTTTTTTGAGGCTTCGGGCATGATTGTGGGTAAAATGTCCTGCCTCTGACTAAAATTTCATATTGAAAAAGCCACCTAGGCTCCTGTAAAGTATCAGTGACCAAACATCTACTTCATGGGAGGACCAAGATGGCTTCT
>CAVGFV010000172.1:0-4339 GCA_963628765.1 Succinimonas sp.
AGAATGGTCAATTAAAGTATCGTTTTTATTGTCAACGTCTAAATACGTACTACATATGTACCATTTTAAGGTAAATTCTAAGAATCATATTTTGTAAAATTCATGTAAAATTTTGAATTAGTCCTTTAAGCATAATTTCAAATGGTTGGCTCTGAATAATACTATGTGTAATCAATAATCTTAGAGCTTCAAATGCTACAAATCTTTTTTGCCTTCACTTTTTTGTAACGAAAATATTACCCATTCGGCAATGTTAGTAGCATGGTCTCCAATACGTTCAAAGTACTTAGCTATCATAAGGATATCCGCAGCTTCTTCACCATACTCAGGAGAGTTTAAAATCATCGTAATAACATCTTTCTTGGCATCCGCAAAAAGATCATCAACGATATCATCATGATCAATTACTTCTTGAGCTTTTGAAATATCTCTTTCCACATAAGCTTCAATACTATGATTTAACATCAACATGGTTTCAAAAGCCATGTTTGAAATATGTTCGAATTTGTTTATTTGGCTATCTTCACCCATTTGGATCGTCATTTCTGAAATATCTGATGCGTGATCGCCAATACGTTCCATATCAATCACCATTTTCATAGCTGCTGTAATGGTACGAAGATCCTTGGCTACAGGTTGTTGCTGGATCAAGAGATTAAAACAAATATTTTCAATTCTTTTCTGATAGTTATCGATTATAGAGTCGTTGTCCATAATCACTTTAGCTTTCTTTACATCTTTTGATTCTAAAGCTTCGATAGACAATTTTATGGATTCGATAATTTTATCGCCCATCTCTATCATCACTTTATTAAGCTCTAAAAGCTGTTCATCGAATTTACTTCTCATTTTGACAGTTTTCCCTTTTGAGTTAAAAGTAGCAATTAACCAAATCTACCAGTAATGTAATCTTCGGTTCTCTTATCCTGAGGGTAAGAAAATATGTGTTTTGTAGTTCCAAATTCCACCATCTCACCAACCAAGAAGAAGGCTGTGTAATCAGATACACGAACTGCTTGTTGCATGTTGTGGGTTACTACAACGACGGTATATTTTTTCTTAAGCTCTTCCATTAAATCTTCAATCTTGGTTGTAGATATCGGGTCTAAGGCTGAGGTCGGTTCATCCATAAGGAGAATTTCAGGTTTTACAGCAAGAGCTCTTGCAATACATATTCTCTGCTGCTGACCACCAGAAAGTCCTAAAGCTGATTTATGAAGTCTGTCCTTAACTTCGTCCCAAATTGCCGCACCCTTTAAACTTTCTTCAACAATTTCATCAAGTTTTTTTCTATCCTTGATGCCGTGAACTCTTGGGCCATAAGCAATATTGTCATAAATGGTCATAGGGAAAGGATTTGGCTGCTGGAAAACCATGCCTACCTTTTACGTAATAAAGTGGTATCAACGCTTTTATCGTAAATATCCTGATCATCGATAAGTACTTTACCGGTGATTCTTACACTCTCAATAAGATCATTCATACGATTTAAAGTCTTTAGAAAAGTTGACTTACCACAGCCTGAAGGTCCAATGAAAGCAGTAATTGCATTTTCTTGAATCTGCATATTTACGTTTTTTAGAGCATGATTTTTACCATAGTAAAGGTCTAAGCCAGTTACCGATATCTTTACCTTATCCATTAAAATTATCCTTTTCTGTTAATATCAAAATGTCTCATAAATGCCTTAGTACCTAAATTAATGAGTAAGGTAATCACTAAAAGCACGACCGCAATACCAAAGGCTGTTCCAAAATCACCTTCACTGGTTGCTGACAAATACATTTGAATTGTGAGAGTACCGCCTGACTGAGATGGCTTCATCAAGAGATCCATAAAGCCTCTTGGTAATAGACCTGCACTTCCTGCGGTGAAAAGTAATGCTGCTGATTCACCAACAATTCGACCTACCGCAAGAACAGCACCTGTTACGATTCCAGTCATCGCACTTGGGATCAAAATGGTACGAATCATATGCCATTTACGGCTACCAAGACCTATTGCACCTTGACGATAAGAATTTGGTACGGTTTTTAAAGCCTCTTGAGTATTTCTAGTAAGAAGTGGCAACACCATCAAAATAAGTGTTAGAGAACCTGTCCATAACGAATAACCAAAGCCTAAGGTTTCACCAAAGAACATCATTCCGAATAAACCAAAAATGATAGATGGAATACCAGAAAGTGTTTCTGTAGTGTACTCAATAAGAGTTACTATCTTGCCAGGCTTTGCATATTCATTAAGATATATAGCACTACCGATACTTATTGGAAGAGCAAACAGCATTGTTAAAAAGATAATTATTAAAGTATTAACAATGTTTCCTGCTATACCGTTCGTCCCTTTTAAAACGCTTTTAACCGAGGTTAAAAATTCAAAGGTAACTTGTCCCAAACCTTGCCAGAATACGAAAACTATGATGCCTAAAAGGAGAGCTACAGAGATTCCAGCACTAAAGATTACTAAAAGACGTGTGGTCGTATCAGCAAGCTTTCTCTCAATTCTAATCATGCTGCGATCTCCTTCTTACGAATTCTAAGTAGGATGAAATTTATAATCATAATTGCTATAAAGAGTACCAATCCTACGGTGAATAGTACCTGCCTATGTAGGCCCTGTGCATACCCCATTTCGCTTACAAGTTGGGTAGTCAAGGTTCTTACAGAATTAAATGGTAATGGCAGATTTACAGCACCACCCGCAACCATGTTGATTGCCATAGTCTCGCCCAAGGCACGCCCTATTCCCAGTACCACACCAGTTAAAATCCCTGATTTTGCTGCTGGAATTACCACCTTAAAAATGGTTTGTTCTTTTGTCGCTCCTAAAGCTAAAGAGGCTGAACGAAGATTTTTGGATACTGCTTGTAGTGAAGATGTGCTTACACTGATAACAGTAGGAAGAATCATCACTGCGAGAACAATAACTGCGGAGAGCATATTCGCACCGCCAGTAAACTGGTGATCGCTATCTCCTGCAAAAATTATCTTTTCAAGGCGATACATAACAGGATTTAAGATCATCATACCGATAAGACCATAAATAACTGAAGGTATTGCAGCTAAAAGTTCCACAGCATTTCTAACGATGGCACCTAGTTTTTTACCAGCCATTTCTGACAAGAATACAGCTGTTAACAATCCAATAGGAACGCCAATACAGATTGCACTTAATGTTCCTATCAAAGAAGCCAAAATTATGTAGCTAATGCCATATGAAGGGTGTTCTGCTGTTGGCTTCCATACATTTTCAAATAAGAGATCCATTACACCTATTTCTTTAAGAGCAGGGATCCCTTTTATAATCATATAGAAAGTAATAGCGCACACCGCAAAGATTGCTACAACGGCACAAACTAAACAGATAATCTGTGCTGTTTTTTCAATTCTTGCTTTGTTCATGCGAAGCCTCTTACTTATTAGGACTAATTAAGCCTACTTTCTTGATTACGGCTTGTCCTTCTTGAGAGGCGATGTAGTTAAACCAGGTCTGAACAACTTTACTCTTCTCGCTTACCTTACCTTTGGTAGCCATTACGAATGGTCTATGTAAAGCATATTTACCTGATTTAATCTGAGCTTCAGAAACTTCCACACCATTTAATTTCACTGCGTTCACAGATGCATCTATAACGTCTAGTGATACATAACCAATAGCACCAGGAATAGATGCAACTTTCGCTAAAATACCACCTGTGGAATCGAGCTCTTGAGCATATTTACAAGAATCTTTAACCTTTACGAGATCTTCGAAAGCTTCGCGAGTACCAGATCCAGCTTCACGTCCGATAACAACGATTTTTTCATCCTTACCACCAAGATCTTTCCAGTTTGTAATTTCACCCTTATATATCTTGGCCAAATTTTCAGTAGTAATATCTAGAACAGGATTTTCTTTATCTGTAATTACAGCGATACCATCTAGCGCAACAATATTTTCAACAAGGCCCTTTGATTTTTCACCATCTTTTAAAGATCTAGAAGCATTACCGATGTCCACTGAACCAGGAGCAATGGATTCTACACCTGCGCCTGAACCGGTATATTCAACAGTAACAACTACATCAGGATACTTTTCCATAAAGCTTTCAGACATAGCAGCACACATCTTTTCCATTGAAGTAGAGCCTGCGAGAGTAAGTTTGCCACTTAAAACATCATTTTGTGCTACAGCATTCTGTGCTGAATCATTTCCACAACCTGACAAAATACCTGCCATCAAACAAAATCCAGCCATTGCTGAGAACATTTTATTTTGCATTTCTAACATCTTCTTTTTAATAAAGGGGACTTCTATAAATTAACTTTTTTGCGATGTCCCAATGTTAAAACACACACAA
>CAVGFV010000173.1:0-2788 GCA_963628765.1 Succinimonas sp.
TTGTGTGTGTTTTAACATTGGGACATCGCAAAAAAGTTAATTTATAGAAGTCCCCTTAAAAGTAGAACGCGGGCTTATCAACGTTTACACAAAGATCTTATCTCTCTCTTTTAATACGCATTAGAAAACAGATCCTTCTTTTTGAATATTTTGCGAATGATACATTTCGACTTTTATAAAAATATCTTGTGATTAATGATATTGTAAAGTTTTATAAAAATACAAATAAAACATAATCAAATACGTGATATTTATTCTTTATATTAATCACAATTCCTATACAAATAATGAATTGAAAAAAAATATCAAATAGTACAAAAAAAACATGATTTTGAAAAATCAAAGTTAATCTTTGAAATTGATAGTTCAAGTACCATTTTGCTACATCTATGATTTTATCAATCCAATTTTACCTTAAAGCATTCCTCAAAATTATGAGATGTAATATCACATAGGTGCTCGTAACTAACCCCTTTTATTTCGGCTACTGCACGAGCAGTATAAGAAACAAAGGCAGGTTCATTGGGACGCCCTCTTTTAGGTATTGGTGCTAAATATGGGCTATCTGTTTCTACAAGCATTCTATCTATAGGAACATAACGGCAAACTTCACGAATATTTTCCCCATTCTTAAAGGTCACAATTCCCGAAAAAGAAATAAAAAGTCCCATATCTATAGATCTTTTAGCATCTTGTACAGATCCACAGTAGCAATGCATGACCCCACCGGCATCTTCTGCATTTTCACTCTTAATAATGTCGAGACATTCCCCTTCTGCCCCACGAGCATGAATAATTAAAGGACGCTCTAGTTTCTTTGCTATCACTGCTTGTCTCGCAAAGCTTTCTTCTTGAAGTTTCCTAGTTTCAGGAGCGCACACAAAATCAAGACCTGTTTCGCCCAAAGCTACAATTTTGTCGCGCTTTAAATACTCTTCAAGTACTTCATCACGCCAACCAAGGTTTTCACTAGTAACATTCTCAGGATGTAAGGCAGCAGCGCCCCAAACATGTGGTGCATCCTTTATCAAGGCATACATTTCTTCAAAATGCTCAAAATCCACTCCTGGACATAAAAAATGGGTAACGCCGGCCTCGTGAGCTCTTTTAAGAGCTTCATCAAGATCTTTAACTGTGTTGCCATAATCTAAAGAATCAAGGTGACAATGAGAATCAACAAGAAACATCGCTTTACTCCTAAAATCGTGGTACTTATGTTTAAAATTTAACGGTTTGCTATTTTAATGCTAAAGAAGCCCTAAAACCTATTAATAGCCTGAATGAAAAGCGAATTTTTCCAAAATTTCTGAAAGTCCAAATCTTCTAGAAAATCTTTTTCAGTTACTAGAACTAATAATATGGCGTGCAAGTGTTATAATTTCCTAAAAGTAATTATAGAGGGCATGTAAATGGCTGAAGAAACAATTTTTACTAAGATAATCAAACATGAAATTCCTGCTGATATCAAATATCAAGACGACGATGTAACTGTATTTGCAGATATCAACCCACGCGCTAAGGTACATCTTTTGATTGTTCCAAATAAACCAATTCCTAGCATTGCTGCTCTCGAAGAAGAGGATCAAGCTCTTATGGGCAAACTCATTCTTACTGCTAAGAAGATGGCTAAAGAAATTTGCTTTGCTGAAAACGGCTATCGCTTGATTTTCAACGTTGGTAATGATGGCGGGCAAGAAGTTCCTCATATCCACCTCCACCTTCTTGGCGGTGAACCACTCGGTATTATCGGTTTTACAAAATCTCGGGCTAAGTAATAAATGAAGAAGATTGGACTTATACTTGCTTTTGGAAGCCTTTCCCTATTATCTCTAAGCGGTTGTAATCTTATGGATGGCTTTGGAGATAGAAACCAAGGTGCGAGACCTCCTGTTCTATCACACGAAGAAATGCAAGAGCATAAGCATAGTGAACCGGTACAGGTTAACACTGCTAAAAGACCAAGCAGAAGAACTGATGGTCCGAAAGCAGAATCTCCTTCTTTTGTAAAGGAACAACCTGTAGCGGAAACTAGAACCGAGGTTCAACCTGAAGATACTCCAAATGTAGTTTCAGCAGCGAAGAAAGAAAGTTATCAGAAACCTGTTTCTAGTTGTTCTGCCAATGCAGATGCTGTACAAGACGCAGTACACTCTCTAGCACGCATGGCAATAAATTCTTACCAGCCAAAACAGCCAAATATCACCATGGTAAATGGCTTTAGTGCTGGTAGTGGGCTTTGCTATCATGGCACTTCACTTACCCAAATATTGAAGTCTGAACTTTCTTCAAGTGGTAGATACTTTATTTTAAGTTCTCAACTTGAAAAGAAAATGCGTGCCCAACAAGGACAAGCCTCTAATGCTTACTTAATTCGCCTTGCTAAAGCTCAAAACGTAGACTATATCGTTTCAGGACAAGCAATGGTAAGTAACGGTAAGCCTGTGGCAGTTCTCAGAATAATGGCACTTTCTTCTGGTGCTATTGTGTGGCAGAGAAGTGTTCCGATTAACAAAACTTCGCAAAGTTAATCTTAGATAATAGTACTTTATAAAACCTTTCTTGGAATTCGCTAAGGAAGGTTTTTTAAAGCCTATAAAACTTCATTTTCAAAAATTTCTCACAATTATCCTCACATAAATCTACCCCCCAACAAAGCATTTTAGATAGATCTTAATATAACTAGAAACGATATAAATTTAGGAAAGAAATAGAAAGCATTCCAAATCAAAAAATCTGTGTTTTGAAGTTTAACCTATAGAAAAGACCTGTCAAACCTTTGTCAGGTCTT
>CAVGFV010000174.1:0-6301 GCA_963628765.1 Succinimonas sp.
AAAGTTCCTGATAGCTGTAAAGCAACAGCCATTGATAACTCTCAAGATCAAAATGGGTCTTGCTAAGACTCCGAAGATCTACTCAAGAAAAATTCAATACGCCGTTTGCAAATACGCTTACGTTGTTTCTAATATTGATACTAAAGTATCGGTGATGTGGGAATAGTTAGTTATAGATGTCGAAATGAGGTTAAGAGTTGAGTCTTCTAATGCTCTTATATGGGATGTGAAGATGTTTTTTTGGTTTTGATAGAGGTACGTTCCGGTGCAAAAAGTCAGAATTATCCCTACAAGTAAGATTAGGATATTGAACCTTTTAAATATCGTACCCATTTTGTATCACCTTTAATCCCTAGAGTCGGCGATAATCCTTTTGATCTTCATGAATAGTTTTTTTATTTAATGATGTCTTAACAGAGAGCTGAGACTTTTTAAACTTGAGATTTATATTTACGATCAAGCTAAAAGAGGAGTATTACTATTTTCCAAGCTCTATTATTTTGTATTTTTGTATGCTGCTAAGTATATTTTCAAAAGGAGAATTTCACTGTCGTTTTTTATAAGAAAAATTCAACTCTTATATTTTAATCCTTGCAAGTATTGTTTTTCAATTGATTGTTCATTTGGTTCTCTCGTTATGTGAATGTAACGATATTTGATTCGAATAGTACCTTTATGTTCGTAGTCTTAGGTGGCAAATTGATTTGATATACCTTAGGTACGGCGATGTGATATGATTAATATATTTGTAAAGATTGAACACTTACATATTAATACCTACAGAAATTAACCAACACAAGATTTAAAAACTGAGCACTGGAAAATAATTCTATGAAGCTTTTTATCGTTAGCGGCAGAAGTGGCGCCGGAAAAACAATAGCTCTCCGAGTATTGGAAGATTTGGGATACTACTGTGTTGACAATTTACCTGTATTCTTTCTTCCAGAACTCATTAACATGAGTAGAGAAAAACATAATGCTTTAGCTGTAAGTATTGATATTAGAAACCTTCCAGAAAGCCCTGAAACATTTTTAAGCTTTATTACCAATATAAAGAGCGATCCTGTTAATCAAGTAAACAGTATTTTTCTAGATGCTGATGATGCAACTTTAATAAAGCGTTATGAAGAAACTCGTAGAATTCACCCATTAGGTAAAAACAAGCTTTCTCTTGAAGATGCAATCAAAGCAGAACATACAATTCTCGATCAAGTAGCAGCATTAGCAGATGTACGTATAGATACTTCAAGCTTAAGTATTCACCAACTAGCCGAAGAGATAACGGCGTTAGTTTTAGGTAAGAAGGATAAGGATATTTCCATAATATTTGAGTCTTTCGGTTTTAAACATGGTATTGCCAAGGATGCGGATTTTGTTTTCGACGCAAGGTTCCTACCAAATCCCCATTGGGATCCAAATTTAAGACCTTATACGGGCCTTGATGAACCAGTTGTGAACTTCTTTTTAAAATATCCAGAAGTTCAGCTTTATATTCAACAGATCGATGCCATGTTGATGCACTGGTTGCCTTTCTTAGAAAGAAATAACCGTAGCTATTTAACTGTGGCGATTGGTTGTACTGGTGGCCAACACCGTAGTGTTTATATTGCTGAAGCGTTAGCTAAAAACTTTAAGAGTCGTGGTAAAAACGTTCAAGTACGACATAAAAACTTAGACCCAAAGCTTGTAAAAAAGCCAGTTGTCTTTGGTAAAGATGGCGTACCAGTAGGAAATAACTAAAAGGAATGTAATGTTAGGAACGATAGTAAACGTTAGCACAATTGTCGCTGGTACATTGTTAGGCTCGCTCTTAAATCATAGTTTCCCCGAAAAATATCGCGATTCGCTTTTTTGCGCCATCGGATCATGTGCTCTATTAATTGGTATGCATTCTGGGTTATCGTCTTTACCTAAAGGTGGCATATTAACAATAATTATTATAAGTATGGCTCTAGGTGGACTTACCGGAACTTATTTCAAGCTTGATGACCACCTTCATAAAATATCTTCCCATTTACCATTAGGTGGCTCAAAGACAGCAGAAGGGCTAATAACAGCGATTATTTTTTTCTGTATAGGTCCTCTTTCAATCGTAGGTCCAATGCAAAGTGCCATTTATGGTGATAACTCACTTTTGTATACCAATGCTTGTCTTGATGGTATTACATCTATAGCTCTTGCGGCAGCCTATGGACCTGGAATTATCTTTGCGGCGTTAGCTATCTTGTTATTCCAAGGTAGCATATATTTAGCGACTCTCGTTGCTCAAGATCTTCTACCAGATTATATTTTGGCGAATATTACTGGTACTGGCGGTGTGCTGATTTTGATGTCGGCTTTGAATCTTCTAAAACTTAAAAGTATTCCTGTTACCAATTACCTTCCAGCACTAATATGGGCAGGTATATTTGCGTATTTGTACAACTTTATTCAGGCTCGCATCTAAGTTTTTTCCAAAAATTGTTTGGAATAAAGGTAGTTTTTAAGAAATAAAATCATTAAAAATGAAAGCTACCTCTCAATCTATAAAGCAATTGCAGTCACAAGAACATCTCATTAAAATAGCACTGTTTTTTTTATTTCAGATGTTTAAGCTATCTATGCGATTCAGTTTATCTTTTTTTAAATTTTTAGTTGCATGCATTATTGCATCATTCTGTTTATTTTCATCAGCAGTAAATGCCGAAATAGCAAGTGCTTTTGATGATCAAGATCCAGCAAAGTGTGGCCGTACTATCGGCATGATAAAAACAGCATTAGCTGATATTCAGAAAAAAGAAGAAAGTTTACCAAAGGGTGAAAACTTAACAGAAGCTGATAAAGAGGATCGTGCTAATTACAAAAAAGTACTTGAGTTCGATGAGAAGATTCTTATGTACTCTCGCGTCAGAGTAATGTTTAATAATCTTCATGATCTCTCAAGACAATCTGTTGAAGACGTCATAGTAAATTCAAATTTAGCTCTTTTAAAAAACTATAAAGATAGACTCAATAGTGATAATATTGATGAGCTTACAAAGCTCCAAAATAAGATTACTGCTTATAAGAATGATTATAGTAATTATCGTGAAACTATGATGACTCATCTTGATAAGAGTAATCGCCTACCAACATTAACTCAAGAACTTGCCGCTACATACACTGATCGTTCTATCGAAATAAAAAATGATCTTTCAGATCTTTCAAATACTAGCACTTCAAAACAGCTTGCTCTTAAAGCTGAGTTAACAGAGATGGAACAGCACCTCTCTTTTAATGATTTCTTACTTGATAATAGTAGCGATGTCTATAATTTTCTGAGAAAACGTATGGATGACTATACAAGTTTGGCAGATACTTGTGATGAAATTCTTACTGCAATAGATATGAAAATATCTGACATCAAAAATGCAGAGGCAAAAGCACAGACTGAAGAATTGCAAAAAAAACAGTCTAAAATGGTAGCAGAGTCGCCGATCCTAAAGAGCATTTCTAAGAAAAATTTAGCCGATTTAGAAAATCGTAAAAATAGCATTGATGAAACAAGAGCACTAAAAAGTACTAACGATAAACTTGTTTCAATGATCGATCGCATTAAGAATATCGATGCTGATATCCAAAACCAAATTAAGTATTTCGATAACTCTGAATTTCTAGCGCAAATTCTTTTTAACCAAAACAACATTGTTCCAGATGTTGTTATTCCGGGAAATCTTGCTGATAAAATTTCAGATATACGCATCCTTAATTACAAAGTTAATGCTGAATTGGAACAGATAAATAACAAGGATGCATATGTTCAAAGTATTCGTAAAAGAATCGGCTTTACAGATAAATTAACCGATGAACAGAATAAAATCCTTGATGAGCAGATAAATCTTCGTCGCGAGCTTTTAACAGGCCTACATAGCCAATTGGCATTACAACTCTCATCTGCGGTAAGTATTCAAACTAATGCGGAGACTTACAAAAAGCTTCGAGAAAATCTTTCAAATGAAATTACCGAAGCCATGTTTTGGAGCCGTTCTACATCTCCGATTGGCAAAAAATGGGTTAAAAATCTTTCAGAAACCCTTGAAGAGCAGGTTTATAACAATAAAAATAGTTTCCGTGGTTTCTCTTTTTCTAATTTTAGAATTTCCACGGCTTTAAAAGGCATCCCATTACTTGTTATAGCTTTGTTGCTATTGCGTTTCCGTAGCAAGATCAAAGAAAAAATAGCAAAAATTAATAAGGATATAGGTTCACCTAGAAGAGATAGTCATTGGAATACTATTAAATCTCTTGGTTTAGTATTGCTTCTTTGTGCACCAGTTCCTTTGTTGGCTTGGTTTTTAGCTCTCATGATCCACGATCTTGTGGTATTCAATAACGATAGCTCATATTTAACAGATCCAGAAGGAAGTATTAGAGCTGTCATCGCAATGGTTGCACTTCTTATTTTCATGTCAAGATTCTGGCTGGAATTAAGAATAAAAGGTGGTATTGCAGAAGTGCAATTCCAAATACCTTACAGTGCCCATGCGGTATTTAGAAGGAAAATCATTTTCTGGATCTTCGGCATAATGATGGCACTTATTGTTTGGAAAGAAAGAGAACCACAAACATTTGCTAACGATGTTTTTGGGCAAATTTTTATGATAATTTTGCCTCTCATCCTTGCCTTCCCTTTCTGGAAAGACCTTATAGCACGTTTTAGACACAATGAAGGCTTTCTAGCAAAATTGGAAAGTCTTTTTATGACAGGTGCAAGTATTACTGTAGCCGTTCTTTCTTTCTTGGGGTACTACTATTCATCCATCATCATTGCTGAAAAGTTGATTTGGACCTACTACATCATTTTAATGTACGTAATTGTAGATTCCACAGTAATTCGTGCTTTGAGATTGCAGTCTAGAAGACTTGCTTACCAAAGAAAAATAGAAGCACGAATTGCTTTGAAAGAGAAAGCTAAAAAAGAAAAAGGTTCAGATGATAAAACTGATATGGATAAGATTGATGAAGATGATGATCAATTACCTATTTCAGAAATCAACACCCAATCTCGCAGTATTGTAACCTACGTTCTAATATCTATTTTTGCTGTGATTGTTTATTCAGTATGGAGCGATACTCTTACAGTAGTTAACTATTTGCAGTATATCAACCTTTATCAATTGTCATCCCCAGATGGTTCTATTACCAAAAACGTAACCATGATGGATTTATTATTGGTGGTTTATGCAATAGCGATTACCTTTGTATTAATCAAGAATTTCGCTGGTGTGTTAGAGGTTTTCTTATTTAGTAGAATTTCGCGTGCGAATAAGTGGAGCTACACCATAAACACCATTTTCACATATGTTGCAATTGCAGTATGTGTAATGTTCTGTTCGGCAAGAATGGGGCTTTCTTGGGACAAACTACAATGGCTTGTAGCAGCTCTCTCTGTAGGCTTGGGCTTTGGCTTACAAGAAATATTCGCGAATTTCGTTTCTGGTATTATCATTTTGTTTGAAAGACCGATTCGTATTGGTGATGTTATTACCATTAACGGCCATAGCGGTATTGTTTCCAAGATCCGTATTCGTGCTACCACAATAACAGACTTTGATAAGAAGGATTATGTTGTACCTAATAAGGCTTTTATTACAACTCCTATAATCAACTGGTCGCTAAATGAAATCTGCCTTACTAGATTGGTTATGTCTGTAGGTGTCGGGTATGGTACAGATTTGGTGCAGGCAAAAGAAGCACTTCTCAGAGTTGGACATGCAAATAAGTATGTTTTAAATGCTCCACCTTGCAGTGTGGTATTTATGGAATTTGGTGATAGTAATTTGAATCTTCAGTTAATGGTTTATATCAAGAAGATTCAAGATTATTATCCTGCTATCGATTCTTTAAATACTGAAATTTATAACGAGCTTAATCGTTTGGGTATTGAGATTGCCTTTAACCAGCTTGATGTGATGATTAAAAATACTCATTCTGGTGAAGAAATCAAGCTTGATCAAAAAGCAATGTCTCAAGTTCTAAAGGCTTCAGGAAATGCTTCAGTTTCTCAAGAAAAAACTGAAATCGAGCAAGCTTTAGTAAGACGTTAATAATCTTTCGAAGTGGGGAAAGCCTAGAAAAATTTTCTAGGCTTTTTTATTTTGTAAATATGAAGAAAGAAAGTTTTAAGCTCACATATATGTGAGGTATCAACGTATTTTGATGGTAAGCGTATTTGCAAACGGCGTATTGAATTTTTCTTGAGTAGATCTTCGGAGTCTTAGCAAGACCCATTTTGATCTTGAGAGTTATCAATGGCTGTTGCTTTACAGCTATCAGGAACTTT
>CAVGFV010000175.1:0-9045 GCA_963628765.1 Succinimonas sp.
TCCTCCTCGGTATTATGTTGATTGTGGTGATTTTCATTATACCTAAGAGATGAGCCTTTGGCTCTTTTAATTTTCTCAATTTACACCATTATACAGACGTAACCTGAATTTCTTAAGACTACTAGATGCAACAAATACCAATTTGTCATGTTCAGGAACAATACGGTCTTTACCACTAGTAAAATCTCTACCTATATGAGACTTATAGTGTCTCTTTTCAAACCTTCCAAAACCATTCAACTCGACACTTTCACCTTCATTAGTAACGCTGATGATTGCTTTAAAAAAAGCATTCACCATTCTCAAGGCTTGCTGTCTTGTGCAATGATGCTTAACAGCAATGGCCTCTGAAAGCGAACTTCTTATCGAAGATTTCAAATGCATGGTATTGATTACTCTCTTAATTCTGCAGCAAACTGGCTCTTCAAACCATCAATAATCTTGCTATTTGAATCAGCAATATCCTTATCATCTAAAGTCTTATCTAAAGCTTGAAGCTCAACACTGAAAGCAATACTCTTCTTTCCTTCAGGGATACCTTCGCCCACATAATGGTCAAAGATATTAACCTGTTTAAGATAAGAGCCAGCCTGCTTTTTAATGCATGCTACTAAATCATCTGCAGTTACATTCTTATCAATTACGATTGCATAATCTCTTCTAATAGAAGGGAATTTTGAAAAGTCTTGATAATTAGTAATAACACGAGTATTCAAAGCACTCATCTTAATCTGGAATAAAAATACTTTCTGTTTAAGTCCTAGCGCTTTTTGAACAGAAGGATGTATTAATCCAAGATAGCCGACTACCTTACCATCTTTGGTAAGAGCTGCAGAAACACCAGGATGAAGAGCTGGAATATTTGCTTTTTCAAAAGCGAATGCATCTGTGTTGCCAGTTAACTCAATTAACTTTTCTACATCGCCCTTTAAGTCGAAGAAGTCAACAGGTCTTGTTTTACGAGACCAAGATTCTTCAGCAAAGTTACCGCAAATAACACCACCAACCATTTCTTCCTGACGAATGCCATTTTCAGCATCCTTATCAGAAATAAAGGTTAAGCCTGTTTCAAAGAAACGTAAATTAGTTGCCTGACGGTTCAAATTGTACACAACAGTATTTATAAGACCTGCCCAAAGAGTGGTACGCATTGCAGACATTTCTTTGGTTATTGGCTTAGGCAAAATAATTGGCTCAACATCTGGTACGATAGCCTTTAAAGACTTTTCATCAACAAAGCTATAGGTAACCACTTCGTGATATCCAAGATCAGCTAGGAATGATTTAATCTTATATGGCTTAATATCAGCTTCATGCTGTAGAACCATTCTTAATGGAGCTAAAGGACAGATATTAGGAATTCTGTCATAACCATACATACGGGCTATTTCTTCACAGATATCTTCTGGAATTTCAATATCATATCGCCATGATGGGCTTACTACGGTTACATCGTTGTCGGTAGCAACAGGAGCCATTCCAAGACGATCTAAGTATCCTACAATATCATTCTTAGGAATATCGATACCGATAACTTCCTTTACAAGATTATAGGAAACAGTAACTTTATTGCTCTTTGGTAATGAAGCTTCTGCGCAAACTTCATTTACAGGACCAGCCTCACCACCACAGATATCTAAAATAAACTGGGTTGCTCTTTCCATGGCTTCTTTTTGAATCTTCCAATCCACACCACGTTCAAAGCGATGAGCAGCTTCTGTATCTAAACCGTAGCTACGTGCGCGATTCTTTATTGCTGATGGAGCGAAGAAAGCTGATTCCAAAAGAATATTCTTAGAATCTTTCTTTACACCAGTTCTTGCACCACCAAAAATTCCAGCTAAAGCCACAGGACCGCAATCATCTGAACAGAGTAAGGTATCTGATTTAAGAGTTGCTTCTTGACCGCTTAATAAGGTAATTTTTTCACCATCTTTAGCATTACGAATCTTCAAAGTACCCTTTAAAGAATCAAGATCAAAAGCGTGCATTGGTTGGCCAATTTCAAGCATTACGTAATTGGTAACGTCAACAATGGCATCAACACTTCTCATGCCACAACGTCTTAAACGTTCTTGCATCCATAATGGGCTTGGTCTACTTAAATCAACGTTTTTAATAATTCTAGAAATATAACGTGGACAAGCTTCTGGGTTTTCTACTTTAACATCATAAGTATCAGATATGCTTGATGCTACATCCTTGATTTCAGGATACTTAACGTCAGTGTTTGTTAAAACACCAAATTCTCTTGCAATACCTCTAACGCTTAAGCAATCAGAACGATTTGCAGTGAGATCAACAACAACAGCGTTGTCGTTAAGTTTCAAATAATCATGAATATCGGTTCCAACTGGAGCATCACTTGGGAATTCGATAATGCCATTGCTTTCATCGCTAAGACCTAGTTCCTTATAAGAACATAACATTCCGTTCGAAGGAACGCCTCTTAACTTTGCAGGCTTTATTTTGAAATCACCTGGTAATACAGCGCCTACTTTTGCACAAGCAACCTTTAAACCTGCACGGCAATTAGGAGCACCGCAAACAATATCAAGTATTTCATTATCGCCAACCTTTACAGTTGTTACGTGTAAATGGTCAGAATCTGGATGCGCAACGCAAGTTAAAACTTCACCAACAACAACATTGGTAAATTCACCAGTAACTGGTTCAACAGAATCAACCTCAAGACCTGCCATGGTGATAATGTCAGAAACTTTATCAACAGAGAGACTGTTAGGAACAAGTTCATCAAGCCATAATTTATTAAAAATCATAATAGAAGCTCCTACTTACCAAACTGCTTGAGGAATCTAAGATCGTTTTCGAAGAATGCTCTTAAATCATTAACACCATAACGAAGCATAGCTAAACGTTCTACGCCTAAACCAAAGGCAAAGCCATGGTAACGTTCTGGGTCGAAACCTACATTCTTGTATAGCTTTGGATTTACCATGCCACAACCTAGAACTTCTAACCATTTACCATTCTTTCTCTTAACGTCAACTTCTGCAGAAGGTTCTGTGAATGGGAAGAATGAAGGACGGAATCTAACTTCAAGTTCTTCTTCAAAGAAATTGATCAAGAAGTTATGCAAAATTCCTTTTAATTCTGTAAATGAACAATGCTCATCAACCAATAAACCTTCCACCTGATTGAACATTGGGGTATGAGTCATATCATAGTCAGGACGATACACACGACCTGGAACAATGATACGTACTGGTGGTTTTTGTTTTTCCATCACACGGATCTGCACGCCAGAGGTCTGGGTGCGGAGCAATAAGTTATCATTAAAATAGAAGGTATCATGCTCTGAACGTGCTGGATGATCAGGTTCAATACAAAGAGCATCAAAGTTATGGAAACAATCTTCGATTTCTGGACCAGACTCAACGGTAAAACCAAGTGAGCCAAATATCTCTTCAATACGTTTAATTGTTTGAGTAACAGGATGAAGAGTACCAAGTTCTTGTTTTCTACCAGGAAGTGTTGTATCAACTGCTTCTGCAGCAAGTTTTTGAGCGAGAATAGCACACTGTAGTTCGTCTCTTTTTTTATTGAGAGCTTCTACTACTTGGGTCTTCGCTGTATTTATTAAAGCGCCCTGCTTAGGACGTTCTTCAGGAGAAAGCTTTCCTAGAGTTTTCATTTGTTCAGTAAAAAAGCCTTTTTTCCCTAAATAATCCACTCTAATCGACTCAAGAGTAGCTTCATCACTAGCTTCTGATATTCTAGCTTGTGCTTGTGCTACTAGCTCGTTTAAATCACTCATAACTTCCTCTTCATTAGGATCATAAAAATGCCCGCTCGAAATCCAAGCAAGGCATTTTCAAAAATCGTTAAAAACTAGCAAAATTATACTTTTCTTTAATGCTTGTGACAACTAACAAGGATTTTCAACGTATGGCAACTAGTTTACCACCATATTAAATAAACAATATCCTCTAAAGAACAGTCTCAATTTCTTCAGGTTTAGAGACAGCACGTCCTTGGCAATAATCAACGCCAAGCTCCTTAAGTACCATTAGATCCTTCTCATCTTCGATCTTCACTGCTATTGTCTTAATATTTAATCCTTTAGCCATGTCTATCAATGATTTCACAATAACTTTATTTGAAGCATCAATATTAATATTGTGTGTAAAAGTAGGACTTAACTTAACATAGGAGAAATTAAGCATCTTCAATGTATAACCAGAGCTACCACTACTTCCAAAATTATCAATAGAGAAGCAAAGTCCCATATTGTTGAAATTTTTTATAAAATTCAAAACCAAATCAAAATGGCTGCTGACTTCCTTTTCGTCTAATTCGAAACAAAGGGCGTTAGCTAACGAAATGTTGTTTGATAAAATTCGATGCAAATGATCTACAAAATCGTTATCGCATATAGATTCGCAACTTATATTCACGAATATTCTTTCTGAATTAGTAAAAAATTCAGTATTGCTCTCAAATAAACCAAGAACCTGTTTAAACATCCAATCATCAATGCGAGGCATAACATTAAAGCCAGCACTTACGTCTATAAAAGAACTTGGTTCAATAATTTCACCATCTTTATCTTTTAACCTAGTAAAGAGTTCATAACAAACATCAGAGGATGTGTTGGAAACAATTTTTTGTTTTACACAGAAGATTCTGTTGTCATCAAGTGACTGGTGAATATTAGTAATTTTAGAAACTACATCGCTGTAATTAGGTAGTACTTTATTTTCATTAGGTGAAGTAAATAAATGAACTGTATTAGGACCTAACTGTGAAGCAGTACGGCAGGCAGAGTCGGTCAATGAAAGAAGGTTTGAAATATTATTCTTCGCATCTCTAATAAGCACCAAACCAATGTTCATGGTTATTACAAAGATATTGCCATTATGTTCCAATCTTAAAGAAGATATTCCCACTCTCCAGGTATTGGCATAAGTTAATGCTTCGGTAATATAACTTCCAGACATTAATACCGCAAATTCATTGCCGTTAAGTCTTACTATTTCATAATCTGGGCTGGAATGTTTCTTAATAAAATCTGCAATGTTTAATAAGAATTGATCGCCATATTCATGCCCTGCTACATCATTTATATAATTAAGATTTCTAATTCTTATAAAACAGAGGTAGCCTGTAATCTGATCATCTTTTTGCAAAAGCTCTTTTAATTTAGTAATTAGATAGCGTCTGTTATAAACACCTGTAACAAGATCATGACTCTCTAAATATTTAACTTGATTTAAATAGTCTTCATCTTGGCTCAAATCTGTTATTTCACCAATAAAGAAAAAGTCTCTTACTTTCTCTGGGCGTTTACCTGGCTTAACGACAATTTTTTCTAACGATAAAGCTGCGCTTAAAATGAGCCTAACTGTGATGTTTTTGCCATCTTTTGTAACGAGTTGAAGTTGACGCTCGCCTTTTATTTGTTCTATTTTTTCCTGTAACTCTTCTGGAGACAACCCCTGAGATTTTTTTATTATGGCAACCAACAAATCCTCAAACTCTTCCGGAACCTTACAAAGTCTAGAAAAATTTGAAAAATGCATTTCATTAAGAGAGTTATAGCCCACAATTCTTAAGAAAGATTGGTTTACTTTATCGAATTTTCCAGTTGTTGATAAAGTAAATACACCTACACTAGTGCTTCGTAAAAGTTGACCTAGTTTATTAGATACATCTTCAGATTCGTGCTGTATCTCATCTCTATATTGTCTTTCTTTATAAGCCCAATATCCTAAGCCGATAGAAACAGATATCCCCAACACGAAAGAAACTATACAAAATATTAGGCGGGCAAGACTTTCATTATCCAAAACACCCATTAAAGAAAGACTTAAAATTAGCTCTCCAAGTAAGAATAGGAGTGCCGTACTCACATAACCTAAACGAATATAGTCTTGTGAATTAATGAGGCGGGCAATGTAATAGATAACATTAATAACAACTAACAAGTTGCATATAACTGAAAAAAGTAACCCAACGTATTCTGGTACAAACCATATTACAACTGCAGCAATACAGTATGCTATGCAAAATACATTAGCCATATTTCGCATAAATTTGGAATTTAATTGCGAAAACGATACTTTAAATATGGACACAAATCCAAATAGCATTATAAAGGTCGACAAAATATAAATTTTGAGGATATTTATGCTATTAGGCAACATTTCTGAACTTAGGCGCAGGCAATTTCCTATAACACCAAGACATAAAAATATTGCGAACGATAAAATGCCATATTTTAAAAATTGTTTTTCTTTTAAGAAAAGGCCAAGCACAAGCGAAGTTACCATGATTATGAACATTAAACCCGCTGTACAGCTACATAGTATTTTTTCAAGAACGTCTATATGGTTATAACGTTTATAATCGACAGCTCTAAAGTTATAGTGAGTAGCTAGAGAAGCCTCTAATCTGATATAAATTGTTTTATATTCATGATTGGAAAGGAAAATAGGGAAATCCCAGCCTGTGCTCGGATAATATTTTGAGCTTAAACCTCTAGAGAGTCCTGAATGCCAAACCTTTGTCAATTGTCCAGCGCTGTTTCTGATAAAAAAATCAACTTGATCTATAAAAGTATTATTAATGCTGAACACTAATTGGGTACTATCACCAATTCTATTATCAAGGGTAACACGGAACCACTTTACATTTTTATCAATAGGAAGAATATTCACAATTGGCTGAAGGTAATTATTATCGTACTTATGCCATCTATGATTGATAGTTTCCCAAGGCCACTCGGCATCTACAGAATATTCATTAGACTCAACATAATTAGTGATATCATAATCAAAGTTGCTGTCCTTGATTACTACAGTAGGAACTTCAGCAAAAGCTAGCTCCATAAAGCAGACAAGACACATTATTATGTTTATGAAAAATTTCATTGATAATCCGCGTGTTTTTTTATGAAAGCCCTTTCTAAATTATTTGAATTATATCACACAAAATCAAAATCACACATAAAAATTAAGTAATGTTATCAACAAAGAGCCTAACAAAAATAGAAGATGAAGAATTTTGTTTTAAGATTTTTTACTTTTCCACCACTTGTTTTTCTATTCGTAGCAACAATACATATTATCTTCTTCATAATACATAATCTATTGATGAAATATACCAACATTTCCCTATCAAGTTTTGGAGAATTACTAAGAACACTAATAGAAAAGGATACTATTTTTTTTATTTTAGGAATGATTAGCCTGGTAATCTCTGTTTTACTAGCCCTTCTATCCCTATACGAATTTTTTAAAAATAAAATTAATCCCGCTCCTTGGAATAAACAAAGTGCCGTAATAATCACTAAAGGAATATATGGTTATACGCGTAACCCTATGTATCTATCTCTTATCATTGGGATTTTAGGTATCGGTTTTTGTTTTTCACCTATCTTACTACCAGTAACATTACCTCTAAGTTTTGTATTACTAAATATGCAAATTAAAAGAGAAGAAGAATTCCTTTCTACAAACAGTCCACAGTACAAAGACTACTCAAAAAAAGTCCCTCGTTGGTTGGCTTGCCCTATAGGTAAAAAAAAGCATTTATGTTAAAATTCTGTCGTTTTCTGGAACACAACTTTTCCAGAGAAGACACCGCAACCGCGTGCCTTAAACACCATAACGCAGGAAAAACATTCTTGTTTTAATTAAGGACTTCTTATAAATGACTTCAAAAATCGAACAGACTGTTCTAGTTATTAACTGTGGCAGTTCATCATTAAAATTCGCAATCATTAACCCAAAAAATGGCCATGTTTATTTAAACGGTATTGCTGAAAAACTTGGTCTCCCAGATGCTCGCATTGAATGGCGTTTTGAAGGCAAAGATAAAGAAAATACCGATCTTGGCGCAAGTGCTGATCACAATGTTGCAGTTAGCTATTTGAATAACAATATCTTGTCCCAGAGACAGGAGCTCCTTGATTCTATTTGCGCTGTTGGTCACCGTATTGTGCAAGGTGGTGAACTCTATAGCGAACCAACTTTAGTAGACGATGAAGTTGAAAAAGGAATTGAAAAATGTATTCCTTTCGCACCATTACACAATCCTGCACATTTAATTGGTATCAGAGCAGCACGCAAGATATTCAACAAAGTACCACACGTTACTGTGTTCGATACTGCTTTCCATCAGACAATGCCACCAGTTGCATATAGATTTGCAATACCTGAAGAATTGTATACTAAACACGGTATCAGAAAATACGGTGCGCACGGTACCTCTCACTATTACGTTGCTCATAAGGTAGCTGAAGAACTAGGTGCTGATATCAATAACTTCAACGTAATTACTTGTCACTTAGGTAATGGTGCTTCTATTACCGCTGTTAAGAATGGTAAATGCGTTGATACATCAATGGGTCTTACCCCACTTGATGGCCTTGTTATGGGTACCCGTTGCGGTGAAATCGATGCTTCTGTAGTATTCTTCATGTGCGATGTCCTTGGTTATAACGTTGATGAAGTTCGCGACATCTTCAATAAGAAATCAGGACTCTTAGGTATTTCAGGAACCACTTCTGACTGGCGTGGAATTTGCGAAGGCTATGAAAGAGGTGACGAAAAGTGCACTTTAGCTTTCCATATGTTCACCTATCGTATCGCTAAATTCATTGCTTCATACTATGTTCCACTTGGAACTGTTGATGCAATCGTATTCACTGGTGGTATTGGTGAAAACTCATTTATCATGCGTAAACAAGTTGTTGAATACCTCCCTAGGATTTTCGGCGCTAAGATTGACGACGCTCTAAATGAAAAAGCAAGAGCATTCCTCGGTGGTCGTGGCCCAATCAGTGCACCAGATTCAAAGGTTAAGATTGTAGTAGTTCCAACCAATGAAGAGTTGGTGATTGCTCAGAGTGCATACAAGTTCGTTAAGTAATATAAGATAACGAAGTTTAGATTTGAAAATTCCCACGATATCTTTCGTGGGAATTTTTTTATTTATAGAATTTTTAAATTTTGGTTTTCTATTAACCGACAGTGATCAGTATTTTTTCAGGATATACTCCCCCTAATTGAAAGATGGCAA
>CAVGFV010000176.1:0-5495 GCA_963628765.1 Succinimonas sp.
AGAGTTGGTCAAGAGAAGTTCGTAAACTATGTCAATATCTGGATTCGTTTAACATGATTTAGATGATTTGGATCTTTTACATTGGTCTCAAGAAAGAATTCAATCTTGTATTGATCAACTTGAAATAGAAAAATACCAAACAGCTGTAGAAGCCAAAAAAGTTGCTGACGATTGGTATGATACTCTTCAACAAAAAGACGAAGATGCAAGATCTTGCTATGCCAAAATACGTGTCAAATTAAGTGGCAACAGTTTAGAAGCTCAGTGGCGACAGTTTTATATGAGGGGTTCCAAGATTATTATTAGAGCCATAGCAAAGCCTTTGGGAAGTTATTCATACTCAATTAAAACTTTCAAAGATACTAAAATTTTTCCAGAATGGATTCGTGATTATGCGATTGAAACTGAAGCCAAACTTACTAGAAAAAGATTACGAGTCAGGGCTATCTCGGACATGCAAAAAATATTAAAACATTATCAGAAGTATTTGGAGGACGAAAATTATTTTTAAATCGAGAGAGTGCGATAAGATCTCTGTGTAAGCATTGATGATGTTTAGCGTTCTACGTAAAAAAATTAAACACGGTAGAGCGCTTATAAATTATCTTCCTTTGTTCTGCCACTAAGTTATTGATGAGAGTGTGCATTCTTATTACATCGCGTTAGCGATTGATGCATAAGCTCATCTTTTGAATACAAGCTTATGCAATTTTCTATGAATGCTGTACAAGATTTTATTCTTGCAGTAGGTCATTTAAAATATCGCGATCTAAAAACATTGGATCATCAATTTCAATCAAAGTGCAATCAAAGTTTTGTAATGCCCAGTTATTGATGATCTCTAAAGCACCTTCACTCATAAGACCAAATTCTCGACAATTTTTTCGGAAATCTTCTTCCGAAAAATCGCCAAGTTGGCAAAGCCTTAGCAAGAGTTGCCTGCAGTTTTGTGGAAGAAGATTAAAAATTGCTTTACCAGAAATTTTTCGTTCATCGTTAGTGAGATCCGAGAGATCAGTTGGTGGAATTTCTTGAGGAGAATCTGTCTTTTCAGAATCAGTTTTTCCTAATGCAGTTTGTAAGGTCGCTGGTCTTGTTGGAGTAGCTTCATCTGCATCAGAATCCGCAAAAATCGGAACAAGGATCTCTTGGACTTTATTAGTTTCCATTGTCTTTTCACGAATGAGTTCTTTATCAAGAGTAACGTGATTAGACGACGTTTGTGGTGTTACCCAAGACGATACTCTACCTAAGTAACTAGAAGCTCCTGAAGATGCCTTTCCTGCCTTTACAAAGCCATTTAAAAAGTCGTCTTTTATGCGGTTATTGATAGTGGAAATATTTTTGCTTGTTAAAGCCCAATCCCCACTGCCGGCTATGAGTGCTATAAAACGTTTTAAAAGCTCTTTTTCTTCGTCTGTAAAGGTAATAGAGCCAATGTTAGCACCAGGTCTAAAACCGCCGCCTTTACTTTGTTTGATGTAAGTAATTGCTCTCGCATAATCGAGTAGAGCTTCTTTTGTTTGCATTTCAATATTTGAGCTATTCAGATACTTTTCAAACTCTAAGTAGAGGTGTGTCTGTATTGAGTAGATAGTCGCAGCATCTAAAGCTAAGCGATAGCAGAGCAGAATATTGCCAGGTACTTCGATTTTTGGCAGTTCATGCTTTCTAAAAGATATATATGCAAAACCACTTACGACATTGTTGTATTGTTCGTAAGTGCTATTTGGATACATAGAGAGTCTTAAGAACTCTGCACATTTTTCAATAATAGAAAGACAAGTGGCTCGGCTTGAAATTGTGAGGCCAAACATTTGCTTTACAGCATTAAAATCACGAGTTTCAACTTCTACCAAAGTATCTTTAAAAACTTGTAAACTATTTGGTAAAGCACCTCTGTTTTCAGAGATACCATATTCCCAAATACGATAGGTAATTTCGTTGTTAAGAGATTTTCCTGTCGAGTTTAGGTAGGTCATCAAAAGATGTGCATTCTTTTTGATACTAGCAATATTTTTTTTGATGAGTGCTTCAGCTTCATCAGATACTTGCAAAAGTTTTGGTAATATTTGTGAAATTACATTGTTCTTATACAATCTAAGAGATTGGAATAGATCCTTATGCATAAATTTTCTAGTCTTAGAAACACTGAGACCAGAAATAATTTTGCGATACTCTTCAGGATTATTCAGCATGTTTTCACGGAACAAGGTGTTCGCATAGTTGTAAAGAAGTGCTACATGCTTTCCAGAAATTCTGATATCGATATTAAAAGCATCATCAGAAACTATGAAAGCCTGAAATAAAAGATCTGTTTGATTGGCTTTTGAAATCTCATCATTGGTAATAAGCTCTGCAAGGCGAATTTGTGCGTAGAGATCAAAGTTAGGATGAAAACGGAAAATATTGCGCACAGATGTAGTTTCTTCATCTGGCCAAAAATACAAAGAGAGCGAGAGTGCATCTCCCATAGCCTTTAAAACGTCTCTAAAATCCTTCATAAGAGAGTCGTTATTGATAAAGGCGTTAAGATACCACTGAACAAGCCATGAGAACGCGTGAGACTTTTCATTTGCGGTAATAGTGCCGAGAAGACCTTCTACAAGAAGGCGGTATTCTAGGTTCCCAGTAATGATGCTATATGTTTCACGTCCAGGTTGTCTTTCATCAGGTTTTTCCAAAGAAATGGCAAACATTCTTCTTCCTGGTTCGTCCATTTCTGTAATGGTCTTATACTTTTCGTGCTGAATCAAAGGTTGACGTGGTCTTTCAGTTGCCGCAAAGGTCCAAAAGTTATTATCTAATTTGGTGCGATTATCGAAATAAATGTAGGCATTTGGAATTGCAATATCGCTTAGATAGAGAGTTTTTTTATCATAAAAAACTAGATAATCAGAATTAACAAAACCGATTTCTTTACATTTAGAAAGAACCTTGTTTAAAAACTCTTTGCGAACCTTGGTGCTTTCACCATAGATATGTTTACTTGAGATCTCAATTAAATCATCGAGAGGAGAATGAATATTTTTGATGATTGGCTGATATGGCAAAGGAGAAAATTTCTGACTTCTATCAGGAAGTTGAGATCTTATGAGCTGATATTTTGCAGTAAGCTCGTTTACGTAAGGAATTTCTTTATCATCAAAATCAAGAGGCTTGTCTGATAGGGCAGCTATCTTAGCCATGATGGTTAAAAATTCATCGCGATTACTCCCTTCAGGTAAAGGTTTTAAATAGCATTTATCAGGCATGAGTTCTGTTGTCAGAAGTTTTTGTTCTACAAAGCATGATAAGCAATATTTTAAATAGAGTTTTCCCTCATCTGGCAAAAGAGCATTGGCTAAAAGATCTTTAATATAAAGTCTTTGTTCAGAACTAAGTTCGTTCTTGTATGTAGCCACCCATAGTGCTTCAAAAACATGAATTAGGATCAAGAAATTATTAATTTTTGATTGAGCAATGCGAGTACGATGCATAACCAAAGCATTGGTGTTCTTATGTCCAATGTAGTTTTTGGCAGCAACAATATCAGGGTCGTTTGAAAGATTGTATTCTGGGCAGACAAGAAATTCGGTATTTATGGATATTTTTTGAAAATTCCCAGGAGGTGCAAATTCTACATGTGCCTGCTTTTTTAAAAGCGATCTTACGACAGTGAAGAGTTCATTTGTCGGTAGGGAGTTAAGAGCCTTTTTTTTCCAATTCAAAATTATAAAAAGATCATTTAAAGAAACTGTAGCAATACGAATACTAGTAAGATCGCTATAAAGTTTTTTTAACAGATCTCGATAGCTATTTGGCAAATAGCTACTAGAGCGAATTTCTTCAAGAGACCAGCATCTTTCTTCAGGTACATCGGAAGCTCGTGCTTGAATATTGTAAAAAATGGAAGTTGTTCGTGCCATTTTAGTAACTCTGCTCCAAAAAAAATATGAGATTTGATTATAGCACTGATTATTTTTGACTGTAATGGTATAGGGCTTAGATGGTGATAGAGGACACGACTTATAAAGTGCTACTTCTAGTTGTTTCTAGGCATAGGATATAATTGGGCGAGTTGTAATTCGACTCTTTGTGGCTCTGTTTTTTAATCTTTCTTTAAATTAGAAACAAGCTGTTTACTTACTATGTGATATGTAATTTTGCGGGATTTTTATGAGTTTATTACGAAATATTATGTTTTTAACGCCATTAGCTTTAATGGCGTTATCTTCGGTAGAAGCTATCTCTCAAGAACCAGCTCCGTATGACAGCACCCTTAAGGCTCTTACTGATTTTATTATGGCAGGACAAGGCCTTTCTCAAGAAAGCTATCCAAATGAATATACCGGTATCGCCGAAATAGTTACCTACGGGCAAGAAAATAAAGATGCCGAAAAGCTAGAATATCTTATAAAGGATATAAGTGGTGATGGAGTCCCTGAGCTTTTGGTATTTAATAACAATGGCTATCAAGAAGACCATCCTTATTCTGAAATACTGCTTGTATACACTTTAAAAGATGGTAAGGCAATCCCGATAATAAATGGATGGAGCCGAAATAGTTTTGGATTTTCCGAAGATAAGAAATTCGTGAATTTAGGTTCTAACGGAGCTACGGAGAGCTTTACTAGAAGTTTTAAACTAAGTTCTGATGCTATTTCTCGTCAATATTACGAGACATATTTTACAGCGCCAGTTAACAAAGATTCTGATGAAATCGGCTATTTTTATGGGAAAACAGATAGTCAAGATCCTCAACAAGCTACTAGATTACCAGACAATGATGAAGAATTTATTAAACAATCAGATGCATTAGCAAATAAACGTATAGTCTTAAAAGGGGAACGCTTAATAAACAATGTTTCTAAAGGAGAAAATCGAGAACTAAGTTTTGATGTTCAAGATTTCACCAAACAAAAAAACAATCTTCTTGAAGATGCTTCTCTAATGAGGTTTTCACAAGGAGAGGAAGAGTACGATGTTACTATTAAACTCTCACCAAATTCTGATTGCCAAGATTTTGCATTTTTGCGTCTTGAAATGCAGGATGTAACACCTGATGGCAAGCCAATCTTTAAGAAAAGTAAGCTCTTTTCAAAAAAGAAAGTGCTAAGTGGTTCTCCAATGTTTTTCACTATTGATTTCCTTGGTTCAACACCAAATTGGGGATTTTCATGTGTAGATAATGCCGGAAAGAAGCAATCCTTTGTGCTTTACCAAAGTGGCGAAGATTCAAGTATTGGAATTTCCAAAGAAAAAAATAAAAAAGGATTCATAAGTGACCGCTTTTTTGAACAATATTCTAGTTATTTTAAGCATCTATAATTTTTCCCATAAAGCGGTTTGTTTTATAGACAAATTATGATTTTTTCCTTCAAACAAATTATTTTGTGGGCAATATTTTGGTATGATTTTTACGTGCTTTCGTAAAGTAAAACTCGATAAAAGTTAAGAAGAGAGTAAACACCATTTTGTGTAAACTCCATCTTTACTCAAAATATTTTTCTGCG
>CAVGFV010000177.1:0-22533 GCA_963628765.1 Succinimonas sp.
AAACCACATGATAGTGAGGTTTTCTTAAACATGTTTTTTAACTGCGAAATGTAGGTTTTATAATTTACGAACGAATTAAATAGTAATGGAAACAGAACGATTTTATACTTTATAGTAGTACAATATCCACACGGATAACTGTTTTATAAGAAATATCAACTATGAAAAACTATTTTATTCCTATTTTATTATCGGTATTGCTTACGGTACCACTGACAGGTTGTGTGATATCTGACGAATACGGCGAATATGTTTTTTTAGATGCTGTTTCCGATGCACTTGATGATGACGATTGTTGCTATGACAATAATCCTCCCCCACCACCACCTCCTCCACATCATCCTCGTCCAGGAAATTACAACTCTAGCTCCAGCTATAGTTCATCTTCCTCATCAAGTTCTAGCGGAGGAAACTACAACAGTAATTCTGTAGTTTGTGATGATTTTGGGTGCAGAAGTTCAACTACATCTTGCAACGGTGGCTACTGCGAAACCTATAACTCATACTAAATCTTAAGAAATAAAATTTGCAATTCAATAAACCAAAGGCCCTTTTGGGGGCCTTTCATTTTCAATGATTATTAGTTTAGCTTAACTGACACTAAGGTAGTATTTATACCTCACCTTATATCAATCATCAAAACTTAATTTTTTTCTGGAAGATATGGTTTTAAATTTTTTAAAGCAAGTTTCCAATCAGATGGCTGTATTCCAAAAACATCTAAGATCTTTTCACAAGATAATTTAGAATTTGCCGGACGCTCTGCAAGAGTTGGGTAATCTTTAGTACCTATAGCATTCACAGTTAATTTCTTGTTCAGAAAACCTTGTTTTTCAGCCTCGTTAAAAATTTCCATCGCAAACTCATGCCAATTAACATATGGATAGCCCGTAAAATGGTAAATCCCATAGTTTGCAAATTTAGGTTGAGAAATTATCTGTTTCCCGATTTTAAGTAATGCTGTAGCAATATCACCTGCATATGTAGGTGCACCATATTGATCAGAAACCACACCAAGAACATCTCTAGATAAAGCCAAGCGGAGCATGGTCTTTACAAAATTATTTCCGTGTTCACAGAAGCCCCAAGCAGTACGTAAAATTATAGAATTAGGATTGGCAGCAAGGACAGCTTCTTCACCTTTCATCTTTGTAGTACCGTAGACACCTAAAGGTGCATAAGGATCATCTTCTTTATATAGACCTTCTTTCTTTCCGTTAAACACATAATCTGTAGATATATGCAAAAAAACAGCATGGTTTGCTTTGGCTGCTGTTGCAAGATATCCTGGAGCTAATGTATTTATTTTTTCAGCATTTTCGATATCAGACTCTGCACGATCTACCGCTGTATAAGCAGCTGCATTGATAATTACCTCTGGCTTTTCAGTACGAACACAAAGATCTACTGCTTCTTTATCGGTAATATCAAGTTCCTTATGGCCTAAAGCCACAACTTCATTAAAACCAAAAGAACTAGCAAGATTTTTAAGACACCAACCAACTTGACCGTTAGCACCAGTAATAAGCAACTTGGTCATAAAATACCCTTTTCAGAATTAGAAGCGATTTTCTTCTAGCAAAATAATTTAAATTAACGATTTGACTCAACAATCATATCATCCGCTTCGTGAGTCATCTTTTCAAAATTAAGCACCCTACCCTTGCCAGTACGTTTAACTTCATACAAAGCCTCGTCGGCATGAGTGAGAAGATCAGTTTCAGTAAATGGACGTGGTAATGAACTACTATCCATAACACCAATCGAACAAGATAGATAATAACGCTCAGGAAGGTTATCAACAGGCTTACCAAGAAATTCTTCGATTTCTTTCTTATAACCATTCTTTGATTTCAAAGTATCAAGTACATATTGCATTCTGCGGGATGCTTCATCAGCTGAGCAGTTCTTCATTAAGAGTAAGAATTCATCACCACCCCAACGGCAAGCAATATCACCTTCAATCTTACCTTCATTAAGAAGTTGCGCAAACCACACAAGGAGTTTGTCTCCGACATCATGTCCAAGGTTATCGTTATAGTATTTAAAGTTGTCGAGATCTATGAATCCGAGAGCAATATCATCGCGTGGTTGAAGTCTCCTAATAACAGAAGTGATCTGATTATGGAATTCCATACGATTGAAGAGGCCTGTCAACATATCTGTGGTACTAACTCTGATAAGCTGAGCTCTCTGAATCATCAAAATAAGCTGGCTAGAAAGCTGCTGTGCAATGAAACCTATAGAATCAGGTTTTTCATTCTTAACATCTGTCTTTCGTTGGAAAGTAAAGAGAAGCATCATACCAAACACACGATCTTGATCAATCAAAGGATACATTACAAGATGGTGTACTAAGGTACCCGCTACATGTTCATCAGTAAATTCTCTAATATCTTGCTCAGAAAGATGGTTGTTAATAAACTTTTGAATCTTTCTGAAGGTGAAATCTTGATAATCCTTAGAAGCATTGAATTCGTATATTAGCTGGGAAGTTTTCTTGTTCTCATCAACGAAATATATCATGCCACCATTGATATTAAAGTGTGATGACAAAAGACGTAAGGTCTCAGCTGCTAATTTGTCATAAGTTTTAACGCTCATACTGAACTTATGAAGCATCGCAACAAGACGCATTTCATGTACCTGCTGCCATAAAATGTTTACTTTACGTTCCTGTTGTACCAAAGGAATTATCTGACTTAACTCATTCATAGGGGTTACGATAGTGCTGTAACCACTGTAAATGGTATTGTCATTGTTCCAAGCATTCTTTATTAGTTTTTGACTGTTAAAAAGCTGATTTTCAATAGCGTATTTACAGCCAGAACGGAATGCTCTATAGCATTTTTCGTATTTTCCAAACTTGCTATAAATCTTTATACTGTAAAGGTAGAAGAGAACATTTTCTTCTGTAGACAAATTGTATTCGTCTTTCTTTTCTAGCGCTCTATCAAGCAAGGAGAGTGCTTTTTCTTGATTTCCCGAACCAGCATTTATCATGGCATCAATTAAAGTCATGATAATAACTTCACTTCCTTTTGGAGGGAAAACAGAGGTCAAACTGCGACTTCTCTTAAGCATCTGATCTGCAAAGCTTAGCTCACCCAAATCTAGATAAACACGAGCTTTTTCTAAAATAATATGGTGAATATTATGTAAAGGTAATTTCAAAGTACCACGGATTGACATTACCTCTTGCAAAATATCAAGTGTTTTTAAGGATTCCTTTGCTAAACCGCTTAACTGATAAAGCACTGCAAGATTATAAAGAGTTATAGAAATTTCAGAATAATCATTGAGTTTTATCGCATTACGAAGTGACTGAAGATAGTATTCATGTGCATTTGGATAATCTTCAGTCCCCTGTAGTAAGAAGCCAATAGAATTGTAAACATGAGTAAGATCGATTGGAACATCAATCATGCTGTAAAGAGATTCACTCAATCTATATGCATGTAGCGCTTCCTGAATTCTATTCATTTGGAATAGCACAATACCACGGCAATGGTTTGCTGCAGCTGATTCATGCTTGATACCAAAACGCTGAGCAATATTTACAGCTTGGTTACAGTAGTCCAATGACATCTTAAGCGTGATATTAGGATCCAATGATACTTGCGCAAATATATTGCGAAGCACGTAGGTTTGTTCCTTCTGAAGATTTTGACGTTCAAGGCTTGATAACAAATTTACAATATTATGATAGCCAAACTTTATACTTGCGCGATCATATGCCACGAACAGACAGAAATTCGCAATAGCTACAAGGCGAAGATTCATACTTACTTCACCTAAGTGGGTAGCCATTTCCGCAAAATGTAGGACTGCTTCAAAATCAGATCTAAAAATGTGAGTGTAGGCTAACTCAATATATGCTCTACAAGCACTATCGTTGTTATTGCTATACTGGGCCTTCTCATACATCATATCAAATGATAATAAGGCATCCTCGTACTCACGATTATAAAGTTGGGCACGTCCTAACCTGTGATATAGCGCTTCTTCAAGATCATTAAATTCATCATCACGATTGAGTATTCTGATGTATTTGAGAGTCTTTTGGGCTAAGTCTATAACTTCATCGCAACAAAAATAATTTAAAAGAATTCCGCAACGATTTATAGCTTCTTGAATTGTAGAAATAGATCTTGCTTGATATGGCTGGATTTGCCATTTAACTTTATCTTCATTTATTTCAAAGCCAAACTCTGAATCATCTGGTCTTACAAGCTGGCAAATTCTTTCAAAACGATCTTCCCAGTCCAACCAAGTTTGGTTCTGCCCATCATTTTTTATGTTAGGGTTAAAGCTAAACATAATTATGCAGTTAGGGCTGTCACGGAGCTCTTTTAGCTCGTCTTCAGGTTTCTGAATTTGTCTTGTTGAATGATGTAGTGCAAAATCATACTGTCCAACTGTATCCTTTGGTTTTAATAATTCAACAAGGAAACTCAAAGAAGTAGGGCCAGCATATTGCAAGTTTGAAAAACCGATAAGAAGAGGATCTCGCGGATCTGCAAAACTTAGAAGGTGTCTCAGAATTGTTCTGATGTGTTTATGCATGCGAAATTTAACAAATTCCACGTCAGACGGCATCATGAATTCATGAATCGTACTTACGTTTTTCAACATGCTAATCAGAAGAGTTTTTTCAAACTGCTCAAGTTTTAAAAGATCTGCTACCTTATCAATAGGTATTTCTAATCTTTTTAAAAGTTCATTGATGATATAAAGAACTGGAGACAGAGGTGAGTACAAATCGTCAGGAACTAGCTGAATTCTAATAGGATGTTCAATTCCTTTTTTATGACAAAAAATGTCAAAATCAGAACGTACTTCAGACTGATCCGCAAATGAAACCATTACGATCTGAGGTTCATGGTTCTGTGCATTTACTGTATATGCTTGTTCTAGTGTTCTTCTTATATGTAAAGACACAACTCCCCCAGACTATCAAAGACTCAAAACGCCATACATTAAAATAAATTCAACATACGGTATTAAGCCCACCAAATTTCATTATTCACATTAAAATAATTATTCTTGAACTACTTGCTACATATAAGAAGCTAATTTTGTAAAACATAACAGCCTTTTTTTAGCTACCATATTTATACAGGCGAGTTCACATCACCCACGTATAGTTCACAAGAACACAACGTACATAATATTATTTATTATATATTCTATAATCCTAACTACATTCACCTATTACTTTATTGGTATTAGAATTTCACTTCAAACAGTTTTGCATTGTAACACAAAAAAAATTTTCAATGTAAAACTATACATAGCAGAAACATTGTATAGACCTTTTTAAAATAAGGTTCCGTTAACATTTGTGAGACTCATATCACTTTAAAAAATTCATCAAAAAAATGTAATTTATTAGTCTCTTTTAAGAAAACACTAGTAACGTTTCTTAAAGAAAATTTTCTTGAAATGTTACCAGTGCCATTTTGACTAAACGATAATATCTCCTTCAAGATCATATTCATCGTTGGCAGTTACTCGAGCTTTGAGAATATCACCTGGGGTAACCTTAAAGCCCTCTGGTACATGAAGGTACATTACACCATCAACATCTGGGGCATCGCCTTTGGTACGCGAAACAATTCCTTTATCATCAACCACATCAACAATAACATCTTGAATTGAGCCAATTTTAGACTGCATTTTTTCTTGAGAAATTTTTTGCTGAATTTCCATAAAGCGTTCTTTGCGTTCCAACTTTAGCTCTTCAGGGATTTGATCCGGGAATGCTCTCGCATCAGCATCTTCAACATTACTATAAGTAAAGCACCCTACACGATCTAAACGGGCTTCTTTGATGAAATTTAATAACTCTGTAAAATCATCTTCGGTTTCACCAGGAAAGCCAACTATAAATGAGGATCTAATAGTTAGATCTGGGCAAATTTTGCGCCAATTATTGATTGTCTCAAGAATACGATCCGTATCTCCAGGTCTCTTCATACGACGCATTATACTTTTGCTCACATGCTGGAATGGTACGTCCATATAAGGTAAAACCTTACCTTCAGCCATTTGTTCTACAAGTCTTGTTAGGTGTGGATAAGGATAAGCATAATGCACACGTAGCCAAACACCAAGTTTTGAAAGCTCTTCAGTAAGGGCATATAAATCTCCCCTTTCATGGCCTCTAAAACCAGGATATTTTTTGTCTGCTCCATAAGCTGCGGTGTCTTGTGCTACAACCAAAAGCTCTTTAACACCACGAGAAACATAATTTGCAGCAAGATCTAATAATTTTTCACCTGAAAAAGACTCTAACGGACCACGAAGCTTGGGAATAATGCAGAAGCTACAGTTGTTAGAACATCCCTCTGAAATTTTAAGATAAGCATAATGAGACGGTGTAAGTAAGATGCCACCTGGAGGAACTTGTTCCCCTGGACATCCTGGAGGTAATGCAAATAAACGTTTTAAATCATTCAAAACTATTTCAGCACTATGAGGTCCTGAGATAGCTTTTACATTAGGATATTTTCCTAAAATAAGCTCACGCTTTGGTCCCAAGCAACCTGTAACAATTACGTTCGGACATTTTTCAAGTGCCTCACCAATCACATCTAGTGATTCACAAACCGAATCTTCAATAAAACCACAGGTATTAACAATGACAACATCAGCATCTTCATAAGTAGGACTAACTTCATAGCCCTCTTTTAAAAGAAGAGTAATGATATTCTGCGAATCTACAAGATTTTTGCAGCATCCTAAAGATATAAAACCTACTTTTACAGCACTCATAAAATAACCTATTCCTAAAAATTCTCCCTATTTTAAACTAACATTAGTACAAACTAGACATTTCATTTTTCGATAAATTTAAAATCCATTAAATATGGTGCATCTGTTAGAATTAAAGTTTGTAATATAAGAAATTAATTCATTTAATGTCTGGAGAAATAACCGTGATCAACAAAAAGATGTATGAACTAGGATCTCGTAGAAGCGTGATTCGCGAACTGTTTGAATATGGTAAAAAAAGAAAGGCTGAAGTTGGTGCTGAAAATGTTTATGATTTCAGTATCGGCAACCCAAGCGTTGAAGCACCAGATGATGTAAAAGAAACAGCTGTAGATCTTTTCAATAACGTAAAGCCAACCACACTTTTACACGGGTATACTTCAGCACAAGGTGATCCAAAATCAAGACAAGCTATAGCAGACGATCTAAATAAACGCTACGGTACCACTTTTTCAGGTGATAATTTTTATCTAACATGTGGTGCTGCTGCTTCATTAACTATCAGCCTTCGCGCCATAATCGATGCTCATCATGAAAACGTCCTCGTATTTGCCCCATTTTTTACTGAATACCGTGTATTCATTGAATCACGTGGTGCAGAATGTCGCGTTGTTCCTCCTGTAATTCCTGGATTTGGCCTCAATATCAAGGATCTCGATTCTTATATTGATGAAAAGACAGTAGCAGTAATTTTAAATTCCCCAAATAACCCATCAGGCGTTATTTATTCTGAAGAAGATCTTAAAGCGCTTGCTGCTAAACTTACCGAAAAGAGTAAAGAATATGGTCATCCAATTTATATCATTTCCGATGAACCGTACCGTGAAATCAGTTACGATGGCAAAAAGACTCCTTTTGTAACTCCAATTTATCCAAATACCCTTGTTTGTTATTCTTATAGTAAATCAATGTCTCTTCCAGGTGAACGTATTGGATATGTACTAGTTCCTAATACCATGCCTGATTGGAAAAATATGTATGCTGCAATCTGCGGTGCAGGAAGATCTCTTGGATTTATTTGTGCTCCAACATTATGGCAACATGTAATCACCAAATGTGCTCCTTTAACTTCCGATCTCTCTATATATGCTAATAATAGAGAACTTCTATATAAAGGACTTACTGATATTGGCTATTCTTGCGTACATCCTGATGGCGCTTTCTACCTCTTCATGAAGACTCTTGAAGATGATGCCAACGCTTTCTGTGAAAATGCGAAAAAGTTTGATCTTTTATTAGTACCAAGCGATGACTTTGGTTGTCCTGGCTATGTCAGAATCGCTTATTGTGTAGATGGTGATATGATTAAACGCGCAATGCCTGCATTCAAGGCTTTATTTGACAGCTATAAAAAATAATTAATTTTTAGAGTTACTCAAAAATCGTTCGCAGTACCCTCGAAAGTTGAACCAATTTTCGAGGGTACTTTTGGGGATTTGCACACAGAAAGTTATGCAGCAAGAGCTTTAGCTACGCCTTTTGCAAGCTGATCGGCACAAGAGGTTCCCTTATTACGGCAAAGGTTTCCTGAGCATTTAGCCACAACATCTTCACCTTTCATCCCTTCAACGAATTTTGCAATCATTTTAAGATTTCCATCACAACCACCAAAAAATTTTACATTTGAAATTATATGGTTATCATCAATATCAAAGGAAATCACCTTTGAGCAAGTTCCTGTTGTTTCGTAATCATAGTGTCTCATTTCTAAACTCCTTTTTAAAATTGTATGGTATTTTAGCAAATATCATTTGCCTTAATTGCTTTGAAATAAAATTTATTTTTAGCGCTCTATAAATTACCATAACAGCCTGCGTAATAAATTTTGAAAGTTACCGTCTAATAAGAGGTTATCAAGAATGTTTTCAGTATCCCGTCTTAATGAGTTTTTTGAACTAGAAAAAATTACAGGTTTAAAAAATAGTATTGATCACAGACTAAAACCTTTAGGAGCGCTTGGAAAAATAGAAGACATAGCCCTCCAAATGGCATTAATACAGAATTTGACGCCCAAAGATTCGATAAAAACAAGAGCTAGACACCTTATATTTGCTGGTGATCATGGCATCGCTCAAAATCACAGCGTAAGTATCGAGAAAAGTGGCTTTACTACTAATCTTATAAACAGTTGCCTATCACAGGATGCGGGGATAAATGCTTTTTTAAAAACGCAAAATATACCTTTAACTGTTATTAACTCTGGCGTCTTAAACCCAAATTTTATCGCTCCTGTTAAAAATTGCTCATTAGGAAAAATCACTAAAGATTTCAGCATTGAAGATGCCATGACTGAAACTGAGCTTAACCTTGCAGAAAAATATAGTAAGGATCTAATATCAGAATGTCTTAAAGAAGGGATAACCACCTTACTTTTTGGCGAAATTGGAATTGGCAATACCACATCTTCTGCCGCAATTATGTCAAAAGCATTAGATATTTCTCCAGAAATCAGCACTGGCCCTGGAACTGGTATTGATAAGGAACACTTTAATCTAAAAAAAGCTCTTATTAAAAAAGCTTTAGAAAGACATCACGAGCATCTTAACGCAAGAGATATCCTAAAAGCATATGGTGGCTATGAAATTGCTGAAATGACCTTTACTATGCTTGAGGCCGCCAAAAATAATCTAATTATCGTAGTTGATGGTATAACCGTAAGCATTGCCGCCCTATTAGCGACCAAACTTTACCCCAAAGCACTTGGTTATATGATTTTTGCAACAGAAAGTGGAGAACCTGGACATCACATCCTTCTAGAGCATCTTGGAGTAGAACCAATATTAAGACTTGGTTTAAGACTTGGCGAAGGTACTGGAGCAGCTCTTGCTTACCCAATACTCGTAAATGCAGCATCCTTTTTTAACAATATGGCTGAGTGGCGTGAAGACGGGACCATTGTAAAGCACCATGATTAAAGAAAACTTAACTCTTTTTTGGATAGCTCTCGCTTTCTTTTCAAGAATACCAGTTCCTGCTGATCTTGCTTGTTCAGCTGAAACAATGAATCACTCGTCTCGTTATTATGCTGTCGCAGGACTAGTAATTGGCCTCTTCTTAACGCTTCTGTTGATCCCATTTCATTTTTTTCTCCCTACCCCATTAGTTGCCGTACTTTTAACAGGTTGTTCTCTACTTATCACTGGCGCTTTTCATGAAGACGGATTTGCTGATATGTGCGATGGCTTTGGAGGTGGTTTTACTAAAGAGAAAAAACTAGAGATTATGAAAGACTCTAGATTGGGTACGTTTGGAGGGGCAGGACTTTTCATGGAGCTTGCTATTCAAACAGTAGCACTAAATTTCATAATAGAGCATTCTATTGCTTTAGCCATTGCTGCCCTACTTTCCTTACATTCTTTATCAAGAGGTATGTCAGGAATATTTATTTTCTTCCTCCCGTATCAAAGAAAATTGGATGAACTCTCCAAAGCCAAACCTTTAGCTACAGGAATGCGAACAAGTGATCTTATCGTTCTTATTATTACTGCATTACTTCCCGGTTTTATATTATTAAAACCTGAGCTTATGGTCAGCATGTTAGTTTTTGGAGGAATCTTCTTTTTTTGGTTTCGAGCCTTTTTGTTAAGACACCTAGGTGGCTTTACTGGTGACTGTTTAGGAGCTGCACAAATCATCTTTTACATTAGTGGGCTTTTGATAATATCAAGTTGTATCAAATTTAACACTGAACCAGAATCGGAATTAATTATCAAACTTGTAGCAACTGTAAAAAATTTACTTTACTAAGGTTTTCTAGATGGACTCATATATAACAACTGAAATAGTTCTTTTAAGACATGCTGAAGTCGATGCACCTAAAGCTATATATGGCTCTCTATCCGATCCCAAATGTAAAAAGGCACAGCTTAAAAAAGTTCCAAAAGCAAACAAAAATAGTTACTACAAGATCTTCTCATCACCTATGGTTAGAACTTGCGAAACTGCAAAAAGTAGCCTAGGCGAAATCCCAGATACTGCGCAAGAACTTAAAGAATTTTCATTTGGCATCATTGATGGTCTTCCATTCACAGAATATACCGCAGAACACCAAAAGATTATTACAGATCTCGAAAGCAAAGGTTCTATACCTGGTGGCGAAAGCATCAATGATTTTTCAAAGCGAGTGCTAGATTTTAAGAACAAAATTTTAGAAAAAGATCTTGCCTCGAAAGAAGGTAAAAAATGGCTTCTAATAACTCATGGAGGAGTTATCGGAGTATTACTTTCTGAGGTTCTAAAAATGAATCTTTTTGATGTCATGAAAATAATACCCGCAATGAACTCCCGTTTTACAATCATAAAGTATTGGCAGAATTTAGATAATTCGGAAAATTCAGAAATATTTTCCCGAATAATTACCATAAATTCCCCAACAGATACGATATTTGCCTAATAAAGAATTTATTTATTAGCCTCGGCTAGAGCCTTTAAAATACCTAAGCAATTATTTGCAACACCTATCTTGGCGTTATCCATTACAGAAATTAAGCTAAAAGTATTAGCTTTATTATTTTCTTGACGGAGTCGGGATACATAAAGATGACTCTCATTCCTACCATATTCTGTTGGAGTTATTTCATCTTCATCAATAATTTCAAGATCAGGAGAAGCCTCAAAAGCATCTCTTACGTCTGACAAAGAGCTATCTTGGTCTAAACTAAAAGTTATTGATGCTGTATGACCGTAAAATACTGGGGCCAAAACTGTTGTTAACGAAATACCATCATTTGGTTCACCGATGCTTTCAAAAAGCTGTTTTTTAATATCATCTTCATGAGTTGTAGAACCATCAGAAGTACAATCTCCAATTACAGTATGAATATTAAAAGCAAGTTGGCTCTTAAAAAGTCGTGGCTCTACCTGTTTCATATTTAGAAGGTTTACAGTTTCGCGAGCAAGTTCACCAGCACCATCATCAGCAATACTAGAAACAGCTTCCATTAGTGTCACTACAGCATTAGAAAGATTAAGTTTTTCCTTAAGAGGCTTTAAAAGAATAGAAAGCATCGTAGCCTCAGAATTCATAGGCACCAATAATTTCTTCTTTGTAATATCAGCATCAAAATTTTCTAGGTTGCAAAAGAGATTTTCTTTATTCGCTTCAGTAGCGCCTGAAGCATCAATGACAAAAACACCTTCTGCCTGTGCTTCTGGGATGAGCTTAGCTGCATCGCCACTATTTCCCAAAAATATTGCAACATCTGCTTCGCTAAAATCAAAATCATCTGGGGATTTTACCGAATAATTTTTGCCGACAAAGGAAACAGCATCATACTCAGAGGCTGAATATGACAACGGAAAAATTTCAGAAATTTCTATTCCTGAATCCTCAAGAACTTCACTTAAAGCCTTACCTGCATCACTGGCGTAACCAAGGATAGCAATGTTTAAAGGGCGCATAATTTATTCCTGTTTTATTTTATCAATCTTAAAAAATATCTTTTTATGCTACTGTGAAACCGAGATTTTGAAGAATTTCGGTATCAGTTTCTGATAAATTTGGAGCATTTACTGTTAGGGAACTAAGTTCACGTCTTTCAGGATATTTTTTCCTTAACATATCAAAGCTTGCACCATCATGAAAACCTAATCTAAATAAATCATCATCTCTTTTAACATCGTAAACTAAATTTACTAAATGTCTTATCAGCTCATGATCAAGATGCTTGGAATTTATTGTAATTTCGGAAATATCAGGCTTCTTTAAAAATCCCTGAAAATCTAATTTTGCTTTATTAGTAAACTCACAAAGTTTTTCATAAAGCATGTAGGTGCCACGGCATTTTCCTTCATACGCATAACCTGCAATATGTGGGGTCGCAATATCTGACTTTAAGATAAGTTCTCGACAATTGATATTAGGTTCTCCACACCAAACATCCTTGATAGCATGGAAATCTAGGTTTTTAGAGAGTGCTTCATTCAAAGCAAAATCGTCTACTACTTCTCCACGACTAGCATTTATTAAAAAACGCTTCCCTGTATAAAAGTCTTTTAAAACATTTACATCTACAAGATTGTATGTTTTGTAATCACCTTCCCTGGTAAGTGGCACATGAAATGTAACAATGTCGCATTTTATAACTTCATCAAAAGAAACATAATCTGCATATTTTATGGGATCTTTTTGCTTTAAAGGTGGATCGGAAACAACAACATTCATTCCTAGAGCACGTGCGCGCTTAATTACCTCACTTCCAGTACAGCCGGCTCCAATCACACCAAGGCTCATGCGCGATAAATCTAAACCATATTTATGCTCTAAAAATAAAAGTGCTGATAAAACATATTCACCAACGCTAATACGATTGCAACCTTGTGCATTCGAAAAAGCAATTCCTTTATTTTTTAAAAGTTCTACATCTACGTGATCAAAGCCCGCAGTAGCGGTACCTATAAATTTAAGTTTCTCTGCTTTTTCTAATAATTCTTTATTAACTTTTGTAATAGAACGAATCAACAAAATGTCCGCATCTTTAAGATCTTCAGCATTGATGCTACGGCCATTCTTTACAATTAGTTCCCCTTGGTTTCCAAATAGCTCTTTAACTAAGGGCATGTTTTCATCAGCAATTATTTTCATGTTATCTCGCTATTACTTTAAAAATCTAAAGGGAGCTCTGATACCAGGCTCCCTTTTTATCAAAGAATATCAAAGCAGTATTACTTCTGATCTGATTCTACTTTTTTTTCTGACTTCTTTGTTGACTTCTTTTTAGCACTAGTAGTTGCTGTTTTCTTTTCTGAAGTTTTAGCTTTAGAAGTTTTCTTTACAGCATATTCAGGTGAAAAAAGAACCTTTGCTACATCTGGGTAATTATCTGCGTAATAGAACACCACATCTTTCTTAACATAATCCGGAAGTTCGGCAACATCAGCACGGTTTGCTTCTGGAACAATAAGATGATTTATTCCTACTCTCTTAGCAGCAATGACTTTTTCACGAATTCCCCCTATAGCTAGCACGCTACCAGTCAATGATATTTCACCAGTCATAGCATACCCCTTATTAGGAGCTTTATTCATAGCAAGACTTAAAAAGGCACTTGCCATAGTTACACCAGCTGAAGGACCATCCTTCGGAGTAGCTCCTTCAGGAACGTGAAGATGTATCAAAGCCTTATCAAAGTAATCTTGTTCCACACTTGGAGCAAGTTCCTTAAGGTGCGAAATCACATAACTTAATGCAATATCGGCAGATTCTTTCATTACCTGCCCAAGATTACCAGTGAGCTTAAAGCCTCTAGCAGATCTATCGACAAGTTCTGCTTCGATAGGAAGAGTAGCTCCTCCCATAGATGTCCAAGCAAGGCCAGTTACCACACCAACACCTGATAAAGTCTTTTCGCGAGAAAATGGTGCTACACCAAGGTACTCTTTAACATCATCTGGAGTAACTATAATTTTACCGATGTCAGGGGTTTGGAGCTTCTTTGTAACAGCTTTTCTTGCAATTCTTTCAATTGCTTTCTCAAGACTTCTTACGCCAGCTTCACGCGCATACTCATCGACAATCTTTCTTAAGGCAGTATCCTTAATCTGCAAATCATCTTTTGTTATGCCATCCTTTTCAAACACCTTAGGAATGAGATGCTTTTTAGCAATTCCCATCTTTTCTTCGGCAAGATAACCAGACAACGAAATAGGGTCCATTCTATCAAGAAGAGGAGCTGGAATAGTATCCACCGAATTCGCTGTACAGATAAATAAACATTTTGATAAATCCAAACGTAAATCTAGATAATTATCAAGGAAGTTATTATTCTGTTCTGGATCTAATGTTTCCAAAAGAGTACTAGCAGGATCACCACGGAAACTATCATGAGACATCTTATCAATCTCATCTAGCATAATTACCGGGTTCATCACTTGCGATTCTTTAAGAGCCATTACCATACGTCCTGGCAAAGAACCAACATACGTACGACGGTGTCCCTTAATTTCGGACTCATCCCTCATGCCACCTAGACTCAATCTAAAGAAAGGTCTATTTAAAGCGCGAGCAATAGACTTACCTATAGAGGTTTTACCAACTCCTGGAGGTCCTACAAACAATAGGATCGCACCATTAAGATCCTTCTTATGGTTTCCTACTGCTAAGAATTCCAAAATACGATCTTTTACATCTTTGAGGCCTTCATGATCTTCCTCTAGAATCTTTTTCGCTTTTGCATAATTAAAATTCTGTTTGGAATAAATGCCCCAAGGAATATTAGTCAACCAATTTAAATAATCGCGTGAAACAGTATATTCAGCGCTAGCAGGTTCTAGCATTGAAAGTCTTGCGATTTCATCTTCAAATTTCTTCTTAACATTTTCAGGAGGGGTTAGTTTTTCCATTTTTTCACGGAAATTATTCACATCAGCAGTTTTATCATCAACAGTGATGCCTAATTCCTTCTGAATTTCCTTAAGTTGTTCCTTTAAGAAAAATTCTTTTTGCTTTTCATTAAGCTTTTGAGAAACACTTTCTTTAATGGTCTTTTGAAGTTTTGCAACCTCAACCTCATTCTTTAAAAGATTTAAAGAAAGTTTTAATCGTGGAAGCAAATCCACAGTACTCAAGATCTCTTGAAGCTGTGAAGCATCGGAAGTAGTTATAGCAGCAGCACAATCCGCAAGCATTGAAGGATCGTTTGGATTAAAACGAGTCAAATATTGCTTTAGTTCTTCAAAATAAAGCGGATTAAGAGGCATCAAATCCTTTATTGTAGAAAGGATTGACATAGCATAAGCTTTAATCTCTATTCCTTCCGGTGAATTCTGTGGAGGAACTTCACATTCAGGATATGTTACTTCTGCTTCAATATATTTCCTAAAAGTACGAAGGTTTTGTACCTGTGCACGTGCAACACCTTGCGCCACAAATTGGAGATCATCACCAATTCGTGCTTGGATTATACGTACCAAACAACCTGTCTTTCTAAAGTCTTCTTCCTGTAAATCACTTTCTAGACGTTCCTCAGGTACTGCTACTAGAACAACCATCTTAGAAGGACTATCAAGAGCCTTCCTAAGTGTTTGTTCCCAACGAGGTGCTAGCTGCACAGGAATCACTTGGCTTGGTAAAAATGGGCGTCCATAAATAGGAAGCACACAAAGAACCGGCGGACGTTCCTTGTCTGGAACAGAAATTTCAGAACTACCTTCTTCAAGAGGTGTTTCTTGTATTTCGATCTCTGCTTCGTTCTGATTATCTGGTTTATTATCATCGTTCTGATCAGACATAGAAAAATATCTCCTAATACATCTATATCAGTAAATACGGCCATAATCTTTTTTTTCAAGAGTAGAAATTAAATAAGGCTTTAAAAAACAGTTTTTATTCTGCTCATTACTTACATTTTCTATAAAATTGTCGTAAAGATCCTTGCGGACTTAGCAAAAATGCACTAAAAGGATTCAATTCGATTATTTTTTATGCAAGAATCTTAGTGTACGCTAGTTTTTATTGTAAGGCGCATTTTTCCTTTTTTTGTAACAAACTGCTTGTAAAGCTGTTTTTTTATTAAACAAAGGTGGTGGCTTATGGACGATGACTACTCAGATGATTCCTTTTGGGATGTTGCTTTAGACGTACTTGTTTATTCAAAGGATGCAATACTTCTCCTAGCTCTTATGATCATTATGATTGTATGTTTGATGGCTATTTCTGGAAATCCTTTACCTTTATAAACCTATAATTAAAAATCAATATTACTTACCTGCCAACTATTCTTCCATTTAACAAAATTGAAGAATAGTTGGCTAGTTTTATCAAAAATCAGTTTTATTTTAGGTATTTATAAATGGCTATTAAAGCTCGTAGGTGTTACATATAAAACAACAAACTAGTTAAACATTAATTGTTTTCTTATGATGCTTTAAAACTAATATAATATTCATACTAAAATACCTCATAACAAGCACAAACAAATATCGGAATAATCATGAAACTCATTTTGAATCTGCTTCCTGCCATTTGCTTCTTTGTTTGCTATAAATATACGGGAAACAATCTTATTTATGCAACTTGGGCACTTATCATCTCAGCAGTAGCATCATTTGGATTAGCGTTTGCCCTATATCGTAAAATCGAACGCTTTCAAATTGCACTAATAATACTCATGCTCGTTTTTGCAATTCCGACAGTACTCCTTGATGACCCTAGTTTTATTAAGTGGAAGGTCTCAATAGTTAATCTTATTATGGCTATAGGATTGCTTATATGCCAATTCGTTTTCAAAACGAATATTGTTAAAGCTTTATCGGGTATAGAAACTCCAATTCCTGAAAACTTATGGAAAAAGGCTACGATTTTTGCAGCACTATACCTTGTGTTCTGTGCCATCTTAAATTATTTCCTTGCCTTTCAACTTACAAATATTTTTTCTATTTCAGAAACAAATGCTGAAGAAATATGGGTAAACTATAAGACATACGGCAATGGCATTTTGAATTTTATATTCACAATGGTTATTTTTTCTTGGATCTACAGTAAGCTCACAGATACACAGAAAACAGAACTTGAACAACTTATGGATGTTGTAAAATCCAAGAATAATTCCAAATTAGAAAGCCATAATGGCAGTAATTCTGATAACAAAAAGGAATAAAAAATGTGGTATTTAATATACGCTGAAGATATTAAAAATTCGCTAGAAAAGAGAAGCAAGGCACGCCCTGCTCATATTGCTCGTCTTAAGGCTTTAATTGCTGAGGGAAGACTTCTTCTTGCTGGTCCCAACCCTGCTGTAGACTCTGAAGATCCTGGCGAAGCAGGTTTCACTGGCTCTGCTATTATTGCAAAGTTTAATTCATTAAAAGAAGCTGAAGAATGGGCTTCTCAAGATCCTTATTGGTTAGAAGGTGTTTATCAAAAAGGTACTGGTATTGTTAAACCTTTTAAAATCACCGCGAAAATGGATGGAGCAAGCTTCTAAATGCGCATAAAAAAAGCAATAATTCCGGTTGCAGGGTTAGGTACCCGTATGCTTCCTGCAACAAAAGCTATTCCAAAAGAAATGCTTCCCGTTGTAGATAAGCCTCTTATCCAATACGTGGTAAAAGAAGCTGTAGATGCCGGAATAAAGGATATTGTTTTAGTTACCCACTCATCAAAAAATGCTATCGAAAACCATTTCGATAAATCATTTGAACTTGAAGCAACACTAGAAAAACGTGTTAAAAGACAGCTATTAGAAGAAATTCAAAACATCATTCCATCTGACGTTACCATAATGCATGTACGTCAGGGTGAGGCTAAAGGGCTCGCACACGCAATTCTTTGCGCAAGACACCTTGTAGATGACAAGCCTTTTGCGATCCTTCTTCCTGATGTTCTTATAAACGAAACTCTTTCAAATCCTAAAAAGGATAACCTAGCGGAAATGATTAAGAATTTCGAAAGAACAGGCATCAGCCAAATTATGGTGGAAAAAGTACCTCACGAAATGACATCTAGCTATGGTATTGTAGAGCTTCTAAATAAAAGTACCATGGAACCAGGGGAATGCACAGCAATCTCAAGCATGGTTGAAAAACCAAAACCGGAAGAAGCTCCTTCAGATCTAGGCGTTGTTGGACGTTATGTATTAAGTAATGCTATTTGGCCTCTTTTTGCGGAAACACCTATTGGCGCAGGTGGCGAAATTCAGCTTACTGATACTTTAAGACTTCTTCTAAGACATGGGCAAATAAACGCTTATTGTCTCAAAGGAAAAAGCATGGATTGTGGCAGTAAGCTCGGATATATGAAAGCAAACGTAGAATATGCTCTTCACCACCCTGCTATTAAGGATGAATTTAAAAAATTCTTACTAGAAGAGATTCTTCCTAAGATTAGTTAAAAGCTCATACCTAAAAGCAAAAAGCCTGAAAAAATTTTTCAGGCTTTTTTATTCATTTTTTAGAAAAGTGTTTAAGAAGCTATTTCAGAAAATCTATCAAAATATTCTGGGAAGGTTTTAGCAACACATTTAGGATCATTAATAATTACGTCAGTCATAAACGAAATTAATGAAAAACACATCGCCATACGATGATCGTTATAAGTGTCAATCGCAATACCTATATTTACAGGAGCTGGAATAATTTTAAGGTAATCCTGCCCTTCCTCTACTCCAACACCAAGTTTTTTTAACTCCGTTGCCATAGCTGAAATACGGTCAGTTTCTTTAACCCTCCAACTACCAATATTTCTAATTGTAGTTGAACCTTCTGCAAAAACAGCCAAAGGTACAGCTGTCATCGCAGCATCAGGAATATTGTTCATATCCATATCAATACCGTGAAGTGGTGCTTTACTGCAAGTAATGCTATCTTCCTTAATATCAACTTTAGCGCCCATCGCCTCGAGCACCTTTGTAAAGGTTACATCACCTTGGATAGAATCTCTTCCTATGCCTGTTACCTTTACTTCACCAGCAATGGCTCCAGCAGCTAAGAAATAGGTGGCACCTGAAGCATCGCCCTCTACTAAAAAATTCTTAGGAGATAAATAACGCTGTCCACCTAATACAGTAAATTCACGATACTCATCATTTTTAACAGTAACGCCAAAACGCTTCATTAAAGCAATAGTGATATCTATGTATGGCTTTGATATTAGGTCTCCGCGGATCTTTAACTTAACATCTCCTTCCATTAAAGGAGCAGCCATAAGGAAAGCTGTTATAAATTGGCTCGAAACAGTACCATCTATTTCAGCAACACCACCTTTTAAATTTTTTCCTGTTATCTTAAGAGGTGGATAACCATCTTTTTTAAGATATGATATTTCTGCGCCTAAACTCTTTAGTGCTTCTACAAGAGGTCCTACAGGTCTTTCTTCCATACGAGCAACACCAGTAAGTTCAAATGTACCCTGAGATAAAGCTAAGGCAGCTACAAGTGGTCTCATTGCCGTTCCGGCATTTCCTAAGAACAAGCTTAAAACTTTGTCAGACTTAAAGCGTCCATTGTTCCCCACAACATCACAGACAGTTCCATCAGCTGAAAGCTTAGTCTCTATTCCCAAAGCTTTCAAAGCATCAAGCATTCTTTCAGTATCATCACTTTTTAAAAGATTAGTAATATGGGTAGTCCCTTGTGAAAGTGCTGCTAAAAGTAAAGCTCTATTTGAAACACTCTTTGAACCAGGAAGATGCACAACTCCTGCTGCTTGATGTTTTTTTGCTAATTTCAGCTGTTCCATATGATTCTCCTTTGCTTACAAAGGATCTTAACAGAACTATTATTGAAACAGTATTTTTATGAAAAAAAAAATCTCGATATTTTTTTTATCGAGATTTTTGTTCATAGTTATTAAACTTATAGCTTGTATTTCTTTACAATCTTGTTTTGATCTTCAGCAATAACATCCAGCTCTTTACTTGATTCTTTAATCTTAGTCATACCTTGATAGTTTTCATCAGAGAGGCTACTGATTCTTACAATGTTCTGACTAATTTCCTTAATAGCTTGAGCTTGTTCGTGAGTTGACTGCACAATCTGAGCACTCATATCATCGATGCTAGCAATACACCCCATAATTTCCTCGATCGCACTATTTGCACGAGATGATTGCTCTAAAGACATCTTCATTTCATCATCGCAACTTGCAATAGTTTGTACAGCCTTGGCAATAGTGTTTCTTAATTCATCAATAACAGATGTGATTTGTTTGGTGGAATCACTTGTTTTATTAGCTAAAGTACGTACTTCGTCAGCAACTACCGCAAACCCACGTCCTTGCTCACCAGCTCTGGCTGCTTCAATCGCCGCATTTAGTGCTAGAAGGTTTGTCTGCTCTGCAATACCACGTATAACAGAGATAACTGAGCCAATTCTTTCACCCATTTCATTAACTTGCGTAATTGCTTCTGATGTTTCAGTAAGTTTATTGCTAAGAGCATGGGTGGTTGTGATGTTTTCACTCATGATCTTACGACCTTCATCTGAAACCTTACCAGAATTTACAACTTCTTTTAAAGTTAACTGAGAAGATTCTTCAACCATCTTAATGGTGTTTTCAAGCTCTTGAGTAGCGGTTGCTACCATCACAGCTTCTTTTCTCTGAACATCAAGGGCTTCATTAGATTTTTTAACAACATCAGTATTTTTTGAAGATGTGTTTTGAAGTTTGGCAACCATTTCTGAAAGCTTCTTCAAAAGATCTCTATTTGATTGAATAAGCTTATTAAGGCCTTGCCCTAATCTTCCGAATTCATTCTTAGAATCATCTTCATATTTAACTGTCAAATCACCATTGGAGACTGATTCCATGATTCCGATAAGATTGTACATAGGTCTCTTTATGCCTAAGGCCAATCTAATGCATACAACCACCACAACAAGTAAGATCACAATAAAGCAAATCATAAAAATTAACATTGCCATATTGATGTTGTAATGCACTTTGCCTGCTGCTAACTTGGAAAAGTTAGATGCATTACCTTGGAGCTCTTGAAGAATGCTTTCGATTTTATCAATAAGTGAAGCACCTTCATCGATCTGTTTTTGAATTTTCTCGTCAATAACAGCAAGATTATAGGTCCTATACAGTACGCCATTCTCACTTGTAGCAGCTTTATAGAATGGTTCAAAATAAGCATATGATAGGTTATCAATTGTTCCTGGAACTTCTCCGTCAAGTTCGGTAATCTTGGCTTTAAAACTGTCAACAAGACCAGGCATCATCTTAAATTTTTCTAAAATTTTTGCAGATGAAGAGCTCTTAAAAGCCTCATAAAGATTACGTTCTATATTAATACGGATCGGATTTGCGTAAACCACAATGTTTCTTACAAAATCATCACCAGTCTTTTCTGCGGTTCTGTCAATCTCAAGAGTCATTAAATTTATTAAAGACTGGATTTCAGTTTGTTCTTTATTTAGTTTTTGCTGTTTATTTAAAAAGTCTTTTCGTAAATTTGGCAAAGGCTCTGAAACAGAAAGATACTTATTAACAAGTGCAGAAAGACGCGATACCTTGTCCTTTATTTCTGGTGCTGATTCTTGAAGACTCTCACTGTTATTCACAATTTCAACAAGATTATCAAGTTCTTGCTTTAAACTTAGTCTTCCCGCCCTTAATTCGTTATACATAGTATCAATACTTTCAGCATTAAGAGAACTTGTAATTTTGTACAAGGCTTGATTGGCCGAAAGAATAGATATTTCGAGCTTATACGACTCCAAGCTCACTGGAGAAGCTTCTTTTTCTACTGATGTAAAAGCTTTATCAATGCCTCTTTGGTACAAACTTGTAATGCCAAAGCATGCAAAAAATCCAATAAGGACAACAATAAAAGATAAATAGATACGTTGTAATAATGAGATATTACGAAAACTGAATTTTTGTAATTTTTTGATGGCTTCTTTTAGAGTAATCATTGTAGTCAAACCAATAATGCATTAAAAACGTTTTCACAATTAGTTATTATATTACAGCAAAATGGATATTTATTTAGAGTTAAGTACCTAATGCGATACACTTCTCTATAAAACATAAGTTTTTAAGAAAAAAAATGTAATAAAAGGGAAATTTACTGAATACTAATCAGCATATTTTCTTTGGAAGAAATTATTCGCTAGTATCACGAAGTTAAAGCCTTCAAAATGGCATCAAATTGAAAAAGTCCTTTTATTCCTGATGCTATCATTTCAATGCCGAGAGACATCATGATGATACCCATTATACGGGTAACGATGTTAACACCAGTACGTCCCATAACATTAAAGGGGACTTCTATAAATTAACTTTTTTGCGATGTCCCAATGTTAAAACACACACAA
>CAVGFV010000178.1:0-2941 GCA_963628765.1 Succinimonas sp.
AAATAAATTCGGTACCTCAGGAGAGAAATACCGAATTTGAAGTGCGAAATGTAGGATAAAACCAAAAATTTAAGTTTTTTTAGCAGAATAAATGATGCCATTATGATATGAGTGTTTCTCTAGTAGGCTTTATATGCGTTATAATACGATGAATTTTTTATAATGCCTTAGGGTAGAAACAGCGTTCTGAACGCAAAGGGTTTTTTTATTATGTCAATGCGCTCCATTTATTGCGGCGAGCTCAGTGAGCAGAATTTGGAACAGGAAGTTAAGCTCTGTGGTTGGGTGCATCGCCGTCGTGATCTTGGTGGCCTTATCTTTATTGATATGCGCGATCGTGCTGGGATTGTACAGGTTTATTTTGATCCAGATCAGAAAGAAGCACACGCTCTAGCTCAAGAACTCCGTAACGAATTTTGCATTGCTGTTACAGGTATTGTTAAGGCACGCCCTGACAATCAGGTAAACAAGAAGATGGCAACTGGTGCAGTTGAAGTTATGGCAACATCTCTTGAAATTATCAACAGATCAGCTCCGCTACCATTAGATTTCAATCAAAATAATACTGAAGAGCAGCGCTTAAAGTACCGCTATCTTGATTTGAGAAGACCTGAAATGTTTGAACGTTTCCAAACACGTGCTCGCATCACAGGTTATGTACGTCGTTATCTTGATGAAAATGGCTTTATTGATACTGAAACTCCAGTATTAGGCAAACCAACACCAGAAGGTGCAAGAGACTATATAGTACCTAGTCGTATTCATCATGGAAAATTTTATGCGTTACCTCAGTCACCACAGCTTTTCAAACAGCTTTTGATGATGAGTGGTTTTGATCGCTACTATCAGATTACTAAATGTTTCCGTGATGAAGATTTACGTGCAGACAGACAGCCTGAATTCACCCAAATCGATATTGAAACATCATTCATGACAGCGCGCGATGTTCAACTCGTTGTTGAAAAGATGATTCGCGGTCTGTTTAAAGAAATTGTTAATGTAGACTTAGGTGATCTTCCTATTATGAGCTGGGATGATGCAATGAAAGATTATGGCTCAGATAAGCCAGATCTACGTATCCCTGTAAAGATGGTTGATATTGGTGATCTAGTTAAGAATATAGAATTTGCTGTATTCAGTGAACCGGCTAATGCTCCTAAGGGAAGAGTTGTTTCTTTGAAATTCCCTGGACTTGCAAGTAAGATCACAAGAAAGAAAATCGATGAATACACTGAATATGTGAAGGTTTTCGGTGCAAAGGGTCTTGCATGGATGAAGATTAACGATGCTTCTCAAGGAATTAGTGGAGTACAGTCTCCAATTGCTAAATTCCTTAATGATGACATTGTTAAGGAAATTATCAATCGTAACCAAGCAAATTCTGGAGATATTATTTTCTTCGGTGCTTCTACAGATAAGATTCAAATATCTACTGCTATCGGTGCTCTGCGCCTTAAGGTTGCGAAAGAATTTGAACTTGTAGAAAAAGGATATAAAGCTCTTTGGGTTATCGATTTCCCAATGTTTGAGAAAAATGAAGATGGTTCCATTGTGGCAATGCACCATCCTTTCACAGCTCCAAAGGGTATTAAGCCAGAAGAACTTAAGAAAGATCCTTACAGTGTTTATGCTGATGCATACGATATGGTAATCAACGGTTATGAAGTTGGTGGTGGTTCAGTTCGTATTCATCGTGAAGAAATGCAACAGGCTGTGTTTGAAGTTTTGGGAATTAGCCCAGAAGAACAGAAAAAGAAGTTCGGCTTCCTACTTGATGCCCTTAAGTTCGGTGCTCCACCTCATGCAGGTCTTGCTTTTGGTCTCGACCGTTTAACCATGTTGCTTACAGGTACAGATAATATTAGAGATGTTATTGCATTCCCTAAGACCACTGCAGCAACTTGTTTAATGACCGATGCTCCAAGTCAGGCTTCTGATGAAGGCATTAACGAGCTCGGTATTAAAGTTGTAGATTTTGAATAATTGAGATACGGGAAGCGTAAGATATTACGGTTCTCTAGAAAGATATATCAGGAGAATATACTATGTCAGGTCATAGCAAATGGGCGAATATCCGCTTTCGTAAAGCAGCTCAAGATGCAAAACGCGGTAAAGCTTTTACTAAGTTAATTCGTGAAATTACTACTTCAGCTCGTCTTGGTGGTGCTGATCAGAATTCAAATCCACGTCTTCGTGCTGCAGTAGCTGCTGCTCTCTCTCAGAACATGACACGTGATACTATCAATCGTGCTATTGAACGTGGTACTGGTGGGGGTGATGGTGCTGAACTTGAAACCGTAATTTATGAAGGTTATGGTCCATGCGGTACTGCTATTATGGTTGAATGTATGACAGATAACCGTAAGCGTACTGTAGCTGACGTACGTCACTGCTTCACTAAGTTTGGTGGCAACATGGGTACTGAAGGTTCTGTAGGCTTCCTTTTCACCAAGAAGGGTGTTATTAGCTTTGAAAAAGCTGATGAAGAAAAGCTTATGGAAATTGCTCTTGAAGCTGGTGCTGATGATGTTGTTACCAATGATGATGGTAGTATTGATGTTTATACTACTCCAGAAGCATTTGGTGCCGTTCTCGATGCAATTGATGCTGAAAAGCTTGAGCATTCAAATGCAGAAGTAACTATGGTTCCTTCTACCGAAGCTCAGATTGATGCAGAACATGCTGAAACCTTTGTAAAGCTTATTGATAGCTTAGAAGATCTTGATGATGTTCAGCAGGTATATCATAACGGCCGGATTCCTGATGACGTTGCTGCATCAATGGGTGAATAAGAAAATTTATCCGAGTAGAATATAAGCTATAGAAATCCGAGAACAATAAAATGTTTTCGGATTTTTTTATTGCAGTAATAATTTAGGAGTTAATCTGTAACGATAGGATTTTAGGTATGTGATTTCCCATCTTACTCATCCAAGAAAAA
>CAVGFV010000179.1:0-2711 GCA_963628765.1 Succinimonas sp.
TTTGATGATATGCTTGAGGCAGATAAGAAGCAAGATGCAGCCTGAGTAACACGAGACAGGAAATCAAAGATGTTTACACAAAATACTTGACACAATCAGACAAGTGAAAAAATGGTTTGGCGTTCAAAGAAGGATGCTCTCGACCGAGTACAAAAGCTAAAAACCGAACATCCCGACGATCCTGAAGTAGAGAAACTCTTCCAAAGAACCAAAGCAGCCCTCATGAAAAGTAAGGGTGATTATACCGATGTTGCCGAATCTTGGACTGCATATAAGAGAGCCGAAAGTGAACTTGTAAAAACAATTTCCAATGAAGGCGATAAATTATGGGACCAGATCCTTTCAGAACATCCTGGTTATATTGAAAATGCCTTCCCTAGCCCTGATACTAAAACCGTAACCCTCGAATCATTACAGGATAAATACATCATTCTTAAAGACGTACTGTACCCTGAAAATCAGTTTTATGGTGCTTCAGGAGAATACATTTGGCATGGTAAACCATCCTCAGGATATTATTTTGTTAATATCGGTAGTCGCGCTTGGTTAGGACCTTATGAAGCTATTAAACGCTTCAAAAGAGCTGCTGATTCTGGTCTTAATGACCATACCAAATATACTATTCTAGGAAAAATCGTTAGTATTACGGCCGAAATTCCGGCAGCAGGTGAAAGTACTGTAGGTACTTTCCGTGATGGCTGGGTAATAGAACCTGTCGCAGTAAAAGTGCCGGGACATGTAACTGCTATTTACGATTCTAATGCTGAATCTTCAGGTAGATATGCCGGTGAAGAAATGGTTTCTAAGATAAAAGATTCCTGGTACACCGTTAAATCTGTTCCAAAGGATGCAAGTCCAGAAAAGGTTATGGAAATCTTTATGACTGCTATCAAGGAAAAGAACTTCGATCTTTATCTTGATTGCATCAACCCTGAATATTGAGAAACGCAGAACCAATTGGCCCTCATAAAATACCATTGGGATCTCCATCAAGAACGCTTTAAGAATGAATACGTTCATGCCCTTTTTGATAAAGCCCATCCTATACAAGTAGTTAAAGGCTTCGATAGCGGTAACACTCAGGAAAACTTCTACCTAGATGATAGCCAACGTAAAACACTGAAAAAGACCCAAGGTGAACTCGTTGAATACGTCACTGTTGATAGCCGTGCCTTTGATGAAAATGGTCACCAAATAGGTTCACCGCATCCACATACCTTAATTCATAAAAGTTCAGGTCGTTGGTATGTAAAAGACTATGCTCCGAGATTCTAATTTAATACGTAGCCATAAACTACAAACAATTAACTCGAAGCCTTATAAAATTCTATGCATGGGAACAAAAATACTATGAAACTAATTTCCAAGATAGCGGGAGTTACTTTTATAGCAGCCTTAGCGACGTTTTCAATAAATGCCGTCGCCGAAGTAGATACTCCAAAATACACCAAAGAAAATCCTTTTTCGGTAAATTACAGTACCATTCTAAATAGCTTAGAGGCTACAGCATCTAATTTATCCACGAGCCTATCTATCGCTAAAAATGATGACGAACGGTTACAAGGATTAATTGCTAGTATCCAAAAGATAGATGAAACTATTTTGCCACCAGGAACACCAACAGATTTCGAAGTAGTGAGTGTCTTTGGGGCCAAAACTACAGATGTTAAGAAAATTTTCGAAGACATTCTTTATTTGAAGGCGACAAAGAACGATATCGTTAAATTACTGCAAGAAATGGAAGGTAAAAAACTCCGTGTTGCCGAAAAGAAGCTTATATTAGCCACAAAGTATTGTGATGAAAGAGGACCTGATTTCATAAAAAACATCCAATATTTTGATGAGGCTTTGGAAAAATGCCGTATTTACACCAAAAACATGGCCACAAACATTGAGAAGGAAATTCCTAATCAAGTAGCTTTAGAAAGGATGTCATCCATAAATAGTTTTTATCTCAATAGTCATTTCAGATCTGTATTGGTTATCGAAAATAACGTAATGAATGCCTTCTTCTCAGAAGAAGTAAAAAATTTTACCAGCGATGCTGAGCACTATCTTGATAAGCTCACTTTTCTTAGGAAGAATGTAAAATATTTCGAAGCCCCCCATGCCAAAAGTTCGCAAAAAGCTTTCGCTAAATTAGAAAAAGCGTTAATCGATGATATTAATTTTGTACAACAGATTATCGAAAACAGCTTTATGTTATGGGAAAGCCGTAAAGATCCTTCTAGCTTGACAGGCCAGATTTACCTCGGAAAATTTGATCTTCCATACGGTATCTTTAAACCTAGAACCTACTCTGATGATTACGTGGGCTACACTGCGGCTCAACTCACTGCATTAGATAAATGTGCTACCTGGTATCAAAAAGGTTGGGAAAAGATTAAGCAAGAAAATCCTGATTACTATAATGCTAGAGATGCGAAGCTTAATCTTCACTAAACTTTATTCTTAATGGTATGCAAAGCTAAGAATTTTTAATTAAATTCTTAGCTTTTGATTTTTTAGTGAAGTGCACAGCGAAACTCAAAGCCTCCGCATCTTTAACGCCATATTGTGGCCTTAGAGATTCTTAGTCTTTAATTTCTCTACTATCCAAGATAGTACAATGGCTTGTTTTCATTCTGAAAACAAACACATTAGAAGTTGTATTAAACTGTAACGATAGGATTTTAGGTATGTGATTTCCCATCTTACTCATCCAAGAAAAA
>CAVGFV010000180.1:0-2389 GCA_963628765.1 Succinimonas sp.
AACTTTACGTTCAGTCCTTTTGACCCTAAACATACAAATAACGACAGAGTTTAGGAAATAGCTTCTAAGTTAGTGTTTTAGGTGTGTTTAGATGTTTTAAATAACTTGCAATAATAAAAAATTTGTAACCAAAAGATTGATATGGACTCAAAATTTAGATTTTTTGAATATTTTAATGTGTTATTTCTGTGTTACATTTTTTTGTTACATAATTGTTAATTTAATAAATAGCAAATTTTTGCTTTATTAATAATGTTGGAAGCATTTTTTCTTAGAAATTTTAATAAACAACCTAACTTATTAAGAAACGACTCTACTTTGAAGTAGAGTCGCTCGTAAAATGCCGAAATATATTTCTCTAGAAAATTTATGATGTTAAATGCTGTTTAATGATATTGGTCATTATTCCTTTTTTGTTTCTTTAGCATCGTTTTCGTCTTCATTGTTAGTGTTTTCCGCATTTGGTGCTCCCGCTACATCTTCAGAAGCATTTTTATTCGCAGAAATATTTTGGGCAATCCCTTTTAATTTTTCGAGAATTTCTTCTGGCTTAGAATGCTTCATAGAGTTAAAGGTATTTTGTCCTTCAGCAGCAAAGCGATACCAATTGGTAGTTGGTCTTTCATCAGATTCCGTTTTTATAAAGGTTTCGTACCATTTTTTTGTATTAGGAATGGTAAAAATAAGATCCAAATCCTGTCCGGTAAGATCTTTAAAGTCGAGATCCCAACGATAATTTGCAGAAAGGTCAATACTGTCAATAATGTCCTCTGCCTCATTGTTTTCGTTTCCACCAGTAACAAAGAGAAGCTGAATTCGCTTTAAAGAAGGAGAATCTGAGCTATTTTCTTCATCAAAATACCTATCGGCACTTAGCAAATAATAGCTCTTTGTTAGTTTGGTAGTACTATATGGCACGCTACAATCTATTTCTAAGGCATCGGTATTTCCGAGAGGGACTTCTTTTTTCTCTGAAGCAACGCAAGTAATATCATTAGCGATATCGTCTGCGAGTGATTCTAGATCGGCTGTATTTAAAAGAAGTGGAGTTACTATTACACTTGATGCAACTTTACTTTTACTGTCATCAGCAAAAATAGTGAGGTTATTGTTAAAGAAATTTTCTGCTCTATTAATAATGGAGAAACTATGCTTATTTTTAGCGTGATTAATTTTGCTGTTTGGTAAGTCTTTTTGCTCTGAAAGGGTGTATTCAGGATTCAGCATATCATCTCTCATGATATCTTCGTATCTTGCATGCAAGAATTCATAGTCGCTATTGAGTGCAAAAAGGATGTTTTCAATTCTTTCTGATTGAGTAAGTTTTAAAAACTCGTGGTCAAGAAAACTATTTATTGAGTTTATTGGGAGACCAATGTCTGTAATATTTTTAAATGGTGCTTGATAATTGATTTTTTCAGGATTTAAGTAATGAATAACTATGAGGTGCTCTTGGGTAGTATCAGAAATGGTTGTCTTTTTGGATTCACCATTTGAAGTGTTTTTTTGAGACTTTTCATTAGCGTAAACCTGCTTTAGATCAAAGCCTTGAGGAATTCTAGTGAGAAATAACCAAGTGTTTCTGCTTGAGCAGTCAAGATAGGTGAATTTTTGTTCATTTAGGTCTTGCTGTTGAATTTTGATGTTATTTGAGCATTCGTTTAGGATATTTTCATAAAGGGTTTCATCGCTAGTTTTGGCGTTATTGGTACCAGTGATGAGATTACCTGTGAATTCTGTATTAATGATGTTGCTTTCTAAATCCCTGACACCAGTGCTTCTTGCAGCAATTATTTGAGCTATCGGTGTTTGCTTTTGATAAATAGTAATTTGGTAAACATTATCAGAAACTGTGATATCACGGAAACTAATCCCGCCACTTAATAAATTGTATCTTTCTGGGAAGGTTCTGATATCCATTGGATTAAAGGTATCACGTTGATTTTTTGGTAGAAGCACATAATTAAGGTAGGTACCTATAAATGAGGTATTAGCCTCAGCTGGAGGTGTGATCTTTTCTACGGCTGCTTCGGGCATAGCTGTCAAAAGTGAGCCTGCAAAAGTTATGAGGATCGCAGGTTTTTTAAGAAATCCTCTCATGGTATTACCTCTGTTTCCTTTGTAGATATCAATCAATAAGCTAAAAATAAGTGTCCGAAATTCTACAGTAATATGGATAGATTTTTTTTTGATGTTCATATTAAAAATGCCAAGATACTTGCATGAAAGTGCTTATTTTCCAATAGAAATTAAGAAAAATATCCTTGTTTCCTTATTTCTACCATAATTTCCAAAAAATTTAGATAAAAACTAACTAGAAAAAGAGAAAACTAGAGTCAAGTCCAAATTTGTGTGTAAATTGCTCTTAGGTATCTTTGGCGCCAGGGGA
>CAVGFV010000181.1:0-15971 GCA_963628765.1 Succinimonas sp.
TTAAGTAATTTGTGAGTGGGCTTTTGGATGTTTACACGGATGTGCGTTCACACTCAAAGTTTTTCACCAATGTTATTGTGAGGAGCTCAGCCTCCTCTCTACTTCCTTTAAAAAACATCCCCGAAAATTTATTAAACTTTTCGGGAAGCATCAAGTGATAAGGGGATGATTATACGTTAAAGTGAAACTTCTACAATTCTTCCATCAACGTAATATTTGTTTTCAGAAATATAATGAAGAGTCTTTTTAAAGCCTTCTCCAAAACTATCATCTGAACTATTCCACAAATCTTCTCTAACTTTTATGCTTACAGCCTTACCGATGCAAACACCTGTCTTTTTTAGAGTTTCAAGATCTGTAAGTTCGCATTCAATGTAAGCCATAGCATCAGGTAGAACCTTAAGGCCAAGTTTTTCAGAGATATCTGCCTTAACTCCAGCATATTCGAATTTATCACCAGTATCTCTACCGTGAGCAGATCCGACTTTATTTATAAGCGCAATTTGGTCTTCTGTTGGAATGGAAAGCACAAACTTCTGAGTTTCAATTATATTTGCAGTTGTGGTATGACCTTGATCAAGAACCACAAGGACTTGATCACTATCATAAGGAGTATTCCAAGCCGCAGTCATTACATCAGCAACACCGCTTTTGGAAACGCTAGAAATATTTACGATCTGACCACCACTAATAAGTCTGTTTGCACAACGAACTGTAAGATCTTTATACATTGTTATATCCCCATCTGACAAGAAACAGTTTTATAGTAGAACGAACTACCAATAGAACGATCAGATTTGCTAAAAATTATTTAAAAATTTGCGATAAACAGGCCTTTAATGTAAATAAAAAGCCTCTCTCAACAAATAATATCATTTTTAACAATGATACCTTGTACGTTAAGTTAGATTTGGCATTGATATGGCGCCAACCGTAGAAATTAAATGTAATTATTTCTGTATTTTCAGCAAATGATAATAGTTACGCTACTTCTTAACTGAGCGATAAATTGCCGCCAAAATAAAAGACATACCCACAATATCCCAAGCAGTTATGTTTATGCCAAAACCAACGATACATACTAATACAGATACAACAGGTTCGACTGCTGACAAAATGCTTGCTTTGACACTTCCTATTTTTTTAACACCTAATTCAAAGAGGCAGAATGACAAGATAGTACCGAGAACAATCACACTAGTCATCATAACAAAAAACATATTATTGATAATCAAACCGTCTTCATGCCAAGGTTTAAAAAGAATCAGCATTGGAAGGCTTCCTAATGTCATTCCCCAGCCAACAACTGTAAAGAGTGGGTACCTTGTTAAAAGGAGTTTAGATTGCACAATATACAAAGCATAACAAAAAGCACCAAAGAGTCCTAATCCTAAAGCCATAGCAGAAACTGAAAGGCTATCTAGATGCCCATGAGTTGATATTAAATATGTTCCTAAACACACCAAACTTATAGCTAAAATTTCATTAAAAGTAGGTTTCCGCATTTCCATAATAACTGTTAGAAGGAGAACCATTACTGGTGTTGTATAGGCGATAATGGTGGCAAAAGCTACATTGGAATATTGGATTGAAGCATAATAACCGTATTGGCAACCTGCATTTCCAACAAAAGCAAAAAAAAGCATTGCCCCGATTTCTTTCCAGCTTCTAAATATGCAAAAAATTTTATTTCCTCGGAGCATTGCCAATAAAAGCATAATAAGCCCTGCTATTAAGAGTCTTACCGGAACTAACCAATCAGCACTCATTGCATTAAAGAGGAACAAATACTGTCCAGAAGCCCCGCCAAGAGCCCAACATACAGCACCAGTTAATACGGCAATATAGCCCAAAACGTTAGGGTACTTTTTATTAATTTCAAGCATATAAAAACCACAATATAGGTTTTCAAAAGGTAAACACTTTTAAAATTGGTGTTTAATTTATCTCAACAATTCGTGTAATCGCGATAAATAAATAGCATTTTTATAGTAAGTTTTTTTGCAAATATACTCTCTAGATATTGAAAAGGCAATTAAGGTTTGAATGGCAATATTAGAAGGTTAAAAATCTCAAAGAAAATTTTATAAATTTGAAAAATTACAAATAAACATCACCTAGCACCAGCATCCAAAAATTCATCTTTATTTTTTATTGAATGCTAGCAACTTTTAGAAATAACAATTATGTTTTATGAGAATAGAACTACTTTGGAACAATGTTGTATCTTAAAGCTAATCTTGTGAGTTCCACATCACCGTTGATTCCAAGTTTCTTAAAAACTCTATAGCGATATGAATTAACTGTTTTTGGACTTATTGCTAATCGATCCGCAATTTCACTAACCTTATATCCTTGAGCAATCATCACACTAATCTGAAATTCACGATCAGCGAGGATCCCAAATGGATTACCATCATCACCAACTTCATGGTGGCCATTTCCTGGGAATCTTTCTAAAGCCATCCTTTGAGCTATATCAGGTTCTAGATAACGTCTTCCTGCATAAACTTCTTGAACAGCTTTAAGCATTTCTTCAGGCCCTGCACCTTTGGTTAAATAACCAGCAACGCCAGCCTTCATTACCTGCGTTGGGATTGGATCATCTGTATGTACAGTGAGCATTAATACCTTTGCATCTGGATTGTATCTCAAAATACGTTTAGTCGCTTCAAGACCACCAATACCAGGCATACTAACATCCATGAGTATTACATCAACTTGATGCTCACGACACCAAGATACCGCAGCCTCCCCAGTGGAAGCTTCTCCAATGACTTTTACGCCACGAAAGTCTTCTAGTATCTTTTTAATGCCAGTACGTACTAGATCATGATCATCAACAAGAAACAAGCTAATCAATTTCAGAATTCCAATTAAATTTGCGAAATATAGATCTTCATCCTAAAAATCAAATCGCAGCCCTCACATTTGTGAGAAAATATAGGCATCTCTTGCTCACATAAGCCTAACTCTGTGTAATTATGCTGTTGTATCGATAAATAGTCAAAAAAAAGGTATTTTTTTTTGACAATCTAGCAAAAATGTAAACATTATAATCTCACTTTTAGAGCCACTAGACAATTTTAAAAAACAAATTTATTTAAATTTCCAAACCTCAATCAATAGCTCAGCTTCCGATTAATGATAAAAAATAGTATCACGAAAGTAATTAATTTTATTCTATGTTTAGTAAAAACAAAAATGGGAGTAGTAAGCTCCCATTTTTTGACCTTATTTATCTAAGGACCTTCAGCTGTTTATAGCGAACTAATCGAAGTTATTCCTTCTGAGTTGCTTGCTCCTTGATGGAATTTATTACATCACGATTATCTGCTATAGGATTGATTGCCTCTTTATTTTCAGCAGCTTCTGAATTTATGCCAAGAGCTTCGCGAGCTTTTTGTTTTTTAAGGCAATCTTCGCAGAATGTGTAGATACGTTCACCGTACATAATCAAGTGCCCGTCTGAGACGGTGTAACTCTTGCCACAGCCTTTGCATTTAACAATTGCTTTAATACGCATAAATTGAGTACGGCAACTTGGACATCTTGTGCGAGCATTCTTATCACCCACCATAAGATCGCGGTAACTCACCATAAATTCTTTACCGCAACATTCGCAGATTCTCATCTTGCCACGTTGGGTAAAGCAATAATGGCAGAGACCATCTGTTGCTACCGATTCAGTCTTGGTTATAGGTGTATGACAGATCTTGCAAGAAAACATGTCACTCGCACTTCCGATATACATACGAGAAGGCTTAATTTCGTAAGCCATAGGTTGAAGCTTGTTCTGTTCAAATTCCTGAAGCCAACGTTTTAAGAAGAAAAGCCAACGTGTAGCATCAACACGGAGATTACGATTATGGTAACCATAGTCAAGGCTGTCTATAAAGACTTGTCTAATATATTCAGGGAAGAAACTCCAAATATAGAGAACACTATCCTTCGGTGCAGCCATTTCATCGTAATAATTTGTAGGGAAACGGAAGGCAGTAAACTGATGGTTTAGAACGCCTTGAGATCTACTCTTCACAAATGGGCCACGACCTAAGAAGAACAAACGGAAAAGCACTTCTGCTATCACGTATCTATCAGACAATTCATTTGCCGAAACAGGTTCTTCATCATTGAGTTCTGGAGGCATAATACCACCATGCATCTTTGAATAAAGGTAATCGCCTACTTGAGCTCTTTCAAGATTAATAATTGAAACAGTGTCATCACGATTTACAACTATTGAATTCATATCTCCTTCACCTAAGAAGATATTTAACTTATTAAGAGCCATCACTTTTTCAACAAAGTTTATTGCCATCAATACAAGATTCTTTCTGTTAATGAGAGCATATGCGTTGTCGATAGATTTACAAAGTGTTTGTAAGGATGTTGTATTACCTTTGTTAAGAACGCAACCAATAATATCGTTTGAACTATTCTTAGCAAGAGCAATTGGCCATTCAATACCGGATAAAGATACAGGGGTGGCAATCATGGATAAAAGTTTTGAAATCAAACTTGCATCCAAATAACCAGAACCAAATATACGAACCACTGTATTCTCATCATTTTCATAGATGGCAAGACCTTGGCTCATTACAATTGGCTTATCAAGTTTCTTTTCTGCGTTATTGATAAGAACGGTATCATTAAAACCAGGAATGTTGATAATACCAAGATCTACTGGAGCACGATACGGTTTACCAGAATATGGGAATGGCTTGGTTTCAGCTACTGTTGCAGTAGCCATTGCCTTATTTTCACCCATGACGGCTGCTGAAGCAGACTCCATTATTGGGGCTTCTGGTAAAGATGTCTTATTGTCGGAACGTACTGCAAGTGAAGAATTATCTCCAGAATTATTCTGTCCTACAACGGCGACTTCAGCACCAACATTAACTCTAGGTTTTTGTTGTTCAACAGCAACAGTTGATGATTCTAATGCACGAGTACCAAGATTAGGCACATTTAAAACCTTTGGTTTCGGTGCGCTATTAAAGGCTTCGGTTCTTTCACGAATTACCTTATCAATAGCTGCATAATCCTGCTTATTCCTCTCTTTGTTGGTTTCTGCATGAACCACGGTCTTTGGACGATCACTTAAAAGTCCAGCGTCAAAACCACGAATCTCAGAAGTAAGTCTAGAAGCACCTGCCTTACGAGCATTCTGAGTGTTTTTACGATCTTCACTACGGAAAAGGCTAGTGCCACTTAAATCGCGTTTTACATCAACGTCAGGACGTCTTGACGCTTCAAAACGGCGTAACTTTTCCTGACGCTCTTCTGTCATTACAAAGTCTTCGACAGGAGTTGTATCACTTACATTAAGGGCAGATGGATCAAACACAAAGTCAGAATTTTCACCTTCAAGGTTAAATTCTTCAATAGCCTTTACAGTATTCACCTGTCTTTCAAGATCTGCATACTCTTGGGACTGACGTTTCTTCTCAGCTTCCTTTGCTTCTCCCTTAGCAGCCTTATTGATCTCTCGTTTCTCAGCAAACTTAGCATGATCTTCCTCATTCATGGTGAAGACTGTATTTTGCTTTTCTAACTTAAAGCTTGTTGGAGCATGCTTTTCTTTTGGTTTTAACCATTCTTGGCGATCACGTTCTTCAAGAACTTTAATCTCTTCCTCGACAGCACGCTGTTTTTCAATCTTTTCAAGTTGCTCATTATTAAGAGTAAAGCCTGTGCTACTACCTTTAAGCTCAATATTCTTGCCAGTAGGTTCAATTGCTTTCTTCACTTCAGGCTTTTCGGCATGGGCAAGCTCATTGCGTGATTTTTCCTTAGCCTCTTCTTCACGTTGCTTTGCAGAGAATTTTTCTAAGATATTACGCTTTCTTGCTGCTTCTTTTGCCTGAGCTTCTTCTACCTGTTGCTCCTTGATATCCTTATTCTTCTTCATTAATGATGAAACAAGATCATCACCTTTGGGAGCATTAGAGACTGGTTTTTCCACCTTTTCTTGTGGCTTTTCAGTCCTTTCTTTACTCTTTTCAGTAATAGGAACAACCATATCGTCAGGAACTGAAGTATCAGAACCTGTAACATTAACCTTTGGTTTTGCTTCTGAATCAGAAACTGCTTCAGGCATCAAAGGTTTTAAGGTTTCACCCCCCTTCACAGAGTCAACAGGTTTTGACTGTTCAGCATTCTTCAATGCTTCAGCTCTTTCTTGAGCTTCTTTTTCAGCAGCTAAACGAGCTTTTTCTTCTTCCTCGTGGTGGTGTCTTATTTCTTCCTCTTGCTCTTTATTTAAAGAGAAACCTGAGGTTGCCCCCTTAAGAGTAAATGCTTGAGGCTTCCTATGATTTTTCTCTTCCTTTTCTTCTTCGGCTTTCTTTTCTTCTTCATGCTTAAGTTCAGCTTTTTGCTTAGAATTCAAGGTAAATCCTAAGGAAGAAGATTTTAATTTATATGTCTTAGGCCCATCATCATCTTCTTTCTGTTCCTTAACTGGCATCTTAGGAGGAGCTTTTCCTAAGAAACTCTTCATATCAAAAGCTTGAGTTGGCTTTGCAGATTCTTTATCTTCAGACGGTTTATCTTCTAATTTAGGAGCTTTTTCATCAGCCTTCACTGGAGTCTGTTCTTCTTTCTTTGTATCTGCAATTGGCGTGCTAGAAACAGGAGCTGTTACAGATTCATCTTTTGTTTTAACCGGCTCTTCTTTCTTTACATCTGAAGATTTTTCAGCTTTCTTTCCAAACAAACCAAAAAGACCACCATGTTTCTTCTCTTTTGCTTCAGAAACAGGCTTCTCTACAGATTTTTCTGGAACTTCAACTGCTTTATCTTCTTTTGGTTCACTAACTTCAGCTGTCTTTAATTCAGGAAGAGGAATCTTTTGTTTTGGCTTTTCACCCTTTCCAAGTACTGCATCTAACAAAGTGCTATGTTTAGTTCTAGCTTCAGGTGCCTTAGTCAATGCATCGTTCCTTTCAGAAGTTTCATCTGGCTTAACACTATCGCTTACAGACTCTACTTTTGCAGTCTTATTATCTTCTACAACTGGCGCAGTAACTATCTTTGATGCTTCAGCGATTGTGGTAGCAATAGGTGCATCCACATCATTAACTGGAGTAAACGCCTTAACTTCTTCTGCTTCTTTAGCAACTACAGGCGCTTCTTTAACACTTTCACTACTAATAGACGCAACACTTGTTAGGTTTACTGGCGCATCTGAAGTATTTGGTGTTGGAAGAACATCACTTAAATTATCATTCTTAGGCTGAACGATAGTCTTGTCAGCATGGATCTCTTCTTTAGAAGAAACTTCTTTTGAAATATCTTCACGATTTTGCTGAATCTTACTACGAAGATCGGCAAGGCTTGCGTTTAAAGCAGGATTATCTGTCACTAAATGATCATTAGTAACTTCCTTTTCTAAAACAGGCTTGATAGCTGAACCCAATGTTGGAGCATCTGGGTTTTGAATTTTAGAAGCTTGTGATACTTTATCGGCTTCACTTTCAGTACCAAAATTTACCTTAGACGCTAAGGTTGGTGCATGCGGATTCTGAATTGTTCCCTCAGGAGAAAGTTCATCAGCAGAAACATTACCAATAGTACGGCCGCTATCTTTTCCAAACAATGTAGGAGCATGTGGATTTTGAATAGTGCCTTTTGGTGATAACTCACTTTCTGAAACATTACCTATAGTGCGACCACTATCTTTACTGAACAATGTAGGTGCATGCGGATTTTGAATTGTACCCTTAGGAGATAATTCATCTTCAGAAACATTACCTATAGTGCGACCGCTATCTTTACCGAACAAAGTAGGTGCATGTGGATTCTGAATACCAGTAGTTGGAGCTTTAGAAACTTTATCATTATTCGTTTCTACAGCCTTTACACCAATACTTTCTGGAGAAGGTGTAGAAACAGTTGCCTTTACATCCTCTACAGGTTTAGGGGCAATAGGTTTAATAATACGTGGCTTTTTGAAATTTTGGTTTTCTGATTCTTTTGGTTCTTCCTTCGGCTTTAAAGAATCACGAAGAATAGCATCTTCATTTGATTCTGTCGCTTTTGGTACAAAACCATCACTAACAGAAACGCCTTCTGGATTCAAAGGGGTTACTACACTAGTAGGTTTAAAACTTATGTCCTCTGCAGATTTCCCGATATTTGTAGATAAAACCGTATGTAAATCAGGTACTTGTCTTTGAATTGGTTTATTATCAGCTGGGAAAGCTATTGGAGCAGAATCAACTGAGACTGGTTCTGCCTTTGGCATTCCATCAAGTAATGAAACGGTGGATTTTTGTTTAGTACTTGTTACAGGTGCTACTTTTACTTGAGTCTGAGAACTTATGGTTGGTTTTACTGGTTCTTTCTTGTTTAAGGAAATCATATCCTCAACAGAAGTGACATTTTTACCATAAGTTTTATCAGGATCAATTGTTCCCATGTCGATATGAGGTGTTGCTAACCCAGGATTTACAACAATCTCTTCATTAGGAACATTAACAGATATACTCGGTTCTGCTTGTGCTAAAGGTCTCACAAAAGCAGAAGAAGCTTCATCAGAGTTATTTAATTCATTAGTTCTGAGTTTCTGGCTTCCGTTAGGAACCTTAAGATTCTCCGATGCCTTTGCATTAGATGAATTTTTCTCTTTCTCTGCAATCTTCTCATATTTATCAAAATTATCCTCAATCTTGGAGTCTTCTTCTCTTAAGCGCTCACTTAGCGAGATTATATCCTTACGCCAAGGGCATGTAAAATCAAAAGAGAGACTGCCATCTTTATAGCTTGTAGGAATTATGATTCTTCCAGAATGGTCTGGTTCGTTGTAATTATAGAACTCACCAGCTCTATTGCCATCGAAAGTTATTACTGCAATGTCACCTTCAGTGCGAAGCTTTTGCATCATGCGCTGATCATTGCGATGAATCAAATCTTGTCTTATTTCAGCAACATTGTCGTGCATGAAAGAATTAAGAATATTATGTGCTGCTTTGCAGATATCATTTTCAACCTTTGCTTTATCTAATTGATCTTGAATCACAAAGATTTTAAAGCGATGCTGGGTTAGGATACCTGGACTAGTAAGATCCTCTATAAAGAAAGAAGTCCATTCATACTTTAATGCACTGATATCGAAAATAATTTGCTTTACAGTTGCTGCCATAATTGGGGCATTACCCAAAGGAAGTTTCTTAGGACGTAATCCAGGAAAATCTCCCATCTCTGCAGTATCTGCAATAGTCTTTATATATAATTGGGTAAGATCATTAGGAGTTTCCATTCCATACAGTTCTTGCGCCTGCTTCATATCCTCTGTAATAAAAAGGACATTCTCGTTTGATAAGAGGCTCATTACTGCATCTTCAGGGGTACCTGAATTATCTCTTTCAAGTATTCCTGAATTCTGAAGTCTTTTAATGTTTAAGAGCATCTTTGCTTCATCAGCAAGAACTCTATCAACATTTCTCATAAAATCAGTATTAACAAGAAATTTCTTGTTGTACTTTCTCAAGAACGGACTAAGTGCGCTCAAAAATGTCGAAAGTTTTTCAGATTCCTTAAAACACTGTTGCTCAACATAAATGATATAGCTACGGACTAAGGCAGCCAACTGCTTACTGCCGTTATCTTCACGATTAAACATTGCTGGAACTTCCTTGTTTTACTGCTTACTCCAAAACTATTACTTACCTGTCTGAGAATTTTTTCATCCATGAAAGCAGACAAAGCAGAAACGGGAGCGGTTTCATAACCCTCTTATTTTGCCAAACGTTGAACAAAAGTTTTTTATAGCAGATCACTATATCTGAATTTTCTTATGAAAATTTTCACATTAACATAATTTTTGTATAACAAAAGTGTTACAAACTTAATTAACGAAAGGTTTATTTGACAAAAAATGTGTAAAAACAGAGTAACAATTGGAAAATTTAATGTAAGATTCAAAATTTACCAAAAAAAAATAGCCATTCAAAAAATGGCTATTTTCTTGGTAATAGAAAATTAGGCGTTAACGTTATTCGAAACAGACTCAGTATTCTTTTTTTCTTGGTCTTTTTCACTCATGGTTTTGATACCTACTATCAAATAATCCACCATGGACCAAATAGTAAGAATCACTGCTAACATTAGAACAGCTAAAGAAATGTACACCATTGTGTTGTCATAGCGCCATATAAGCCCTGCGATTGCCACCATTTGGATCGCTGTTTTCCATTTACCAATCCAACTTACAGCTACACGTGCACGACTACCAATGCTTGCCATCCACTCACGTAGAGCACTAATAACTATTTCTCTACTAATAACTACCATGGCACACATGGTGATAAAAACGCTGATATATGGGAAATACAAACTTTCATACTTGCTGTAATGGCTTACTAATAGCACTAGTGCTACGCACACCATAATCTTATCAGCAACGGGGTCTAAAAAAGCCCCAAAACTAGAGCATACATTCCACTTTCTCGCCAAATAACCATCAAGGAGATCTGTAAAACAAGCAATGATAAAAATTATCGCAGCAGCAAGATTGCTCCAAGGATATGGCAAATAATAAAACAGAACGTAAACTGGTATTAAAAAGACTCTCAGAATAGTCAAAGCATTAGGTATCTTTTTTAGCATGGCTACAATAACTTCATTTAAAAACACCGCTAGCTCATTATAAAACTATTAACCTCTATATGTCATACGAAGGTCAATAAAAAAAGAAAAAGGAGAGAAAAAATTCTTTTCTCTCCTTTTTTCACAGTCTTTTTAACTATTTTTCAAAAGCACGCACAGTAACTACGGCATTCTTCATTACGTTATCTAAGTAACAAGTTGAGCGGAAACGGACAACCATGTTCTCAGACGGATCGAAACTTTCTCCCATAAACGCATTAGTAAGAAGTCTTAAACCAACACCACCTTCTGCACCAAAATAATTGGTATAAAAGCCCTTTAATATGCTGGTTGTACCCTTTCCACTAACAAGCTCAATTTGAAGCTCAGATAAAGCCTGCTTTTGGCTAGAAGTCAACGTACTTGAGTACTTAAATGTTGCATCAGTACAAATTGAGGCTCCATTTACTGAAGAATCTTCTGAAGACTGGAAAGAAGTATTACCAATATCGATTGTTACATTTTCCAATTCGTAATTCTTTTGGGAATCATAATCTGAGTTATAAAACCCCTTCACAGTACAAGTATAGGTACCATTAAGAATAGTTGTTGCATTATCCTCTTCGCAGCTAACATCCTGAGTTGAAAATTCCACAGGATCACTTCCACGAGCTTTACAACTAACATTACTGTTACAGGATTTTGCTAAAGTAAGAGCTTCTGCAGCATCAACAAGTCCAAAGCCAAAACGGTTACTGAATTTCAACCCTGATGCATTTTCAACCCAACCTTGGTTTACTACCACACCTTGCTGTTTCACGATAGGATCGTTCATTCCTTCGATGGTACTATTATTTCTCGCTGTTTTGGCAAGTGCATAACGAAGTTGCCATATTGTAAGATTAGGCACTTCAGAATATAAAAGTGCAGCAACGCCCGCAACAACAGGAGTAGCAGCAGATGTTCCAACAAACGCATTTGTATAGTTACAAGAATCGTTATCTGAAAGACTACCATTCAAGAAATCAGTAGCGGCTAGAGTTGACGAATTACCGTAATAACACCCTGAATAATCTGTCGTTAGAATACGAGGATAAAAAGTTCCAGTCTCAGCACCAGGTGCGGACACTAAAAGATTAGAACCATCAGAAGAATATGAAGCATGAGCACCTGTATGGCTAACTGCACCGGTTACAATTGTAGCAGGATAAACATCTTCATCTGCTGTGCCAGCGTAGAAACAGTTCAAGCCAGTACTCATACATTTCGTATTGAATTCTACACCAGTGGCACCTTTAAAATAGTTTGATGAGGATTTTATGTAAGCAACATTAGCATCCGCTAAAGCATCAAGGGCATTTTCTCTTGACGGTGATTCAAGATACTTTGGCACACCGTATCCCCAACTGCCATTTATTACTTTGATTGTTTTATCTGTAAGTATTTCATTTGTATACAATGCAGGGAATGTCGATAAATCGTTAAGATAACCAATATAACCACGAACCTTAGCGCCGAAAGCAATCCCTCGAACACCTTTATCATTAGCAGACTCTGCTGCAATAATTCCAGCAACTGAAGTTCCATGCGAATCGGAACCTTGAGAACAACCTGAACAATATACATTGTCCCCAGAAACCTGGTGCTTCAGATCTTCGTGAGCTGTATCTAGATCTTTATCGATAATCGCAACGGTAACATTGGTACCATCTGCTCCAGTTTTCCATGCAGGATAAACATTAACATCAACGCCTTGCGTAGCAAACGCTACAGAATAAGCATTTTGACTGCCGTTACTTCTCTGATGCCATTCTTGAGAGGCTAAAGGATCAGAGTAGAGAGAAATAGTCCTAGAATGCAAATTACAATCACTGTCGTAATATGTAATTTCATCCTTAACACCACTAAAATCAGAATTTAGGAGAGAGCTTTTAAAGGTATAAACATAATTACCTGTTTCTGCTACAGCTGTTGTTCCATAACTGCCACCATTCTTAATTTTTTTCACAAAATTAAGTTCTGTTTCATATGGTCCAATGAGAATATCAATACCACTCACAACTTCTGTATCTACAACTGACACAGTATCGCTGGAACAATTTAATGAAGTATCGGCATTACCTATTTTGGTGTTTGTCGAATTTCCAGAATCATCTGTTGGAATAATCTCATCTTCAATTATTACATTTGAGCTTTCATCAACATTTGCACTAGTATCAGTATTAACTTCTGATGAAGTAGAAGAGCCATCAGAACCGGAACCACCACCGCCACAAGCTGTACTACCCAAGATCATCAACGCACTTAAAATTGCTACAGAAAGTTTACTTTTGCTAAACATAAATTACCTCACTGTGCAGCTGCGCTGACATTATAATTAACATCAGGACTGGCTTTTTTTACATCAGGGCTAGAATTAAGGACATCCATAGCCTTAACCCAAGCTTCCAGGTCTGAAACTTTGATACGATAGTTTTTTGCAGAAACTTTCTCCGCTGTATCTTGAAGCTCGTATGGAACACACATATCTGTTGTCTTACAGCGAATATAAATATCATTCATCAGGATTGCACCTGATGTTGTACCGGCTGTTTTTATGTATGCAATGCCACCAACAGGTGATGCTGAAGGATTCTCTGATGCATAAACTACTTGATCTCCCCAAGCTCCTAAAGCACTTTCTGGGAGTGAGTCAGATACTTTTTCGTCAGAAACAATGTAGCCAAAAAAAGCTTCAACCACACTACCTTCAAGATTAATTTCTTGAGCAGCTACTGGCAGTGCAGAGCACAGCAACAATCCGGCCACGATCTTCAAACTTTTTATCATAAGCTCCTCCCGGAGACCAAATATTAATATATGTGCACCTTTGGGTGTACTAATTCCAAACTCTCTTAATTAATCACCATTGATATCAAATGGATCCTTAGAATAATCAATTTCCATAGCACCCTTTTCTGATATCCATGATTTTTTTGAATCTTCTACCGTTTTACAGCCATAGGTATTTAAAAACTCAGGTAATTCGTTCTTTACCTGCTGACGTTCAGCCCTACGTATTAAATAAAGGTTTTTACGAGCAAGTCCTTTACCATTTTTAAGCCCACAGCTAGCTTCAGCTGAAAACCAAAAGTATGCCTCTTTATAGCGTTTTGTCATTTGCAAGAAACGACCTAAATTCTCCATGGCCTGTGGCTCGCCCTTTTCAGCAGCTATCTGATACAATTTAGCAGCCAACTTCATATTCTCTTCCTTAGAAGAGTTATTCGGAGTTTCGCCTTCAGCATACATATGTCCTAAACTATTTATAGCTTGAGCATATCCCTGTTTTGAAGCATAAACCCAATATTTATAGGCTTCATATAAATCTTTCTTGCCACCGCGTCCTGTATAGTAAAGCGAAGCAAGGTTGTGGCACGCATATGAAACACCTTTTTGACAAGCGCTTTTATAAAGCTCTTTAGCTGAATTTAAATCTTGCGATACCCCGTAACTACCTTCATCCTTTAAAGAAGCTAAAAGAGCTTCGGCTTTAGAATTCTTTGCATCTGCTGCATTGTAAAGATAAGATACCGCCTTCCCATTATCTTTTTTAAAAGGAGCAATACCATCACGGTATACTTCAAATAGCATTAAAGGAGCGTTTACAGAGCCTTTTTCTGCAGCTTCTTCAAGAAATTTCACAGCCTGTTCTACGTCTTTATCAAAATAATACCCAGTAATTAAAAGAGCACCGACTCTCTCGAGAGCGCCAACTTCACCAGCTTCGGCTGCATTCATTAACAATCTCATACCAGCGTCAAGATTTTCTTTAGGATCTTCGTCTTCACCGACAATCCTTCCTTGCATCATAATGTCACCAAGTTTTCTTTGGGCAATGACATTTCCTTTCAATGTGACATTTCTTAAAAGATAAACTGCTTTTCTAAAGGTTTCTTTTGAATTTTTGGAAAGATAATAATCAGTAAGGTATAGCATTCCATTACGGTTACCACTATCTACTGATCTTGTTAACCACATAACGCCTTCCTCTTCGTTAAGCTGGTATCCATCTTTCAAAGGTCCTATAAAACCAGTAATAAGGTCTAAACCAAGAAGGTTTTGAGCATTAGATTCGCCTTTTTCAGCATTTACACGAATCCAACGTCTCAAATTTGCAATATTCTCAGGTGATTTTAAAGCAATGATGTCGCGATTCGCATAATTCAACATCACAATTTCAGCATTGTGATACCCTAACTCTGCACTCTTTAAAATGAGCTCTCTTGCCTTCTTCTCATCCTGAACATCACTATCCATTTGATAAGCTAGACCTGCTTTATACAGAGCCTCTTCGTTTCCTTTTTTAACAAGTGGCTCAAGATACTGCAATGCTTTTACCGGACTTTTCTCTTTATCTGCATAATTAAGCCAGTAATCAGCAAGCAACAAAGATGCTTTTTCATTTCCTTTATTAGCTTCTTTTTCAAGATAAGGTAAAGCATCTCTAGCCTTTTTGGCTGTACCAATGCCTACAAATTTCATCAAGGCATAACGTAATACCGCCTCTGAATTTCCCATCTTTGCAGCTTTTTCTACAAAAGGAAAAGCTCTTTCTGGATTCTTTTCAACCTTTGCTGTACCTTCTCCATAGATCTTCATAAGTTTGATTACTGCAGGAAGGTAATCCTTGCATGAAAGTACATTTAAGGAAGAAATTCCTTTTTCAAAATCCGCACTTGGAACTAAAGCATCAACATCCATCACCGCTTTATAATAACGGGAGTCCATTGATTTATCGTCTTGTTCAGCTTTGCTACAGTATTTATATGCTTCGTCGTATTTTCCTGCAGTAAAATTCTCTTGACAGAGTTTTACAGTGTCTTCACATCCCGTAAGAGCCATTACTGCTAGCGCTAAGAGAGATAGACGGAACATATTCATAAACAGTTTTTCCTTATTTCTTCAGTTCAGATCTTTTATTTATTCAGAAAACCTTTTCCATATCCCATAATTATAATTTTTTTATCAATTTTCTAGGGACAGAATATTTGGAATTACGTACAGGATCACGCATTTGTGAATTATTTGTTAAGATAGTTACTTTTTTTCATGAACTGTTTCTATGTTTGGTAAGGAAACTAGCTCACAATCTCAAGAGCATTTATGGATCTAAAAATACCATCTGTTAATATACAAATATGGAGATTACAAAAACGAATATAAAACTCCATTGTTCTAAAGCTGAAAATTTTCTGGATTCAGTTCTTTGAACAATAAAATATAACTACTATTCTGAGTTTTATATTTGTTTGTACTAAAAACAGCTTTGATGTACTAAAAGCCGCATAAAATCAAGCAAAATCGGCACTATAGTAGTTGATTTCCTTTCCTATACT
>CAVGFV010000182.1:0-6758 GCA_963628765.1 Succinimonas sp.
TTGCCATCTTTCAATTAGGGGGAGTATATCCTGAAAAAATACTGATCACTGTCGGATTTAACAAATTAACAAAAGGAAAAGCCAACGCTAAATTAAAGCGTTGGCTTTTTATCAAATATTCAATTTTGAAACTTAATTACTTTCACCTAATGGAGTAATAAAGTTTTTAAGCATTGCTTCTGCATCTTTTGCAATACGTGGAGAAACAATCAAAACTATTACTGAAAATGGTTTTTTGCCTTCCCAAGAAGCCATGTTAGAAACAGGATAGCATTCACCTTGTACCCCGTGTATTACAAAAGGATAGCCTTCACCAAAATCAAAAATTCCTTTAAGACGAAGTACTGCATCGCCAAACTGTTGGCAAAGCATTGAGAAAGTATTCATCACGCTAATACGATTAAGAGGTTTGTCGTATTCAACACTTACTGTCTCATAATTAGAATGTGTTGGGAGAGCTTTTTTCATAATACCAGTTTGCTTTACTGGGGTAAGATTTGAAGCCAAATGGTAATCCTTTCTCTTGGAATTAATCCAAGACATGATGGTACTAAGATTTTTTGGGGTATCGAAAATTTCAAAAGCAGTAAAAGCATCCATTGGGGTATGCTCAGGGCTAGATTCAAATACTAAAGCAGATGGGTTTAAATCATGAGCTGTTGCAGTAAGAGCATCAATATCTTCACGAGACACACGGTCACACTTACTGATGATAACCTTGTCTGCCAAAGCAATCTGTTTTACTGATTCATAATTTTTAGCAAGCTCTTCCTTACCATTAACACCATCGAGGATGGTGATAGTGCCAGCAAAAGCATAGTTGTATTCGATATCAACATAATTGAAGAGCAAATTAATGATAGGAGCAGGATCTGCTATACCAGTAGTCTCAATAATTACTCTCTTAACATCGAGTTCTCCATTCTCCTTGGCTTCAACTATGTAATGGAGTACATTAACAAGGCCATCCTGTAAAGAACAGCAGATACAACCATTTGCTAATAATATTGTTGGATGATCTTCATTTATCAGCTTATCATCTATTCCGACTTCACCAACTTCGTTGATAATCAAAACAGTACCCTTCATTGAAGGATCATCAACCACTGTATTTAAAAGAGTGGTTTTACCACTGCCTAAAAATCCTGTAAGTATCTGAAGAGGAATAAGTTTTTTAATATTATTTTCACCCATTTAATTCACCTTTCTCAGCAACTCAATCGCTGCTTGTATACGTTTTTCAATCTCTTGCCAACGTTTTTCTTCAAGCAATCTTAAACTCACTATATGTGAAGTACAGACTGCAGCTACATTTTGTAGCTCAAGATACTCAGGTATCTTTTCTAACGTTATTCCACCAGAAGCCATGAAACGAACATCATACTCTGGATAAAGTTTTCTTAAAAAATTTGCTCCACCTGACTTTTCAGCTGGATAAAATTTCACAACTGAAAAGCCTAGAGGTAGAACCGATGCTAAATCTTCTTTGGTGCATATTGCAGGAATGTAAGGAATGCTATGTAAACAAGCCCAAGACATCATTTCCTTATCAAAGCAAGGTGATATCATTATATCCATTCCAAGATGTTTTGCTCTTCTAAAATCGCAAGACGACATACAAGTCCCTGCAAGAAGATAAATTTCAGGATGCCTTTGACTTATTACTGAAACCAAAGGCTCCAAAAGATGAGAATCCATCTTGACTTCAAGAGTCCGAAAACCTGCATCAAAATAGATATCAGATAACCTTTCTATATCAGAAACAGAACTAGCATCAACAATAGGAATGATCTTGCTCTCTGCAATTACCTTCAATATATTGCTTGCGAAACAATCACGTTGCACTTCTAGCTCTTGCACAAAGGAACTCCAACACCAAAATTGCTTATATTTTAAGACAAATTATCATCATCGGTAAAATCGAGCTCTTCCTCGTCGTCATCGTCATCATATTCAGTGTCTTCGCGGTAAAAATCATAATCCTCATCTTCCTCAGATCTGATTACTTCACCATCACTATCGAGAGCACGACCATCTTCGTCGAAAATAACTTCCCCCTCCCAGTAGCCCTCTTCGTCACTAGAATAAAAAGTTTCTTGACTAATATTACCATTTTCATCATAGACATCGCGATCAGGATCGTCGTCTTCATATTTGCGAATTTCGTCATCTGGTATCATATTAAAAGCTATCTCCTAAATGATCTTGCCCTTAATATAGTTCATTACAAGAACAAGTTTCTGTATATTTTGATGTTTAAAATACAATTTAATTAGTTTTTTACATCAAGAGCATTAAATTGTATTTTTTAAACTCATAGATCTATATAACACAAAAATTCCAAGTGTGCTCATCTTATTGTATTTATCTCTGTGATTACAATTTAGCTTTCTATTAAGTCCATAGGTGTTACACCAACTACATAGTCAGTAATAATTAACTAATTTTACAAAACTCCCAAAAGTCCACTATTTTTAAATCTACTCATGAAGAAATGCATAAATCTCTTCTGCCATTTTGCGAGAAATTCCAGACACCTTCGCAATTTCATCTGCACTAGCACGGAATACCTCTTGCATTCCACCTAAATTTCTTAGTAGAGCTTGTCTTCTTTGAGGTCCAATTCCTGGAATATCCTGTAGACGTGAAGTAACACGGGCTTTCTCACGACGTTTACGATGTCCTGTGATAGCAAATCTATGTGATTCGTCTCGGATATGAAGAACAAGTTGCAATGCTGGATTATCTAAAGTTAGATGAAACTCTTCATGGGTATACCCCATTATTAAGGTTTCAAGCCCCGCTTTTCTACCTTCTCCTTTGGCGACGCCAATAATCAAAGGCTGACAATATTCTTCTTGTCCGGAAAATATTTTGGTTACAACTTCTTCAGCTTGATGTAATTGCCCTTTACCACCATCAATAAACAGAATATCAGGAACTTTTCCGGGCTCTAGGTGGGAAAGTCTCCGAGTAAGCACTTGATGCATAGCCGCAAAGTCGTCTCCAGGGGTAATTCCACTGATATTAAAACGTCTATATTCTGAACTTTCTGGGCCATTTCTTCCAAAAACTACACAAGATGCGACCTCGAGTTCCCCCATAGTATGGGAAATATCAAAACATTCCATTCTCTGAATGCCAGATACTCCTAGAAGGTTTTCTAAAGCAATAGTGCGTTCTCGTAAGGTCTCTTCATGTCCTGCTTTTGCTTTAAGCGAAGCTACTGCATTAGCTGCGGCAAGTTTTAAATAACGAGCTCTTTCACCTCGCACTTGATCTGTAATTCTGATAGATCTATTTGCTATTTTTGTAACAGCTTCTTGAATTACCTCATTGTCATCAGGGAGCTTTTCGCAAATAATTTCGTTCGGGAAAGTTCTTGCTTGTGAGGAATTTAAATAAAACTGGACAATAAACGCACGAATTAAGTCTTCTTTTGTATTTTCAACAGGAAGTTTAGGAAAGTAGCTTCTTGTTCCTAAAATACGCCCATTTCTAATAAAGAAAACATGCACACAAGCTAGACCATCGCCAATGGTAGCCCCGATAACGTCTATATCATCTGTTAACTCACCGCTCACATTCTGTTGTTCTTGAACCCTTCTTAAGGCAAGCATCTGATCGCGAACACGGGCTGCTTTTTCAAATTCAAGGTTGTCACTCAAAGTCTGCATTTCGTTAGCAAGACCAGTAATTATTTCTGGAGAGCGCCCTTCAAGGAACATCTTCACTAAACGAACTTGTTCTTGATATTCTTCATCAGTACAGTATCCAGGTACGCATGGTGCAAGACAGCGCTTGATTTGATAATTAAGACAAGGTCTACTACGGCTCCTATAAACGGTATCCGCACATTGTCTGACAGGAAATATTCCTTGTATAAGGTGTAAAGCTTCTCTCACTGCTCCTGGGCTTGGAAATGGCCCATAGTAGCTACCGTTATTTGATTTTTTTCCACGATACCCAGAAATTCTCGGGTGTGTTTCATCGGTTACCAAAATATAAGGATACGATTTATCATCTCGAAGGAGGATGTTATATTTTGGTTGAAATTCCTTAATTAAATTGCATTCTAATACTAAAGCTTCTGTCTCTGAAAAGGTAACGGTATACTCAATATGAGCAATGGAAGCTACCAACTTTTCTGTTTTAATGTTTGGTAAGTCCTTTCTAAAATAAGAAGAAAGTCGTTTCTTAAGATCCTTTGCTTTACCTATATAAATGATAATGCCTTTATCATTAAACATCCGGTAAACGCCACTTACATGCGGAACGCGCTCTAAAAAAGCAGCACTATCAAAAGCCATTTTTTAAGCTCCTCTTACCAGATTTATAATTTTTTATGAGATTAGCACAGGATCTGTGTATTTGTATCTTGCTATATTAACAAGAACACAATCATAAAGACTAGTTGCTAAGACGGGGTATTAACTAAAAAACAAAAATCACCAGTGGTAATTATCAATCCACTGATGATTTCAAATTTCTCTATAGCTTTTAACTATTTAAATTAAGCGTTTTCTTTAGCAAACTTTTCCATGAACGCAACTAAAGCTTTTACACCTTCCATTGGCATTGCGTTATAGATAGAAGCACGCATACCACCAAGCACACGGTGTCCCTTAAGAGAGGTAAGTCCATTTGCTTTAGCTTCAGCTAAGAATTTTTCATTTAAAGAATCATCCTTTAAGAAGAAAGGAACATTCATTCTTGAACGGCATTCACTAGCAACATTATTTGAATAGAAATCAGTGCTATCCAAGTATCCATAGAGATACTGTGATTTCTCTATGTTGCGCTTTTCAATTTCAGCAAGACCGCCCTGTCTCTTTAACCACTGGAATACTAAACCAGCCATGTACCAGCAGAATGTTGGTGGTGTATTGAACATTGAATCTTTGTCAGCAGTAATCTTGTAATCAAAAATACTTGGGCAATAAGACTTTGCATGACCAATAAGATCTTCACGAACAATAACAATGGTAAGTCCAGCTGGTGCTACATTCTTTTGAGCTCCCGCATATACGAGACCATACTTTGTAACATCAAGAGGCTTAGAAAGGAATTCAGATGATACATCGCTAACAAGTGTACGGTTACCAACGTTTGGAAGATCAAACATTTCAATACCATACACAGTTTCATTGGCACAATAATAAACATAATCTACATCGTCACGGAAAGTAGGATTCTTAATTAAAGAAACCTTACCATTTTCAGTAACAGTACCGTCAACTTTTACAACATCACCGTAACGTTGAGCTTCATCAAACGCATACTTAGACCAATTTCCTGTAACAAGGTAATCAGCCTTTTCAGTACCAGTAAGAAGGTTCATTGGAACATCAGCAAACTGACCACGTCCGCCACCCTGCATAAAGAGGATTTTATAGTTGCTAGGAACATTTAAAAGTTCACGAAGATCCTGTTCTGCTTGTTCTGCAACAGCAGTATATTCTTTTGAACGATGTGAAATTTCAATAATTGAAGAACCGATTCCATGAAAATCGAGAAATTCCTTCTGTGCTAATTCCATAACTTCTGTCGGCATCATAGAAGGACCGGCACTAAAATTGTATACTCTTGACATATTTTTACTCTCAATCGGTTCGGTATTACTTTCATACCGCTGGATCTAATAAATTCAGAAAAAAGAACCAAAAATTTCTGTTTTTGAAGCTCTGCACATCATCCAAAAATAGGAATAACGAACAATCGTCGTATGAATTATATGATATTTCAGGAATTTCTGCCTTAAAAACCCCTGTAAATGACCAAAAAGACTTGAAAATTTTTCTGTTAGGTACTTTTTAAGAAAATTCGTATTGACTTAATCATGTGCTCCATCAATATCTATAACTTGTATTAAAGGCTAGCAATCACTTTAGTTACTCATTTCCCTTCGGAACGAACTTATTTCCTACAAGTTCAAACTCAACAGAATCTTCCAGTTCTTTAAATATAGCTTCCTTATCAGCTAAATATAGTTTGGGAAGTCTGATAGCAGGTAATCTTTCAAAATAAGTATTAAAGGACCGAAACCACCTTACATTTTTAATTTGCGGGTTGTGCTTAAAAAAATATAACAACCTTGAAATAGCAGGTATAGAACAGACAGCGATGCCAAACTCATTGTTAGGAAGATCTGATGTGCAAATTCTATAAATTTTGCCTTTGGTAGGTTGAAGAGTGGTACTTTGTTTTCCTTTGTAAGAAATCTTTAAATTCCTACCATCATTTTTATTTATGGTATTCATTAGTTCGACAAAAGTATGTCCATGTTTGGAATTATCTTTTATTTTATGGAAAGCAATAAAATAATGAATCATTTCATGAATAAGGATATCTTCACATTCACTTTCAGATAAATCATAGGCTTCATTAATTTTTATACGATAATTGCTGGTTTCAAAACTACCATTAAGTAGTCTTTTTCGGCTACAAGAAAACTGACCTAAAAAACTTTTTACTTTTACAATCAATATTTCAGGTATAGGAAGTGAATCTTTAAAATAACGTTTATTGAAATATTGAAATTTAGCTAGCATAAACTCTTTATCAGGGCGCATATTTTTCTCATTAGGTTAGCTATAGGTAGCTAGTATTCAAAGAAAGCAAAGAACAAAAAGACATGATGAAACATTATACATAAAAACTAGAAATTCTTTCTTAGCCTGGTAGTAAAAGCTCTACAAGAATAGTGTAAGCGTATTCGCAATCGTCGTATTTAAATTTTCATAGAGCCCACATAAGAT
>CAVGFV010000183.1:0-4878 GCA_963628765.1 Succinimonas sp.
ATTGAAATTATTTTATTCATAAGTATTACAATATCTATAAATTATTTTTATATATTATAAACTATTTATATATTTAACACAACTGTTATTACCCCTGATCTCCCCATACCATAAATACGGTGTGGTTTTCTTTAAAGAATATTGTAAAATTACAAAAACTCCACTAATAACTATACTGAAAATGCCTAATAATACCGATAACAAGACAATAATTCATAAAAAAGATTGGGTTATAAAAATCAACCTTAATGGGATTAATGCTAAATCAGAAATAAGCAATGATCTGCTAAATTGGAAAGTTCGTGATATAAATTCTATAGAAATAGTTTCAGAATCAAAAAGCGACTGTACCGTTATTATAAAAACCATCGATGGAAGTACGCATCTGTTCGAAAATTTCAACACAGAAGATGCCTTGAGCTTAAATGAAAACTTCAATCATTTATCTGAGATAACTGTTAATTTAAGAAAATTTCTTCAAGAATTAAGGAATTGGTACTCTAAAATCATTGCAATAATGAAACAGGAATTCAAAGCTAGAGGATATTTGACAGACTGTTTTATCTCATCTGATTTTGGAAAAATTTTCTCTGAAGGGATCCCTACCTTAAATTATAAAGATCAAGACTTAAACAAAATCGAAAGTTTTTTTAATGAAGTACTTACAGGAAAAGATCTCAAAGCCTGGAATACTTGGAATACATCCCCAGAACTAGTCGCTAAAGACTATAATTCACGAGCTGTAACACAAATTAAAAATAACTATAGCTTGTTTTTCAATACCATTGAAAAATCTCCTCTAACACAAGAGCAAATCAATGCTGTCACTAATTTAAATGATCGTGTCTTATTGTCAGCTTCTGCAGGCTCTGGAAAAACTTCTGTACTAGTTGCTCGTGCTGCATATATCGCTTTATTCGGTTTTGAAATTCCTCAAAGGATCGTACTCATAGCTTTTAATACAAAATCAGTTAAAGAAATTAGCACAAGAATTCAAGAAAGATTCCGTAAAATTGGAATCTTTAGCAATGGCATAACCGTTAAGACATTCCATGCCCTAGGTCTTGATATTATTAGAAGAATTACAGGGCAACATGCCAATCTTGCAGATTTTTTAGACACTGGTGATGGCACTATTTTCTTTAACAATTTAATAAAGCAGATAATCAAAAAAAGCTTAGCTTATCGCCTCTTAATTAACTACTTTATGTATTCGTTACCAGCGAGTATGAATACCAATTCATTGAACGGAAAAAAAGAAAGAGAATATTCCTATATTGTCCATGGTTTCTTAGATTTTATTGGCATTATTTCAGACATTAAAGAAAGCCATACTTTTGATAAATCGATAATCAACTTTGTTGATGCCAAAGGAAAGATTATTATCTACAAAGATCCTTCTTCAAATGATGTAGAGCCAAACAAAAAGACTCTAATCCTTAGCACCAAAGAAGTAAGTAATGGCTCATTCATTAAAAAGATCGTTCATTTTCTACATCGCCTTAAAATAAAGGTTATAAAAAACACCGTGGAAGATCTAGATTCTCAAGAATATACAAAAAGTATAGATAATTTTTCAGGTATAGCTAAAGCCTTTCTAACTCATGCAAAAAATAAAGGTGCGACTCCAGAAGACTTATGGAAAAAATTTGATAAAAGCCGTTCTTTAACTATACACAACCTCCGCACAGCTATATTTCTACAAATTTATAAAAAGATCATCAGTGCTTGGAATGAACAGCTAAGTGGCAAACTCGACTTTGACGATATGCTTAATTTATCGTCTGTCCTGCTTGAGCAACATCCTGATTTTTGCCCATATGATTGTATTATGATCGACGAATGCCAAGATATCAGTATTTCTCGAGCAAGATTAATACAAAATCTTTTAAAGGCTCCCCACACAAGACTTTTTGCTGTTGGAGATGATTGGCAATCAATCAATAGATTTTCAGGCTCGGTTATGTCAGTAATGACACACTTTAGCCAATATTTTGGAAAAACAGATTTTCTAAAACTTGAAACAACTTTTAGGTGCACTCAAGATATCTGCGATATCTCATCAAAATTTATTTCTAAAAACAACGAGCAAATGCAGAAGGAAGTACATTCAAATAACAACATCAAATTAACTCCTATTATTGTTTGCTCACTTAATGATACCTTTGAAATAAGTCATGCCGTTAAATTTTTAGTTGATGAAATTTCCAAAAAAGATCAAGACGAACCCAAACCGTCGATCCTACTATTAGGACGTTATAACGACGATGAAAAATATGTCACCGATATTTGCTCGGATCCTGAAATAGGCAATCGTGTACATTTTCTAACAATTCACAAATCTAAGGGCCTTGAAGCAGATTATGTAATCTTAATTCGTGTATGTTCAGGTGTTATGGGATTTCCATCCACCATTTCTGATGATCCTATTTTGTGTATGGTAATGCCTGAAGCTGAAGAATACCCAAATGCAGAAGAAAGAAGATTGTTTTATGTTGCCTTAACAAGAGCCAAGAAACAGGTCTATATCATTACATTAAGAGATGCTAAATCAGAGTTCATAAAAGAACTTGAAAATGATCATGCTGTTGTTTACAAAAAAATTGATATCCCCGCTGAAATTAGGGTAAATAGATGTCCAGAATGCAAGACAGGGTATTTACGTCTATTGCATGGAAAAAATGGAGATTTTTACGGTTGCACTAGATATCCAAAATGTAGATACACTGAAAACGTAGACGACGATTAAAAGTGATGTTGAAAATGAGATAAGAGAAAAATTAGAATTTTTTTTTAATAACTGGCAGGGGCGGAGAGATTCGAACTCCCAACCATCGGTTTTGGAGACCGCTGTTCTACCATTAGAACTACGCCCCTGTGAGTACGGAGTGCTATTATACATAGAAATTTAAAAAAATAAACAAATTGTTTAATAACTGCTTAAAAAAAGTTCAATTTCGTATTAAATCTCTAATATTTGTGAACAATGTAACATTTCATACATCATATGATTATTTAATAACCAATTTAACTTTCGACGCTGTGAATACATTTAATTCACTGAATATTATTTTGTAAGCCACTATAAGTGGGTATAATACGGTTTTCAGATAGCACCGCTAATCTGAAAAACTCTAGTTTTAGATATTAGCTCTGCTTCCTTGTAGACAGTTCTCTGTCTTGCCTTATTATTAGGAACAGAACAATGCCAAATAGTCTATATCATAAGAATGTCATATCAATATCTGAATTTGATCGTGACGACCTTGAATTAGTCATTAACACCGCCAAAAAGCTTAAAGAAAACCCTCGCAATGATTTACTAAAAGATAAACTCATTGCGAGTTGTTTTTTTGAGGCTTCAACTCGTACTCGCCTTTCTTTCGAAACTGCAATTCAAAGACTTGGTGGACGTGTAATTGGATTCTCTGATGCATCGAATACTTCGATGGTTAAGAAAGGAGAAACCTTCGCTGATTCAATCCGTATCATTACATCATATGCAGATGCATTAGTAATGAGACACAGCAAAGAAGGCGCAGCAAGACTTGCTAGTGTTTATTCTCCTGTTCCAGTAATTAATGCTGGTGACGGTAGTAATCAACATCCATCACAAACATTACTTGATCTATTTACTATCTTTGAAACCCAAAAGCATTTAGATAACATCAATATTGCCTTTGTGGGAGATTTGAAATACGGTCGTACTGTACATTCTCTTTCACAAGCTCTTTGCCATTACCACGCAAATATATTCTTAATGTCTCCAGAATCACTTGCAATGCCTGACTATATTATTGATGAATACAATCAAGCTGGCATTCATTTCGAAATCTGTAAACATTTTGAAGAAATTATTCCTAATGTTGATATTCTCTATATGACAAGAGTTCAGAAAGAACGTTTTGATGAAACTGAATATCGTCACATCAGAGCTAAATATGTATTAACTCCTGAAGTTCTTCAAGGTGCTAAACCAAACATGAAGATACTGCACCCTCTTCCAAGAATCGATGAAATCGTTCCAGAAGTTGACCACACCCCTTACGCATATTATTTCCAACAAGCAAGAAATGGTGTATTCGCAAGAGAAGCTTTGCTTTCATTGGTTTTAAATGAGGAAGTTTAAAATGGCAGAAAAATCACAACTTCAAGTAGAAGCCATAAGAAATGGCACCGTTATTGATCATGTTCCTGCTGGTCAGGCTTTAAAAATTCTCAAGTTATTTCATTTTCTTGATACCCATGAAGCAATCACTGTAGGATTCAATCTGCCTTCACATGCTCTTGGTAGCAAAGATCTTATCAAAATTGAAAATGTAAGCATTACAGAAGATCAATCAAATCAATTAGCTCTTTTCGCTCCTGATGCAACTGTAAATATTATTAAGGATTTTCAGGTTGTTGAAAAAAGAAAATTGTCGTTACCTGAAAGCATTAAGCATGTATTTAGTTGCCCAAATTCCAATTGCATTACTCATGAAGAGCCAACTGCAGAAAGTGAATTTAAGGTTATTAACAAAAACGGTATTATCAGACTCAAGTGTAAATACTGTGAAAAAGTTTTTGATAAATCAATTGTAACAAGCTACAAGTAAGATTTATTCATCACTCATGAGGCGGAACATTTTGTTTCGCCTTTTTTATGGCAAATAATATTCACATTCTATCAACAAGATGTTCCTAAGTTAGTAACATAATACCGCACAGTTATTGTTGATAAATAATGATCTTCAACTTCATTACACACAACATTAAGTAATTCCACATTATTCAAAAATCTAAATAAGAAAATTTTTCATCTAGATATTTACATATTTTTATGGCTCTTCGGGCATCCCCGTGGGTGAGAAATGCCGTTTGGCCCAGTAACTAAGC
>CAVGFV010000184.1:0-7906 GCA_963628765.1 Succinimonas sp.
TCCAAAATCAAGGGATACTCAAATCTAAAATGTCCTTGACAAGGGGTACAATTCAAATAGTGGGCATAAGTTGCATTTTCATCTAAAAATGCTAGAATAAAAACGTTTTAAAGAGTAATGAAAACATTATTTTTTAAGGCATTTTCAAAGTAAGGATATGTCCATAACGCTTGTGATGTGAACCGTAAATACGGTTGGTAGCAAGAACCCACTTTTAGAATTTTCTGTCGATATTTATATAGTAAATAATGCTTATCCTAAAACAGGAAAGGCAAAGTATTTCTATAGACAAAAATTTCTTATGGGCTGACAGTTTTTCTTTATTGTGGCAGATAGCTGACACATTTTTTTATTGATAGGTATTTACAATAATGACTTCAGCATTAACAGGCACCGAATTTGTGTTCCCTTCACAGAAGAGCGTTTATCACGGCAAAGTACGCGATGTTTATAACATTAACGACGAAAAGCTCGTGATGGTAGCAACTGATCGTATTTCTGCATTCGATGTTATTCTTCCAAAGGGAATTCCATTCAAAGGTCAAGTTCTTAACCAAATTGCAGCTAAGTTCCTTGATGCTACTACTGATATCTGCCCAAATTGGAAACTTGCAACTCCTGATCCAATGGTAACTGTTGGTGTTATGTGTAAGGGGTTTTCTGTAGAAATGATCGTTCGTGGCTACCTCTGTGGCAGTGCTTGGAGAGCTTATAAGAATGGTGTACGCGAAATTTGTGGCGTTAAACTTCCAGAAGGCATGATTGAAAATCAGAAATTCCCTGAACCAATCATCACTCCAACCACCAAGGCTGAACTTGGTCTTCATGATGAAGATATTTCTAAGGAAGAAATCCTTGCTAAAGGTTTGGCAACTCCTGAAGAATACGCTATTTTGGAAAAGTACACATTAGCACTCTTCAAGCGTGGTACTGAAATTGCTGAAAAGAGAGGCCTCATCCTCGTTGATACCAAGTATGAATTCGGTGTTCATGACGGTAAGATTTATCTTATGGATGAAATTCATACCCCTGATTCAAGCAGATACTTCTATAAAGATGGTTATGAAGAAAGACTCAAGAACAATGAACCTCAGAAACAACTTTCTAAGGAATTTGTTCGTGAATGGTTGATGGACAATGGCTTCCAAGGTAAGGAAGGTCAAAAGGTTCCAGAAATGACCCCAGAAATTGTTAATTCAATCTCTGACCGCTATCTTGAACTTTATGAAAATATTACCGGTGAAAAGTTTGAAAAAGCTTCTGATGAAAATTTAACTGCACGTATTGAAGCTAATGTTAATAAATACCTTGCTGGTAAGTAATTTCTAACATTAATCTTTATTTTAAAAAGCGCCTTTTTAGGCGCTTTTTTACATTCTAGAATCTAATTTAGTGTTTTAAGTTACCAAAATATGGTTTGAATTTTCTTTGATAGCCATTTCTTTTCGGCTTAAAATTCCTATACCTAGGTCGAATATTGACAAAAAGCTCAATATTTGGGAAGATACACCTATATTTTTGTGCCCACAGGGGCAGAGTTTATGCAAAGTGTTACGAATATTACCATTACAACAGTTTCAATAATTACAGGCTATAGGGCCTTCTGTTGATTTGGTAGCAACACTGCAGAAGAGCCCAGGTTCGTGAAATGAGCCCGGGCTTTTTAATTTTACAGAGGTATTAAGATAGATGCGGGTTTTAAAATTTGGGGGCACTTCTCTTGCCGACGCGGAACGTTTTCTCCGTGTTTCTGACATTGTTGTGAACACGCACCGAAAGTCCCAGGTAGCATTGGTACTATCGGCTCCAGCCAAGGTTACCAACCTTCTTATTGCACTTGTTGATGAGGCCGTTAGTGGCAAAGATGGTACTGACGTAATTGCTAAGGTTAAAGCTATCTACTCTGGCATTATTGAGGGTGTAAAGCAGAAATATCAAAATTACGATTCTGAGGATCTTTATCGCAAGATCGAAGAAGAATTCTCATTAGTGCAACGTCGTATTCAAGGTATTTCTCTTTTAGGACAATGCCCTGATAACGTAAAAGCTTTCATTCTTAGCCGTGGTGAAAAGCTTTCAGTTGCTTGTATGGAAGCTCTTTTAAAGATTCGCGGAGAAGAAGTTACCCGACTCTGTCCTGTTGATACCTTGAAGACTGAAGGTGGTTACCTTGAGTCAAGAATTAATCTTGAGCTTTCAAGACGCTTATTCCAAAAGAGAAAGGAAAACAATTACACCATCTATATTATGATGGGCTTTACTGGTGGCAACGATAAAGGCGAGTTAGTGCTTTTAGGTAGAAACGGTTCAGATTATTCCGCAGCTTGCCTAGCAGTATGTGTAAATGCGGAATCCTGTGAAATTTGGACTGATGTCGATGGTGTCTATAGTTGTGATCCACGCATTGTTCAAGATGCTATTCTTCTTAAGCGCTTAAGCTACAAGGAAGCAATGGAATTATCATATTTTGGAGCTAAGGTTTTGCATCCTCGTACAATTGCTCCAATTGCACAGTACCATATTCCTTGCCTTATTAAAAACAGTCTTCGCCCTGAAGAAGAAGGTACTCTTATAGCTCAGGAAGGCGATCCTTCATTACCTGTTAAAGGTATTTCTGATCTCAAGGATATTTCTCTTGTAAATATTTCAGGACCAGGAATGAAGGGCATGGTTGGTATGGCTGGCCGAGTATTCACCTGCGTTTCTAGAGCGAGAGTATCAGTTGCCTTAATTACTCAGTCATCATCTGAATACAGTATCAGTTTCTGTGTTCACAGTGAAGATAGAGACAAAGCTAAAAAAGCTCTTGAAGAAGAATTCCAGCTTGAACTCAAAGATGGTCTTTTAGACGGAATTGAGTTTATTGACGATAAAGCAATCATTTCCGTTGTTGGTGATGGTATGCTCACTGTACGTGGCATTGCTTCTAAATTCTTTAGTGCTTTATCTCTAGCTAACATTAACGTTAACGCTATAGCTCAAGGTTCTTCAGAACGCTCTATCTCAGCAGTTGTTTCAAAGAACAAGGTAAATGAAGCCATAAAGATCTGTCACCAAAACTTCTTTAGTTCTGTACAGTATATAGATGTGTTGGTTATTGGTATTGGCGGTGTAGGTGGTGCTTTACTTGATCAAATAAGAAGACAGCAGCCTATACTCCTCAAAAACCATGGTCTTATGATGAGAGTATTTGGTCTCTGTAATTCTAAACATATGCTTTTAAATGCTGATGGCATTGATTTAAATTCAGATTACCGTTCGCTCTTGAATGAAGCTGATGGACCATTTGATTTAGCCAAAGCAAAGGCTTTTATTACTGAAACCCACTTTATAAATCCAGTAATTGTTGATTGTACTTCTGATCAGAAAATTGCGGATCAATATGTTAATTTCCTTCTTGCAGGTTTCCACGTTGTTACCCCAAATAAGAAGGCGAATACTGGAACCATGGATTACTACCATGAACTTCGTTCAGCAGCTCAGCTAAGAAGAAGAAAGTTCCTTTATGAAACCAACGTAGGTGCGGGACTTCCTGTAATTGAAAACCTTCAGAACCTTATTGCTGCAGGTGATAAACTTCAAAAGTTTGATGGTATTCTTTCAGGTTCTTTGTCATACATTTTTGGCAAGCTTGATGAAGGTAAGAGCTTTAGTGAAGCAACTCTTACAGCACGTGATATGGGTTTTACAGAGCCAGATCCAAGGGATGACCTCAATGGTATGGACGTGGCGCGTAAGATTTTGATTTTGGCTCGTGAAGTGGGTATGAACCTAAGCCTAAATGATATCGAGGTACAAAAGGCATTACCACCAGGATTTGATGACTCTGGTAGCCGTGAAGACTTCTTAAAACGTCTTCCAGAAGCAGATGCCTACTTCAAAGAACAAGTTTCTGGAGCAAAGGCACGCGGTGAAGTGCTTCGCTATGTAGGTAGCATCGAAGATGGCAAGTGCAAAGTAGGTATTAAGTTTGTAAACGAAGATGATCCACTTTACAAGGTTAAAGATGGCGAAAATGCTCTTGCTTTCCTATCAACTTATTATCAACCAATACCTCTAGTATTAAGAGGTTATGGTGCTGGCACGCAGGTTACTGCAGCTGGTGTTTTTGCAGATATATTACGCACTTTGAATTGGAAGAGAGAGGCATAACATGGCAGTAAGTGCATTCGCGCCTGCTTCAATTGGTAACGTAAGTGTAGGCTTTGATATTCTAGGCGCTGCATTGAAGCCAATTGATGGACAGATTTTAGGTGATGTCGTTGAAGTTCATGATGGTAATAACGATTTTGAACTTGAAAGTGATGGCTGGTTTGCTGGAAAGTTACCTAGCGATCCTAAGAAAAATATTGTCTATGATGCCTATGAAGGTTTCTGTGAATTTATGAAGGCTAAGAACCTTCCAATGAAGAAGTTCAAGATGGTCCTTCATAAGAATCTTCCAGTAGGTTCAGGCCTTGGTTCAAGTGCTGCATCAATTGTTGCTGCAGTAGCTGCGCTTAATGCATTCCACGGCAATCCAATGAATAAGGATGAAGCCTTAGAATTAATGGGTAAACTTGAAGGAAAGATTTCAGGTTCTGTTCATTATGATAACGCTGCTCCTTGCTACCTTGGTGGTATTCAGCTTATGGTAGGTGAGCGCGGTATTATTAGTAGCAAAATTCCATCCTTCCAAAATTGGTATTGGGTTTCTTGTTATCCTGGAATTCAGGTTAGCACTGCAGCTGCAAGAGCTATCCTTCCAAAGGAATACTCAAGAAGCACAGCTATTACTTTTGCAAGACAGCTTGCCGTATTTATCCAAGCTTCTTTTTCAGGTGATGATCTTTTAGCAGCTGAAGTACTTCGCGATGTTATTGCGGAACCTTATCGCCAAAAGTTAATTCCTGGTTTTGTAGAAGCTCGTGATTATGCAAAGTCTATGGGAGCTCTAGCTACCGGAATTTCAGGCTCTGGTCCTTCAATCTTTATTGTGATGAAAGATCTTGAAAAAGCTAAAGAAGTTCAAGAATGGCTTAAGGCTAATTTCATTCAGAATGACGATGGTTTCTGCAATATTTGCCGTATTTGCGAAGAAGGTACTACAGTTACCGAAATCTGATGTTGCAAGAGGGGGTAAGATCCCTCTCTAATTTAACGAATTAAAATTTTATATAAAATTATTCAGGATTGTACATGAAACTTTACAATATCAAGGATCATAGCGAAGTAGTATCCTATGCTCAAGCTGTAAGACAGGGACTTGGTAAAGGCCAGGGACTATTCTTCCCAGAAGAAATTAAGGCTTTTTCTGATTCAGAAGTAAATGAGCTTTTAGCTCTTCCTTTTGTTGAAAGATCTGGAAAAATCTTAAGACATCTTATTGGTGATGAACTTCCAAATATTGAAGAACTCGTAAAGAATGCTTTTCAGTTTGGTGTTCCTTTAAGTAAGGTTGATGATACCACTTATGCTCTTGAGCTATTTCATGGCCCAACCTTAGCATTCAAAGATTTTGGTGCAAGATTTATGGCTCAATGCTTGAGTGCTCTTGCTCAGAATGGCAAAAAGATAACCATTCTCACTGCAACCAGTGGTGATACTGGTGCCGCAGTAGCACATGCTTTCTATAATCTTCCAAATATCGAAGTAGTTATTCTTTATCCAAAGGGAAAGATCAGTAATCTTCAGGAAAAACTTTTCTGTACCCTTGGTGGTAATATCCGCACCGTAGCTGTTAAAGCAGCTTTTGATGATTGTCAGACTCTCGTAAAGGCAGCTTTCGATGATCAAGAAGTTCGCGAAGGTATTGGTCTTAACAGTGCTAACTCAATCAATATTAGCCGCCTTTTAGCTCAAGTATGTTATTACTTTGAAGCTGCAGCACAGTTACCAGCTGAAAAGCGTCAGAATCTTGTATTCTCAGTACCAAGTGGTAACTATGGTGACCTTACTGCAGGTCTTATTGCTAAGGCTTTAGGACTTAAGGTTAAGAAGTTTGTTACAGCTACCAATGTAAACGATACTGTTCCACGTTATTTAGCTAGCGGAAAATGGGATCCTAAGCCAACTGTAGCTACCTTATCAAACGCTATGGATGTTTCAAGACCAAATAACTGGCCACGTGTAGAAGAACTCTACAAGGTTAAGAATTGGGATCTTAAGGATCTTGGTTATGGTCACCTTACCGATCCTGAAACTGAAGCAGCAATGGTGGAAATTAAGGCTAAGGGCTATATTGCAGAACCACACGGTGCAATTGCTTATAAGGTACTTCAGAATAACCTTGAAAAGGGCGATACCGGTGTATTCCTCTGCACAGCATCTCCTGCTAAGTTTAAGGAAAATGTAGATCGTATTCTTGGTATTGATCTTCCACTTCCAGAAGCTTTAAGTAGCCGCGCAAACCTCAAGGTTCTTTCAACTGAAATGGATGCAGATTTTGCAGAACTTAAGAAGTTCCTTTTAAAGAAGTAATTTCTTAATTGTTGAAAAGGAAGCTCCTTTTTTGAGGAGCTTTTTTTATGGTTTGATTGAAGGAAGTTTATTTTGTCTCAAGATTCTCCGGAAAAAAAATCCCCTTCAGAGCTTGCTGCTGATGCCTACGTTAATTCGTTAGCCCCTGAAAAACGTTATCAGTTAACTGAAAAGGCAGAAGCTGTTAAAAAGTTTTTTGAAAACCAGGCAAACAAACCTGTTAAGACAAAGATTTCTTCTCCAGATACGGTGAGTGTTAGAGATAGGCAAAACACTTTTCGAAATACAGATATTTCACCATCACTACCTAAAAATCAGGATCCTGCTCAAGAGTTATCCCTTGAAGATGCGGTATCAGCATTTGGCGATGTTACCCAAGAAACCACTGAAGATAATTTAGGAACTTGTCCAGAATGTGGTTCTCATTTAGTGCTTTATCATACGCGTAGAGGTCAAATGGCTGGCTGTGCGAGATTTCCAGCTTGTCGTTTTATGAGACCTATGGCTGGTGTCTATAAAGTACGTATTGAGATGATAATTGAGGGGAGTTCTTGTCCCTTATGTGGTTCTCCAGTTGCGGTAAAAAGCGGTCGTTATGGACAATTTATTGGTTGTACTAATTATCCGAACTGTTCCTATATATTTCGTGAGAAACGTGAAAAACTCCCTTGTCCTATGTGCAATACTGGAAACTTAGTGCTTCATAAAACACGTTTTCAAAAGGTTTATTGGAGTTGCGATGCAGCACCTTATTGCCACTTTAAAGTAAGCAAAAAACCTGTTCTTCACCAATGTGAAAAATGTGGTTCTAAGGTTATGTTGGAGTCTCGTGGCAAGAAGGGGGCATACTATAAATGCCCCGTTTGTGGTGCTCGTGAAATGCTGAATTAAAGGAGCTTTTATTTTTTTTGCTTTAATACTAGATCATTATTGATGCTTTCAATACAAGATGGCATAAGTCCTTTAGCATTTAGAGCAACAAAGATAGTGTCTATATTTGGATCTTCTTCGGTTGGTGTAAAAATTATAATGTCATTATCTTCTGTTTTACAGAGTGTTGCTGAGCCTTCGAATGAACAGTTTTTCTTTTCATCTAACGCTAAGTTACAGGCGCGATATTTATCAATGTTCCCAGAAACATGAACGATGCCATCATTTTCTTTAAATGTAACTTCACCTGTGAAGCAGTCAGGATTCATTTCAAGATTTTTGTTTTCTTGACAAATCTTGCTGTTATCGACAACTACGTAAGTGGAAATATTTTCTTCAGCAAAGGCGCTCGTAGCTAAAAGTATTGTGCCACCGATACAGAGATTAATAAATTTCATAGAAAGGAATCCTTATTTTGATATGTTTTTAGTGTAATCTTCTAGAAGATCCTACCACCCAAAAGATAGTGTATAATATTTTGTGTAAACGATAGTTCCTAAGGTATGGAAAAAGGAAC
>CAVGFV010000185.1:0-30960 GCA_963628765.1 Succinimonas sp.
CTTTCATAGGTTTTTTTGGTTAATTTGTTGTGGTGACACAAGTTTAACACAAGAAACCCTTTCTTTTTTCTGTAAAATTTTTAATTTATAGAAGTCCCCTTAAAATAAACAACAAAGATAAGCGAAAGTAGCAATAAATAGGAGTAATTCGAAATGAGTATCTATTGCATAGGAGATATACATGCTTGCTATGATGAATTCCGTGAACTTCTTAAATTAATGGAATTCAATCCTGCTAATGATGAATTGCTTCTTACTGGAGATATCATCGGAAGAGGTCCAAAACCTTTAGAAACAGTAAGGTACCTCATGAAACTTGGTGACAAAGCTCATTTTGTGCTTGGAAACCATGATTTAAATTTTTTAGCAGTTGCGAAAGGATTCAATAAAGCTAAAAAAAGAGATATGTTAGACAGTCTCTTAAAAGCATCCGATTTAAAAGAAATCGTCTCTTGGTTCTCAAAGGCACCACTTATGTACATACGTAAAGATGTGCCATTATGCCTTGTTCATGCAGGAATATCTCCTCAATGGGATCTAAAAAAAGCAATCTCCCTAGCGCAAGAAGTCGAAGAGATATTTAAGGATACTTTGACCTTTGATACATTCCTAAGACATATGTATAGCGACGAACCTAATATATGGTCAGAGGATCTATCAGGAATACCACGCTGGCGATTTATCACCAACGTATTTACAAGAATAAGGTTTTGTCATACTGACCTCAGCTTAGATTTTGAAAACAAAAGCACACCAGAAAATGCTTCTAACAGTGGTTTATACCCTTGGTTTGATCTTAGAAAAACGCCTTTAGATAAAGGTAATCGTTACACTATTGTATTCGGCCATTGGGCTGCTTTGAGCGGTAAATGCATATATTCTCATGCAAAAGCACTAGACACTGGGTGTGTTTGGGGAAAAAGACTAACAGGATGGTGTTTTGACACTGACACCATGTACAGTGTGAAAAGTAATTCAGGAATCTCCATGAATTAATTTTTAGGAGAGATTACAAGTCACTTGTACATTACTAAAGTTAGTTTACCTAAATATTAACTAATTTCAAAAGGTTGGCTTATTCACAGTCAACCTTAGAATGGGTATATAGTTCTAAAAGAACTTTCATCTTCAATGAAAATTCTCTTATTTTTTAAATTAAAGGTGTCTTTTTGGCTAGCGTTAGGAATGTCATGGGATACTTATTTGATGAATCTCTTTCACATTCTTCTTTAGAAACCACATCATAATCTTCTTGTCTATAACGTGGAAAATAAGTATCGCCCTCAAACTTTCCATGTACAAGAGTAACATAAAGTCTGTCCGCCAAAGCTATAGCGGTTTTATAGAGCTGTCCCCCACCAATAACAAACACTTCAGAATGGCTAGAACATAATTTAACAGCAGCTCCGAGTGAAGATGCTATTTCAACATTATCTGGAACTACAAGGTTTGGCTGTGTGGTGACTACGATATTTAATCTTCCTGGTAGTGCACGACCAATACTTTCAAAGGTACGACGTCCCATAATAACAGGATGCCCCAAAGTAACTTCTTTAAAATGCTTAAGGTCCTTTGGCAAATGCCACGGCATGTCTCCTTCTTTACCGATTACATAATTCTCTGCATGGGCAACAATAATTGAAAGCATGATTTTTCACCTAAATAATAATCAAACAACGGGATGATTACGATAAAAAAATAAAGGAGGAAGAGCAATACCAAGCCCCATTGCTAACATAACAGAACCTGTAGTAACACCATTACTAAAAAACTCTTCAATATATGCTAATTTTTCACCAGGTCCATTGTAAATATTTATACCATTCAATAATGTAAGGTAAGCATATTTACCTGGAATAATTGGGATAATACTTGCAACCGTGAACACAGGACGTGGTACTTTTAATAACGGTGCTATGCCTATAAACATCAAACTCATTAATGTAGTTGCAACAAAGGTCGATGAAACAACACCTGCATCAAAAAATACCATTAAAATAATTTTGGTAGCATACGTTATCATTCCACCTATGGCACAAAATATAAGATATTTTTTAGGAACTGAAAACAACATTGCAAACCCTACTGAAGGGAAAGCTGCTAACAGAATCTTTAAAAGATATTCAATCAACATAGATTAAAAGTTCCATAATCCAGTAGGTAAAAAGCGCAAGGCAATTGAAATTCCTAATGAAACAGCTATAAGAAGAATGGTTGTTCTTAGCAATCTCACCACCCCCATTGATAAATAGCCTTTAAACATATCCAATACACCGTTTACAAATGGAAAACCTGGAACAAGAAGTAACACCGCTATTACTAGAGATACACGTAAATCAGACAAAGGAAGGTCAAAAATATAAGTGCCAATAAAGTAGGAAATAATAGTTCCTATAAACCCTAGTGTTGAAAAAACAAATAAAGGAAATAGTGAAAACTTTTGTAATAGTAGCCGCATCAACATTACTAATGTTCCAGCTATAAAACCAGTTACGGCTGTTTTCCAGCTTCCACCATTTAAAATACCAAAAGCAAATGTCGCTGCACCTATCATTAAACACAAAGGCAATGGTTTGTAATGGTCAGGGGTTATATTTTTTAATCTTCTTCGGAATTCTTCAATAGGTAAAGATTTCTTTTCAGCTTCAAGACAGAGATGAGTAATTTCTGTCAGAACTGACATATCTATCCCTATAGGTACAGACTTACGCGTTAATGAATGAGACTCACCGTAAGCAACAAGAGACACACATATGATATCAGAGCTAACCATGGCTTGAACTTCTGGATACCCATAAGCTCTAGCAACACGTTCAGTTGTTTGAATAATTAAACGTGTTTCTGCACTACAGCCATACAATTTTTCAGCTACAGAAACAAAGGTTTCAATATCACTACGTATTTTTGAAGCCTCAGTTCTGTAGTCCATTTTACCCTCGATTAAAGATCACTCTCTTCAAGATCATCAGGCCTTTCTTCAAAAATAGGCTCTGGTTTTTCTGTCCAAACAAAGTCTTCAGCGGCCTTGTCGCGGGTTTTAGCTTCGAGTTCTTCTGCCTTAATTTCATTTATGTACTTCATAATATCATTACAAAGCTGTTCAGTTCCTATATGTGCTAGAGCTGAAATTACATAATATTTTTCAGGCTTATTCTTTAATACCGCCAAAACATCATTGATGATTTTACTCTGTTCCTCAGAGGTTAGTGAATCACATTTGTTAAAAACTAACCAACGTGGTTTCTTTGCTAATTTTTCACTGTAACGTAGAAGCTCATCTTCAATAACTTCAATATTATTAGCAGGATCCGAGCCATCGATTGGGTTTAAATCAACTATGTGTAAAAGAACACGACAACGCTCGAGGTGTCTTAAAAAGCGATGCCCTAAGCCAGCCCCCTCCGCAGCCCCTTCAATAAGACCAGGGATATCAGCAACTACAAAGCTGCTTCCTTCAGCCATTCTTACCACACCAAGACTTGGAACAAGTGTTGTAAATGGATAATCAGCAATTTTAGGACGTGCTGCACTAACAGCAGTAATAAATGTTGATTTACCTGCGTTTGGAAGACCTAACAGCCCTACATCAGCCATTAACATCAATTCCATACGTATAAAACGTTTTTCCCCTGGAGAACCATCAGTCTTTTGTCTTGGTGCTCGATTTACTGAACTTTTAAATCTAGTATTTCCAAGTCCATGAAAACCACCTTTGGCTACCATAAGTCTTTGACCATGCTTTAAAAGATCGCCAAGAACTTCTCCTGTATCAGAATCAACTACTCTTGTACCAACAGGAACACTTAAAATGCAATCTTCACCTCTTGCACCAGTACAATCGGCACCGCCACCGTTTTCACCACGACCTGCTGTAAAGAACTTATGATACTGATAATCAATAAGAGTATTTAAGTTTTCATCAGCAACTAGAAATACGTCGCCACCATCGCCACCATCACCACCGTCAGGGCCACCCTTCGGGATGTATTTTTCTCTACGGAAACTTACAATACCGTTTCCGCCATCACCAGCTTCAACACGGACCTGAGTTTCATCAACAAATTTCATTCATTTTTCCTTAATTGACAAAAAAAGCCCTACCATAATCACCGGTAGAGCTTTCATTAAAATCAACTAAATATAATTAAGCTGCAACAACACTTACATATCTACGGTTCTTAGGACCAGATACATAGTTGCGAACAACGCCATCAGCAGTTGCGAAAAGAGTATAATCTTTACCTACACCAACGTTTGCACCAGCATGGAACTGAGTACCACGCTGACGAACGATGATAGCACCTGCTTTAACGGTTGTGCCACTGTATACCTTAACACCTAAGCGTTGCGCTTGGGAATCACGACCATTGCGGGAACTACCGCCTGCTTTCTTATGTGCCATGCCAAACTCTCCTTATTAAGCGTTAATACCAGTGATCTTAATGTCAGTATATCTCTGACGATGACCAAATACCTTCTGGAAATGCTTACGACGACGGAACTTGGTAATAGTTACCTTGTCGCCCTGTGACTGATCTACAACTTCAGCCACAACCTTTCCACCTTCTAAGTAAGGAGCACCAACTCTTACGTTTGCTCCATCAGCAACCATCAGTACCTTATCGAGTTCTACAGAAGAACCTTTCTGAGCATCTTTAAGAAGTTCTACAGAAATAACGTCGCCTTCTGAAACTTGATACTGCTTGCCGCCAGTCAATACAACTGCGTACATTTAAAACTCCATCGCCCTTACAGGTCTATACCTAAGGGCAAAAAACTTTAGACATAAAATATGATTGGCGCGTATTATACAGTTCATCGGACTTTCGCGCAAGAACTTAGAGAGTTTTATTCAGAAATTTTCTTATATATTCGCTAATTAACAGCATGTTCTATTAGTAAAATACACTTAATGGTAATAATTCTCTTGAATTTAGAACTAGAAACATCGTTTTTGTTTAATGGATTATAGTATAAGTTGTATAATTGGCTCGTATCAGAGTAACTAAATTAGCGTTTGGTTAAATTCTAATGCAACATCTACATTAATGATTGTTTTTTCATAGTAACAATACTGCAAAAAAAATAACCAAGCAATTATAGTGGTTTATACCTTTTAATTTAAAAAAATGAAGAAATAGGTATCAGAACAACAAGAGAATACATATGTCCCAAACAAATGATCTACTCGAAGAGCACATAAAAATAGTGAACAAATGTATTCTAGATGAAATAGATTCTCCTGTTCAGCTCGTAAATCAAGTTTGCGCCCACCTTATTACTAGTGGTGGCAAGCGTATACGACCAGCTTTATTGTTGCTCTCCACAGGGCTAATTAATAATTCTTCACTAAATGATCAAAAATTTCACAGGATTGCTGCTGCAATAGAAATTTTACACACTGCTACCTTAATGCACGATGATGTAATTGATGAAAGTGATCTTAGAAGAGGTCAGCCAAGCGTAAACAAAGCTTTTAGCAACTCAATAGCTGTTCTTGGCGGAGATTACCTATTTACCAAAGCTTTTAATCTTGCTTCAGACGTTGATAATATTAACGTATTTAAAGATTTCTCAAGGGCAATAGGCACATTAGCATCTGGAGAAATAGAACAATTAGGGAACGTAGATGATCCTTCTTTAAACGAAGCATCCTACTTTCATGTAATTTACGCTAAAACCGCAATCCTTTTTGAAATAGCAGTAAGAATTCCTGGCCTTATTCTAAATGTATCTAATGAACAGCTTAATGCATTAACAAACTATGGCAAACACCTAGGTAACGCATTTCAAATTGCAGATGATATCTTAGATTACACTGCAGAAAGTTCGGAACTCGGAAAAAATATTGGTGATGATCTTCAAGATCAAAAGGTAACATTACCTGTTATTTATACATTAAATGAGCTTGATGACACTAACAAGAAAATTGCGATTGAAGCTATACATAACAAAGACATCAACACTATTTTAAAATACATTAAAAGCACTAACGCCATTGAAAAATGCTATAAAAAAGCACATGAAGAATCTCAAAAGGCCGTTACAGCTATCCAACTTTTTGAAAAAAATCCTTACCGTGATGCACTCTCAGAACTTGCTATCACAGCTGTAGAAAGGAAAAAATAAAGACAGGCAGTACTTACAAATTGCCTAATCCGATACGAATAACTCTTAGTGGTTAATAAGATCTCTTCGAAATCTTATTAATCGAGTTGAACGATATCATCCTCAGAATGGCTTCCCAAAGACCAGCTTTCAGATGTTTTTATGATTTCATCTTTCATGTCCAAAAAGACTTCTGCTATCTTTGGATCAAAATGAGTTCCAGATTCCTGTTTAATAATATCGAATGATTGATCATAAGTGAAAGCTTCTTTATAACAACGTTTTGAAACCAATGCATCAAAAACATCTGCAATAGCCATAATTCTAGCGCATAAAGGGATTTCAACGCCTTTTAAGTGGGCTGGATACCCCATACCATTCCATTTTTCATGGTGATGTGTAGCCATATCAATTGCCGTTTGAACAACTAAAGGGCTTTCTATACTTCTTAAAGTTTCGTCAATCATTCTCCCGCCAATTTCAGCATGCTTTTTCATTTTTTCGAATTCATCGGGAGTTAAACGACCAGGTTTTAAAAGAATAGAATCAGAGACAGCAATTTTGCCAATATCATGTAATGGTGCTGACTGAACTATCGCATCGCAGATGCCATCTACTTCCAATTCCTCTTGGTAAAAATTTTTCTCTTTTAAGCCTTTTACCACCATTGATACATAGGACGCCGTTCTTTGAATATGCATTCCAGTTAATTGATCACGACCTTCGATAATAGATGCGAACGCTTCAACGATATCCTGCCTAATTTTCTCGATTTTACGATTTTTTTCGTAGACAACATGATCCATATCTGAACGATATTGATAGAGCTCTAATACCCTTAAAACACGATGTTCTATAGTCGCAAATTTAGAATTTTTATTGATAAAGTCAGTCGCTCCAACTTTAAAACATTTTTCTTCGATACTAGGCTCGTCGATCGAACTCATAAATATTATCGGAATGTTCTTTCTTCCTAGAGATCTTTCTAACTCATGATAAAACTCAAAAATCTCCATATCTTGTAAATCAACATCAGCGATTATTAAATCGTATTGCGTCGACATAGAACTCTTAATCGCATCGTGTGCATTAAAAGCAACACTTACGTCATATAAAGAATTCAATATCTGCTGAAGCATCAACAAATTTGCATTGTCGTCATCAACAAGCAAAATTCTGATATGTTTTTTCATTTTGGAACATCTCAAAGAAAAATGATTACCAATGAAATATAACACTCTTTATGGCTTTTTTCTGTGATATTCATTTTTATTGGAATGATTTTTTTATGTCGTGGAAATGTTCTTGAAAATAAAACAAAAGGAATGAATTTTTACTTAAAATTGCAGATGGATAAAAAGAAATAAGTAATTTGAAATTAAAAATCCCACCTCTAGGTGGGATTTATCGCTAATAATTATATCGTTATTGTAATGCTTCAAAAGGATGGTGAATAATTATGGTTTGTTCACGATCAGGGCCAGTTGAGATAACGTCGATTCTAACACCAGAAACTTCTTCAATACGCTTAATGTATTTCTTAGCATTTTCTGGAAGAGCATCGTAGCTCTTGATACCAAATGTTGAAGACTTCCAACCTGGGAGTGTTTCATACACTGGTTCAAGACCAATATAATCGTCAGCAGCTAAAGGAGAGTAATCAATAACTGTACCATCAGCCTTTCTATACGCTGTACAGATCTTCACTTCATCAAGATCGTCGAGCACGTCTAACTTAGTAAGACAAAGTCCTGACAAAGAGTTCATCTGATTAGAACGTCTCATAGCAACACCATCAAACCAGCCACAACGACGACGGCGACCTGTTACAGAACCAAATTCTGCTCCCTTTTCACAGAGATAATCGCCAGTTTTATCTAACAATTCTGTTGGGAACGGGCCACCACCAACTCTAGTAGTGTATGCTTTAACGATACCTTCTATATAATCGATATTTCTAGGACCAAAACCTGCACCAGTGCTAACACCACCAGCAACAGTGTTTGATGATGTTACATAAGGATATGTACCCTGATCAATATCTAAGAAAGTACCCTGAGCTCCTTCAAACATGATCTTACGACCAGATTCTTTTGCTTTTGCTAAAAGAGAGGTTACGTCTTTAACCATTGGAAGGATTTCTTTAGCATAGTTACGACAAGATTCTAGAACTTCTTCATACGATATTGCTGGTTGGTTGTAATAATTTGTAAGACAGAAATTATGATATTCCATAACAGTCTTCAACTTATCAGCAAAATCGTTCATGTTAAAAAGATCGCCTACGCGAACAGCTCTTCTTGCAACTTTATCTTCGTAAGCAGGACCAATACCACGACCAGTGGTACCAATTGCTTTCTTACCGAGCTTAGCTTCTCTAGATTTATCGATTGCTATATGATACGGCAATATTAATGGGCAAGCAGGAGAAATAACCATACGGCTTCTCACTTCAACGCCCTTGCTCTCAAGTTCTGAAATCTCACCCATAAGAGCTTCTGGATTTACGACAACACCGTTTCCAATAACACAGGTGCAATTGGTACGAAGAATTCCAGAAGGTATAAGGCGCAAAACTTGCTTCTTTCCATCAACAACAAGGGTATGACCTGCGTTATTGCCACCTTGATATCTAACTACATAGTCAGCTTCTCCGGTTAGCAAATCAACAATCTTACCCTTACCTTCATCACCCCATTGGGTACCTAAGACAACAACACTTTGAGCCATTTTTTAGCCACTTTATCAACAGAATCTAACGAGAAAACGCTAAGATCTATAAATTAACAAACAATCCAAATAGCAGATTTTACCAAAAAAAACGCTTTATTTAAAACAGGTTATTAATGTCGTACTCTAGAAGAGTCTAGTTTAGAACATTAAAACCTATTCAATTCTAACGAAATTGTTTCATAAATCCATTTTTGGAATCTGTAACAATAATATTGCCACCTTTTTCCATGCTTACACTATAAGCATCCATGCTCTTTAAGAAATCAAATAAGTCAGCATTTTTAGAATATGATGATGCATAGATATTTGTAGCTTCAGCTTCACCTTGAGCTTTTATAGTCTTTGCTTGCATCTCTGCTTCAGCAAGTTTTATAACAGCCTGTCTATCAGCATTAGCTCTAATAGCTTCAGCCTCCTGACGACCTTGTGAACGATGAAGTTTTGCCACAGCATCACGTTCGGCTCTCATACGCTGATAAATAGAATTTGAAACTTCCTTAGGGAGGTTTATTTTCATAATTCTAACATCAATGATCTTAATACCGAGATCCTTTGCAGATTCAGAAGTTGCAGCTAAAGCATTTTGCATTACCTGATCGCGCTTAGAATCGTACATCTCAGTATCCTGAGCTTCGTTGGCTTCTACTTTTTCAGATTCTGAACTCTTTCCAGAAACAATTTCTTTTATTGAAAGTAAACCTATTTGGCTTCTAAGACTATTGGTAATCTTATTGCGAAGAAGAACTTCAGCTTGATAACGATCACCTTTAGTTGACAAATAAAACTTCACAAAATCTTGTATTTGCCATTTAACATAAGAATCAATGATTAAGTCCTTTTTTTCAACAGTTACGAAACGATCTTCTGTTGAATTTAAGGTCTGAATTTTAGCGTCCAAAATCTTCACTTTATCTAAGAAAGGCACCTTAAAGTGGGCACCTGGTTCATAAATAACCAGCTGTCCTTCAGAATCACGAATGACTTTTGCAAATCTTGTTACAAGTGCCTTTTCACCTTCGCTAACAATGAAAATGCTTTGTACAAGAATTATTCCAATTACTAGCAATGCTATAAGAATATTCACTGGTGACTTCATTTCATTGTCTCCTTACCTTCAGTCTTTGTGTTATTGGCATTAGACACATTCATTATTTTATCTAAAGGCAAATACAGCATTTGATTTGTACCACCTTCATTGTCAACATTTAGAATCACTTTAGGATTATTTTTATAAACTTTTTCCATTGTTTCTAAGTAAATACGTCTCTTAGTAATTTCTGGAGCCTTTAAATACTCTGGAAGAATTTTTTCAAACCTTGCTACATCACCCTTAGCCTTTGCAACAACTCCTTTACGATAAGCTTCAGACTCTTCAAACAAACGTTTAGCTTTACCTTCTGCCTTTGGAATAACTTCGTTTTTATATGCTTCAGCTTCTCTCTTGAAACGTTGTTCATCTTCTTGTGCTGCAATAGCATCATCAAAAGCATCTTTTACTTCATCAGGAGCTCGTGCAGGAAGAAAATTCACATCCACAATTGACAAACCCATTTCATAAGGGGAAATTATTACATTAAGGAGTTCTCTAGTTGACTGACGAACCTTTTCTCTTCCGTTTGTAAGGACATCATCCATCTTAGTATGTCCAATTACATACCTTAGAGCGCTGTCTGTTGCTTGGTTAAGACTTTCATCTGGGTTCACAACTCTATAAAGATAATTTTGAGGATTATCTACGCGGTACTGAACTTCCATCTCAACATTAACAACATTTTCGTCTTCAGTAAGCATTGATCCTTTGGATCTTGTTGATCTAACTATTTGAATATCAACAGTTTTATAGCTTTCAATAAAAGGCATATACCAATGAAGACCAGGTTCTTCGACATGGTCGAATTTTCCAAGAGAGAGCACCACTGCTCGTTCTGCTTCTCTTACAGTATAAAATCCTGAAATTATGTACAAAGCAATTACCACAATAAGTGCAATTACTAGTACAGGCCAAGGGAAAGACTGCTTTTCTGAATCAAAATATCCGCCCTTTTTCTTTTTATCGCCAAAAATTTTCTTTAAAAAATTTTCAACAGAGCTGAAATCAAAGCCATCTTCGCTATCTTTACTACGATCACGCTGCCATGGATCACTTTTATTGCGATCATTTCTCTCGTCATTATCATTGTGATCGCTAGGTTCATTCCAAGACATGATTTCTCCTAATTTTCAATAAATTGATTTTTATAAACTGAATTATAAGTAAATATATGTTTTTGATAAAGGTTAACTCCGAATCGAGCTTAATCTTCCCAAGGTGCTTTTTTAAAAGAAAAATCCTTAGGGGAAATACAGCATTTTTCTAAATCTCCACCTAAATGACTAGATACCTTTGCTAGCTCACTTCTCTCGTGACATACGGTAAGAAGACAAAAACCTTCCTCATCATATTCTTCTTTTTCTACAGCCCCGATTTCAAACAATTTATGTCTAAGTAGCGCTTTATGAGGTGGAATTCTAAGGGTTAGCCTAATTCTATCTATACCTAATCTACTTGCAATTGCTTTATACAAAAGCTCTAGACCAGCACCACTTTTAGCGGACACAGAAACAGATGTAGGTTTTCCATTAGAGTCATTCTCTATATGAGGAATAACACCCTCTAACCTATCGATCTTGTTGTAAACCATGAGGGTAGGAACATCACCTGCACCGATTTCTTCTAAAACATTTTGCACAGAATTTATTTTTAAATCCATATCCGCATCACTTGAATCAACTACTAAAAGTTCAAGATCTGCTTCTCTGGTTTCTCTTAAAGTTGCACGAAATGCTGCAACAAGATTATGTGGTAAATGCCTTATAAAACCTACAGTATCAGCAATAATTACCTTGCCTACACCTGGAATATTTATCGTTCTTAATGTTGGATCTAATGTAGCAAACAATTGATCTGCTGCATACACATCTGAATTCGTAACATTGTTAAAAAGCGTGGATTTACCTGCATTGGTGTAACCAACTAACGAAACTACAGGTATGCCATTTTTATTTCTAGCTTGACCACCCTGGTTACGCTGCATTTCGACTATTGTCAGCTCTTTTTTTAACGTAACAACACGTTCTTTAAGTAGGCGTCGATCTGATTCTAACTGTGTTTCGCCAGGACCTCCTCGCATACCAAAACCGCCACGCTGGCGTTCAAGGTGTGTCCAACCTCTTACAAGTCTTGTTTCAAGGTACCCTAATTGAGCCAGCTCAACTTGGAGTTTACCTTCTTTGGTACGAGCTCTAGCAGCAAAGATTTCAAGAATTAACGCTGTTCTCGTTATAACTTTACAATTTAATTTTTTTTCGAGATTACGCTCCTGTGAGGGAGTCAATTCATGGTTAAAAATAACAGTTTCGCAATTAACTGAAACTAATAGATCTTTTAATTCTTGAGTTTTACCAGAACCAATAAAGAATTTAGGATCTGGGACTTTGCGAGCACAAGTCATAACTCCCAAGATCTCAGCGCCAGCTGACAAAGCTAGCATCCTTAATTCTTCAAGATCTTCATTATCTTCTTTTTGAGCGAACTCTACACTAACAAGGACGGTACGTATACCGCCCTTGTATCGTTCATCAAAATAAAAAAGTGATGTTGACACTATATCTGGACCTACTGCTCAGATGAGGAATTTTCTTGAGTTGTATCTGAAGTAGATGATTCTTTTGTTTCAGACTCATCTAATATTGAAACAGGTTTTGATGGAACTACTGTAGAAATAGCATGCTTGTACACCATTTGACTTACAGTATTTTTCAAAAGGATCACGAATTGGTCGAAAGACTCAACTTGGCCTTGTAACTTAATACCATTAACTAAATAAATAGAAACTGGAATACGTTCTTTTCTTAGAACATTCAAGAATGGATCCTGTAAAGATTGTCCTTTCGACATATAATTGTCCTTCCTTTATAGTAATTATTATTGAGACAGCGAAGCTATCCAGGCAAGCCTGCCATTATCAAACATAATGAACTGTAATTATAAAACTACAAACTTTTTTCTAATGCCTTATATCTTCCCGCATAATTGCTTGTAGTTATAAGTTATTTTATGAAAAGTATAACAGATTATCTCTATGTTTCTTATCTGTATTTAATCATTATGTTCAAAAAGAATCTCTCCTAAACATAAAATGTTGAAATATTATTTTTTCTAAAATCTTTACATACTATTTCAACATTTTCACTGCAGTTCATATCAAGTTTTGTATAACTTTTTTTCCAGCCTCTAATCCAGGTCATTTGTCTTTTTGCTAATTGGCATGTTGCAATAACAGAAAGATTACGCATCTCATCATATGAAATCTTTCCTTCTAAAAACTGCCACATCTGTCTATAACCTACAGACTTAATAGCAGGTGTATCTAAAGAAAGATCTTTTCTTTGATATAACTTTTCAACTTCATCTTGGAAGCCTAAATCCAACATATTTTGAAAGCGCTTAAAAATAAGAGGCTTTAACATTTCACGAGATTTATCAGGTAAAACAGCATAAAAATTGATGTCAAACGGCAAATCTGGGGCTTTTTGTTCCTTTAACAAATCGGTCATTGATCTCCCTGACATTAGATATATTTCATATGCCCTAGAGGTTCTTTGACTGTCATTAGAATTAATACGTTCATAGCTATCTGGATCTACAGCTTTAAGTTTTTCGCGTATATAAGAAAGCCCATTTTTATTAATAAGTTCGTTAACTTCTTTTCTAACTAATGGGTCTGTTTCAGGGAGGATGGATAACCCTTCGATCAATGCTTTAAAATAAAGCATCGTTCCACCTACGAATATTGGAACTTTCCCACGCCCAATGATATCAGAGGCTATTTTTTTAGCATCTGTTACAAAATCTGCTGCTGAATAGGCATTACTAGGATCTCGAATATCAATTAAGTGGTGCACAATACCATCTCTTTCTTCTAAACTTGGTTTAGCTGTACCAATATCCATGCCTAAATAAACTAATGCCGAATCAACACTAATAATTTCGCCATTTAATTCTTTCGCAACCTGTACACCAAGCTTAGTTTTTCCTGTTGCTGTAGGTCCCATTATTGCGATGGTGTTATTTTTATTCATCGGTATTGTCTCTAAGAAAATCTGATATTTTTAATTCCCAAGCTGCCTTTTTCATTTTTTCTGAAATAAAAGCAATTCCTGGTATGAATTCCGTCATACGAATGACCATATCCTTACTAAAATAAAGAGGTAGCTTTTCTTCAAAGACAACATTTACAACTGCATTTTTTACATCACATTCACTTGAATCCAATGGTAAACGTGATAAAAATTTATCTATTATTTTTTCCAAAGGTAGTCCTCTAAATAAATTAGGAACTGCCCCAAAAGACAGATCATCGTTAACGATATCAACACAAAAACCAGATGATGCCATTTGACTCACTAGCATCTCGATATTTTTTACTGGTTTTTTAATTAAAATTTTTTCAGGAAGTTCTGATGATTTCCAATAATCATTAGATGAATCTTTTTCAAAAATTTCATAAAAGAAGCAAGCTCTTGCTAGCTCTTTTATTTTCAATAACCATAATCTGTGTCCATCTGAAATAACAGCCATTTCATTTCCAGGTAAGGCTGATAATGAAAAAGGACCAGCACTGTTTTCTAAATTAACACTCCAAGGAAGAGAAATTTTTATATCAGTGTTAACACTATTATTTTGCTCTGAAAAAATTTCACTAGTTACTTTTGGTGCAGGCTGTTCGTAAGTATTTAACGACTCTTTTTTTATGTTAAGAGGTTTTTCATTTATAGAATCGTCAGGTATCTTTGGGCTTATGCCATCTAAGTTCTTTTCTTGATCAACAAGACTTGCAAATGATGTCTGAGCACTTCTCTCTTCTAAAGTTTTTTGGCTTTTTGTAAAAAGTTCTAGATATGTTTGTGACTTTTCATTTGAATAAAAATCTTTGTTGTTTGTGTCTATATCCTCTTCTTTGGAATCATCAATCTGTGGCCGAAAAACAGGCAGTACATTAATATCCTTTTCTTCTTTTTGCTTTAATTCCAAATTAAAGTCTGCCACTTTTTTGGCATTAAACTTAACTGGCGTGACATAGCCATGATCTAAATCAGGGTTACAGGTTTCTTCAAAACTTTCAGGAAGAACCTGTTGTGCACGTCGTAAAGTATTTACAAGAACTGAGGCGATAAAATCGTGAACCACATGTGAATGCTCGAAACGCACCTCGTATTTCTGTGGATGTACGTTAATATCAAACTGCGATGGCGACATTTCTAAAAAACACACATAAGACACATTTCCTTTACGTCCGAATTCTTGATCAAAGGCTGTGTTTATTGCATGTACAATAGTTCTATCTTTGACTATACGTCTATTTAAAAAGAAATATTGGAGAGGTGAATTCTCTTCAGATGGGTTTATATAGCCTTTAAAAGACATTCCCTGAGATTCTTCGGAAAATTTCAACAAACCTTCCAAAAAGCTATTTCCCATAATACTTTTAAGACGTTTATTATATATTTCATCGCTATCAGCAATTGGGAAATCATAAACAATAGATCTATTGTTTTTTAGTGATAAAGCGGCATCTCTTCTCGATAAAGCCAATCTTTTAAACATTTCATTAATTTGTTGAAATTCGGTTTTATCGGTTCTTAAAAAACGTCTACGTGCAGGGGTATTAAAAAAAAGATCACGTACTTCGATTGAGCTACCATTCGGATGTGAAGCCGGCTTTATTACGGCTTCTTGTCCAATACCTTCCACACTTACAGACCAAGCAAATTCTTGTGTTTTTGGCTTAGACACAAGAGTCAATCTCGATACTGCAGCAATAGAGGCTAAAGCTTCTCCTCTAAACCCCATACTTAAAAGGTTGTCTAAATCATCAATAGAACTTATTTTTGAGGTTGCGTGTCTTTTTAAAGCCAAGGCAAGCTCATTTTTAGGAATACCACAACCATCATCTCTTACAAGAATCAATCTTGAACCGCCATTCTCGATCTCAACTTGTACCTTTTTTGCACCTGCATCAAAGGCATTTTCCATTAATTCTTTAACGACTGCTGCAGGACGTTCAACAACTTCTCCCGCAGCAATTTGGTTAGCAACTTGAGGTGGTAATTCATGTATCGACATTATCTTTTTGGTACCTTTAATCGTTGCCCAACATTTACTTGTTCTCTTTTAAGATTATTCAATTTTTTAAGGTAAGTTACGCTAACACCATATCTATCCGCAATCTTTGACAAGAAATCGCCTTTTTTAACAATATATATTTCTGTTTTAGGACCAGATGTACTAGAAGAACTACTTGTTGTAGTCACTTTTTGTGTCGAAACAGCATTGGTAGCACCAGTAACTCCGCAACGTAAAACATCTTTATTTCGAATGATGTAGTTTTTAATACCTACATATATCGCATGCGCAATCGCTCTTTGATATTTTCCTGTTGCTAAGAGTTTTGATTCATCTTCGTTTGATAAATAGCCAGTTTCAATTAGAAGAGATGGTATATCCGGGGCTTTTAAAACGGCTAGAGAACGATTTATTGGAGTATTCTTGTGAAGATGAGTCATCTTTCCAAGACTTGATAATATTTCCTTAGCGAGATCATTTCCTTCAGAGCGGGAATTATCAGAAACCATATCAATAATTGCCATTGATAAGCTTTCATCGTTAATGCCTTTTATAACTTCGCCAGCACCTGAAAGTAGCTTAGTATTTTTATCATCATTCTGCCCTACTTTACGATTCTCTCGACTAGCTCTATCTTTATTCAGAACTAAAATCGATGCACCACTTGCGCTGGAATTTTGCGCACTATCGGCATGTATAGAAATTAAAAAATCTGCTTTTTTGGTACGTGCAATTTCTGAACGTCGACCAAGTTCTATAAATATATCGCGATTTCTAGTCAACTTCCCTTTAAGAAGAGGATCGCCATCAATATAAGCGGCAAGACTTCTAGAAATACCTAAAGTAACATTCTTTTCTTGTACACCACCAACGCCTATAGCACCAGGATCTTTTCCACCATGACCAGGATCCACTACAACTATGCAGGTTGCAGAAGATTTTGGCTTTGATGACTCTGGCTTTGGTGGTTCGGGTGCCGACATTCTTTTTTCCAAAGACTCTACAGGTGTACCAGAATCTCCTTCTGAATTTAAATCGGCAAACAATTCAGCCTCAAGTTCATGAATATCTTTTGCAGTACGGACAGTTTTCTGGTTGTTTGGTTTATTACTTCCATCTGCTTTTGCATCTGTTTTTGGAATAGCTACATTTTGATTATTTTTTGCCTTTTCAGAAGTATTTACAGGCGCTTTTTCTTCAGTTTTATTTACTACTTGAGTCTTTTTATCATTAGGCACATAAGCTGCATCAAACTTTCCTGGTTGTTTGTTTTTACCAGCATCATTTGTTTTGGCTTGGTTATTAGCATTTTGATTATTTTCTTTTACAACAGATGCAGTATTGTTAGTTTTTGCAATTTCATGTGGAAAATCTATCCAAAAAGTATTTCCTGATTTAAATACTAAAGGAACTACTGCTTTTTTTAAAAAAAACACATATTCAAGGCTGTTATTCTTACCCTTTGGTTTACGAATTATTCCAATATTACTGATAACACTACTGCTTTTGATACTTAACACACCTGTTTTTTTCTCAGGATCGCTGATGTCAGTTAAAAGAACGGAGTATTTTTGATCAGAATTACGAATCACTTGGAAATGAGGCAAAGAGCTCATTGTAAAAATAACACGAGTTCTATCTACCTTGCTTGTTGGATACGGTGTTGCTGCGACGTTTTTTATTTCATTTGCATAAGAAACTGAAAAAAAAAGCACCATGCTACAAAGCAAATGGAATAGAAATATACTCTTAGCCTTATTCATTACGCGACACCGAGATCGAAGACAAATAAAAATCTGACGAATTATATCACAGCAGTAAAAGTCTCTGTTTTTTATAAAGATGCAAAAAACTCAATTAACCATGATTGGCAAGTCTCGTTTATACATTTTATCTGTAATACTCTGGAATTCTCTTGGTATTTTAATAAGAGTTCAATATCTGCAGAAGGAAGGATGCCTTCCCCATTAGATGGCCATTCAACAAGCCTAATGCTATTATCGGAAAAATAGTCTCTTATCCCCATTAATTCTAACTCTTCAGGATCTTGTAGCCTATACAAGTCAAAATGATAAACCTTTTGATTACCTATCTCATAAGGTTCCACAAGAGTATATGTAGGACTTTTTACAACACCTTGCCATCCCTTTGCTCGTAAAACACCTCTTGTAAAGGTAGTTTTGCCAGCACCAAGATCTCCAAGAAGATATATAGTGGTATTACTTGGAACAAATTTTCCAAAAAGTTTTCCAATTGCTACTGTCGCATCTTCATCTTTAAGAATTATTTCATTATTTACGTTCATATATACGCCAAATTGTTTCTAACCACTTTTTCTTCAAAGTAGTGGAGCTATTTTATTACAAGCAATAAATATCGCTTTTCATTACTATTTATTCACGTGAATTCACTAATAAACGTATTTCTTCTAGTAAATCACTCGCACACATTCCTTGTGCTCCATATTTTACTTCAGAACAATGTCCAGCTTCTCCGTGAATGGTAACTGCTAATATAGCAGCCTTTACTGGAGAATTTTTCTGAGCAATAAAGGTCCCGACCATTCCAGAAAGCAAATCCCCCATACCGCCACTAGCCATACCAGGAGAGCCTGTACTTACAATATATTGTTGTTCCCCATTAGAAATTACAGTTGTTGCCGATTTCATGATCACCAACGCCCCGTAGTGTTCTGCTATTTTTGTAGCAGCCCCCAAAGGATCTGCAATAACATCACTTACTGTAGAATCTAAAAGCATCGCTGCTTCGCCTAAGTGCGGGGTAAGAATCAGTATTTCTGGTCTATGTTGAGACATTAATCTTGGAAAGCTAAATATCCTTTTTAAAAGTCTTAAACCATCTGCATCTACAACAAGTTTTGAAGCTTTACTAAAGACTGTACGTGCGACACCGAGTGCCTCCGAAGAAGCACCGATACCAGGTCCCATAACTACGCAATCAGCCCAAGAAATTCTTGAATCCAAATCTTTAATACTACCTGACATTAATTCTGGTTGAATTGCATTTTGCGAAATATGGCTTCCACTTAAAGAGATCAATGCAATTAATCCTGCTCCAGACCTTAAAGCTCCACGTCCTGCAATAATTAAAGCCCCTTCCATTGTTTGTTGTCCACCGACAATGAGGACTTTCCCCGCATCACCTTTATGAGCACAACGACTGCGAACAGGTATAGAAGACTTTATATCCTGATAATTTATACTTCTATAATTTGGTAAAGAATAAGATTCCATAATTTTCTTAAAACCTGGAAGGTTATCTAAAACAACAATATTAGTGCCTGTGTAATCTTTGGCTTGTCCTAAAAATAAACCCAATTTAAGAGCAAAAACAGTTATGGTCATGGTTGCTTTAACAGCAACCTGGTAAACAGGAATGCCTGTATCTGAATTTAGAAGACTCGGTAAATCTAAACTTACGACTTCGCAAGATGACTTATTAATAAATTCTACAGCTGTTATTAACTTTTGAGATTTTTCGGGATCATTAGTTTTTGACGTCACCCCTATTCCAGTAATTGCATCAATAATGACTGTGTTTTTTCCTATATTTCTGCTTATTAAAGATGAAAATAATATTTCCTTTCCACCATTTTGAAGGTACAAATCTCTTGCTTGTTCCGCTTGAGCACCTTTTTTCTGTGGTAACACAGGAATAACATTAACGTCTACATAGCCATTTTTTATTAAATCTGTTGCAACAGCATATCCATCTCCACCATTATTGCCACTTCCTGCAAAACAAATAAATGATGTGTTTTTGTTAGGATAGCTGTTCTTAATCACAACCGCCATTTCACTAGCAGCCATGAACATAAGATTATCCTTATATATCTCTAAATAATGTTTTTCTATTTCTCTAATTTCCTTACTTGCTAATACAGGCTGTGTTAAAGTGTTCAAATCATTTTCATTACTTGTTTGAAATAACATGACAGATTCTCCTGAAACGCAAATAAATAAAATCTCAATTAATAAACTAGCCCAAAGCTACGGGGAAACAGAAAAACTTATTTTTCTTGGAATTTCATCAGCAAACATAGCCCCTCAAGGTGAATCGAGTTTCAATGAACTTTTCAAAAACGGAATTCCTTTAGGGATGGATTACCTTAATAGAAACAAAGAAGTTCGTAGAGATCCTAAACTTATTTTAGAAAACTGCCAAACAGTTATATCGTATGCCATTTATTACGGAGATAAATTTCAAAAAGTTCCTGAAGACACTGGATGCATCAGTCTATATGCTCACGGACGAGATTACCACAAGGTTCTCAAACAAAAACTTACTCGCGTTGCAACTAAATTAGAAAAAGATTTTCCAAAGATGCATTTTAGATGCATAACTGACAGTGCCCCTTTTTTTGAATTATTTTTTGCAGAAAGCGGTCATCGGGGAGTTATTGGTAAAAATAATCTTTTTAGGATAGAAGATATAGGATCTTTTGTCTTTATTGGGGAACTCTTATGTGACATTCCCTACTGTGAAGTTTCCGACAACAAAATAGATAACAAATTAAATTGCCCTACAAATTGCCACAAGTGCATAAAAGCGTGCCCCACTGGCGCTCTTACTCTTGAAGGATTTTTTGCTGAAAGATGTATTTCATATCAAACTATCGAAAATAAAGACGTTATCCCAGTATATTTAAGGCACCTAATCGGTAATCACATATATGGATGCGATTGTTGCCAAACCTGCTGTCCGTTCAACAATAAAGTTTCAAAAAGTATCATAAAAGACAAAGATTTTAATAATAGATATAGCGATGAATTCCTAAAATTATCAAATTTACTCGATTTAAGTAGTAAGGAATTTTTGGAAAAGTTTCAAGGAAGTCCTATCTACAGGATTGGATATGAAAAATTCATGAGCAATGTAATTATTGCAGCTGGTAATGCTCCTAAAGATCCTTTAATAATAGAAAAACTTAAACTTTCTGCACTTAATAAAATTTACCCAGAATTAATTGACTGGGCTATTAATGAGCAAGAGAAGAAGTTCTAAATTTTACAAAAAACTTGTTAAGTTTCATTTTTAGATATTTTATAAATATGCAGACATATCACAAATTAACATGGTTTTTTCCTTTTAGTACACGCATGCGTGCAATACTTATAGTATGCAATTTTTCATATAGGAGATATTAGTAATGATCATACTAGGCGTAGATATTGGGGGCTCCGGCATAAAGGGAGCGCTAGTTGATACAGAAACTGGTGAAATCTTAGGTGAAAAAATTCGCATTGAAACACCACAGCCTGCAACTCCAGAAGCAGTGGCTGAAACTCTTAAAGAACTCGTTTCAAAATTTGATTATTCAGGTCCTGTAGGTTGCGGTTTCCCTGCAACAGTACATCATGGTATAGCTTTTACCGCTGCTAACATCGACAAAAATTGGATAAATACCCCTGCGGAAAAACTCTTTACCTCAACACTTGGTAGACAATGCTTTGTTTTAAATGATGCCGATGCAGCAGGCATAGCTGAAGTGAAATTCGGGGAAGGTAAAGGTAAAAACGGCGTAGTAATGATGATTACTATCGGAACAGGTCTTGGCTCAGCTATTTTCGTAAATGGTGTACTGTTCCCGAATACTGAACTCGGTCACCTCATTCTGTCAGACGATATTGCTGAACATTTTTGTTCCGATTCAGCACGTCAAAGAGAAGATCTCTCTTGGGGAAAATGGGGAAAACGCTTTAATCGTTACCTTGAAAGATTACAGTTCCTATTCAACCCAGATCTCATAATTCTCGGTGGTGGCGCTTCTAAGAGCTTTGCAAAATTTTCAGACAAAATAACTATTCATACTCCAGTTGTACCTGCAACTACTCTTAACACTGCAGGCATCATTGGCGCAGCTTGTTATGCAGCTGACAAAGTAGAAAAAGGAGAACAGCCTAATACAGAAAATGTATCTCAATATATCGAGGTACTTAACGAAGAAAAGGAAGATAAAAAAGAAAAGAAGCATTACAAAAAATAAAATTGATTTTTGAAAAAGTTTAACTTCATTAGGAGTGTTTTATGGTAGCAATTGCTGAAGTTCATAACTACTATGAAAAATTAGTTACTGATTATATGGATGCTTTGGAATTGTCCAAAACTCGTGACAAAGATTACCTCACTGATCTTTTTTGCTTGGCTTTAAACCAGTTGCCTGCACTATACATACGCTATGATGTCGATATGTTGTATTTCACTTCTGACGAAAAAAAACAAGAAATGGAAGATCGAGTTTTAGAAGCTGTTAACTCTGCTATTGCTTGGCTCGATAATTCTGAACATAAAAGAAATCAATATGATAGAAAAGACAAGTCTGACAGCTAAATTCCATTTGTTGCTTGCCTCTCATGCTATGAATCGATACTCCCTCTTATAAAGTTTGATTATAAAGAGGGAGCGATTCAGTCACAGGTTCCATTGCGCGCACTATTAATCCAAAAGCACCGTCATCGCTATTCCTGCCAATTTGAAAGCAGTACACAGCTCTAATCATTCTGACACTGTTGTTAGGCCAAACATTAGGATCATAAAAATAATATATGGCAGAGAGTACCTGTCCACTTTGTAACTGCAGTTTTAATCTTAAATGATTCTTGATAACTGTCTGTCTTAAAAGAATAAAAATTCCGTCAAATGTTGGGTTAGGGAAATCTTCTCCCCATGGTTGATCAAAGACGAGAGCTCTAGCAAAGGCAGGGATAAAATAAGTATCAGGTAGTACGCCATCACTTTCCATTTGCACTTCATAAGGACCTATCTTTGTTTTTGCAAAGTTTTGTACAGCTTCTGAAAAAATCTTTCTAAAAAATTCAAAATATTTTATCGGAAGAGTTACGCCACCAGCCATGGCGTGTCCACCCCAACTTTTCAAAAGATCTGGATAATTATTTGATGATGTTTCTAAAAAATCATGAATATTAAAACCAGGAACGGAACGAAAAGATCCGGTCATTAAATCTTCACGCCCTGAATAAGCAAGTATTGCAACTGGCACATGGTATCTATCGGTTAATTTAGAGGCTATTATCCCGCAAATTCCAGAATAAAAATCTTGGTGATAAAGCATCAATCCCTTACTAGTATCACCTTTATATATTTTTTTTATTTGGTGATCCGCAATCTTCTCCATATCCTTTTCAAGATCCTTACGGCGAAGATTAAAGTTATAAAGTATATTGGCGTCGAGTTTGGCTTTATATGCATCATTGGCAATCAAACAATCTACGCCATAACTCATATCATCAATTCGTCCAGCTGCGTTTAATTTTGGACTTAGAGAAAACGAAATATCTGTACTTGTTAAGCTGATAATTTTCTGACCTGAAATTTTTATTAATTCAGCAATACCGTTTGTTGTTCTTTTTTGGCGGATTAAGCTTATTCCGTGTTGCACCATAATTCGGTTGTTATAATCCATTGGAACAACATCAGAAACAGTGCCAAGTGCTACTAAATCCAAGTAATCACTCATTTTTGGTTCTTGAATTTTATTTTTTTCGAACCATCCTTCATCCCTTAAAAATGTCCTAACAGCTGTCATTACATAAAAGCAAACACCAACGCCAGCTATATTTTTTGATTCAAATAAACAATCAGCTCTCTTAGGGTTCACTATAGCTGAAGCTTTAGGAAGTTCTTTACCTGGAACGTGGTGATCTGTAACTACTACCTTTATTCCAATATTGTCAGCTTTGTTTATAGCCTCATAAGCAGAAATACCATTATCAACTGTAATAATTAAATTAATGCCATCTTTTTGCGCTTTTAAAACCATTGATGGATTTAAGCCATATCCATCTTCATTTCGCCTTGGAATATAGTAATCAGCCTTTTTATATTCAATATCATTAAAAAAACGCATCGCTAGCGCGGTTGATGTTGCCCCATCAACATCATAATCACCAATGATTCTTATAGAATCATTATTAATAATAGCTTGACCAATGATTGATGCTGCTTTATCTATATCAGCAAAATTAGGAGGAAGTAGATTTTTTAATGGGTACACCAATTCTTTTAAACTTGATATACCGCGGTTCATAAAAATTTTTGATAGAACAGGATCCAAATTCCATTCTTCTAAAACATTTATATTTGTTGGTTTCCTGTGGATTATTTTCATAAAATAATGATAATTTAATAGCGCTAAAAATAATATCTATTCATTTGACTCAAGATTTATTATTATACGACACACTTCACATTTTTTATAAACAATGCAATCAGTGATTTTTTTATGCTAGCTAATATCAACTTCCGTGTTCTTCTTCTGGTAATACCAGTCCTAATAGTGACAATTTGCCACCTCACGGGAAATTCAATTGATTTAGGAAAAACTGATACAGATTCTGCTTATTATATTTCACCTCTATTGTTTGCAATAGCTTGTGCTTTAATTTATCAAGAAGACAAACGTATATGGAAAATTTTAGGTAGTATCGTTGCGTTTTTTATTTCTTTATCAACTTTAAATGTGTTTGTTCCGGATTTTAGAAATTCGGCAGTAATGGCCTCCGTTATTGCACCGCTTGTTGTTACATATGTATTTCCTAAATTTGAAGACCCTGACAAAATAACGGTAATCGACTTACTTAATTGCTTTCTCGCTTTTATTTTTATGATCGTTTTTTGCGTTATCTTGTCGATAATTGGCGCACTAGTTTATAAAAATTTTATTTCTGGAATCAGTTTTACTTTCCTTAGTCGCAACTACGATGATGCATATTCTTTCCTATATGGAGTTCTATATCAAATCGGACAAACTATAGGTTTCGGTGAAGATATTATTGAAATACTAAGTATTCATCCAAAACTAACCAGTTCCCGAGGTTTCTATGCTGCTACAGCCTTAACATATTGTGCCGTATTACCAGGAATATATTGCGCGTTGGCTTGTTGGGAATTACAACGTAGAAAATTCACTTTTGGCATTCTATTTGTGGCTACTCTTTTTAGTGTTGGAACAGGACAAAGTATTAGTTTCCTTCTATTAATACTAGCTTGGATATATCCATCAATGTATGCTCTGTATCTTATCCTCTCAATACTTATCTATTTCGTTGTTAGGTTCTTTCCTTTTACACTAACTGTTGATCCAGAAAATTTCTATCAACCAAATTTAAGTTACGATGATCTTTCCCAATCTAGTTTCTCATTCTATTCATCAGTAGCTTTATCAGTGTTTGCAATTGCTGTGACTTTAACTTTGTTTGTTATAAGAGCAGACAAAAATAACAAGGAAAAACTTTTAGAAAACCGCAATCAATCAGCTAAAGCAACTTTATCCCATGAGGATGTAGAAAAAGATGAAAGCTTAGCAGCAATAACAATATTAAAATACCTAGGTGGTTTTAATAACGTTATATGGATGAGTGAAGAAGATAGCGATGTTATTTCTGTAAAGATCGTAACTGAAAATATGGTAAATCGCGATGGATTAGAACTTGCACACGTTGATATCATATCTTTTGATAAAAACACTCAAATTCTAACCATACAACCTCATAGTAATATTAAAGAAATAAGAGAACAGATCTTCATATTTGCAGCTAATATTGCAATAGATATCAAAACAGGATATCAAGACATTGCACCATATATAATAGAAGAAAGTATTTTTAAAGATAATTTCATTAAGGAGACACCAGATGCCTTGGATACAAATAAAGCTAGGGACTACTAGTAAAAAAGCTAAAAAAATTAGCGGAATGTTATCAGGATTTGGTGCTGCAAGCGTTACTTACACAGATTCAGAAGATGTACCTGTATATGAACCTAAACCAGGTGAAACTAAGCTGTGGGCAAATACCACAGTTACTGGTTTGTTCGATGCAGAAACCAACCCTGATCCAATTATTAAGTTCTTTAAGCAACATTTCGGTGATGAAATCACATATAAAGTAGAACAGTTAGAAGACAAAGATTGGGTTAGAGAATGGATGACTCAATTCCATCCTATAAAATGTGGTAATCGCTTATGGATTTGTCCTAGCTGGTGCGAGATACCAAATCCAAATGATGTAAATGTAATGCTTGATCCAGGTCTTGCATTTGGTACAGGAACCCACCCTACCACTTTTATGTGCTTATGTTGGTTAGATAGTATCAATTTACAAAATGAAAAAATAATCGATTTTGGATGTGGCTCAGGCATACTTGCTGTGAGTGCTCTTAAACTCGGTGCTTCTCAGGCTATTGGTATTGATATCGACCCCCAAGCTTTAATAGCAAGCCGTGATAATGCCGAAAGAAATAATGTTTCAGACAAACTCGAACTTTATCTTCCTGAAGAATGCCCTAAAAATATCCAAACTAAGATATTAGTAGCTAATATCTTAGCGGGGCCATTGCGTGAGCTAGCTCCACAGATTGCTAGTATGGTAGCTCCTGATGGTATTTTTGCACTTTCAGGAATTATAAAATCACAATGTGACGAAATAATTAAGATATATTCCCAATGGTTCGATATGAATGAACCAAAATTTAAAGAAGAATGGTGTTTAGTAAGTGGAACTCGTAAACAGGTAGCTTAATTTAAAGGCGGCGTACAAGTCACCATGGATGTTTAGTCAAAAAATAAGATACGCCGCATCATTACTTTTATTGATAATAACAAATTTGATTTAAGAAAATCATCTATTGAACATAAAGTAGCACAAAGTCCCAACTAGCGAAGGTATGCATGCTGAAACTATCCCAAATTAATACTGCCAAATGTGGTAAAAAAAAAGGACCATTAACAATTCCACAACAACGTGAAGAACTATTTAAAGAAATAGATGCAAATTTACAAACTCTTCACGGCAACATGTTGTCAACGTTAGATAACATCTTAGAATCAACTTATATCAACAGATCTCGTGATCTTTACGAAAGAGTAATGAACGAAGCTGAAAAGACGCTACTTAGTAGGGTTTTGGAATTCACTAGAGGAAATCAAACTGATGCTTCCAAACTGATGGGAATTTCTCGCTCTACTCTTAGAAAAAAACTTGAAAAATACAACATAATGATTGAAGGACAATAAAGTTTATTTAAACAAACAGTTTTAGAATTTATCAACACTGTTTGTTACTGATATAAATCACCAAACAAATTACGAATAATGTAGATCCGAACATTTATTTTGCTGTTATTTCTCTTCTAATCTTCAGAAATTTTTTCAAAAGTAAAAAGTCCACGCATCTTTAATTTACGATTCTAAAGACATATCAAATATTTTTGTCAAAAACAATAAAAACGTCCTATAATCATATGATTCAATACTTTTGATAGGACGCAATGTAATGGCTGTTAAGTTAAGACAAAGAGAAAGAGATTCAATAATTCAATCACTGCGTTCAGGTGTAACTCCTCATACAGGTTTGCAATATATTCAGGTAGGAAGAGTTCATGAAATTGAATCAATTGTAAAAGACATAAACTGCATAGCAGATGAAGGAAGTTCTTTTAAACTTGTTATTGGAGATTACGGTGCAGGTAAAAGCTTCTTTTTACAATTAGTAAAAACAATAGCCATGGAAAAAGGGCTTGTAACCATGAATGCAGATCTAGCTCCTGATAGAAGACTGCAGGCAACAGACGGACAAGCTTTAAACTTATATCAAGAATTAACCAAAAATATGTCCACGAGAGCTAGACCTAACGGAAATGCTCTTAACTCTATCGTTGAAAAATTCATTACCGAAGCAAGAAATGAAGCTGACGAAAAGAAGATTGACTGTGAACAAGTAATTAAAGAAAAATTAGCTTTTCTTAATGACTTCGTTGGCGGGTATGATTTTTCATTAATCATCCAAGCATATTGGAGAGGCTACGACTCGGGTAATTCAGCCCTAACCAACAATGCTATTAAATGGATACGTGGCGAGTACCATACAAAAACTGAAGCTAGAGCAGATCTTGGCGTGCGTACTATTGTTGACGATTCATCCACTTATGATTTCTATAAACTTATAAGTGCTTTCGTTCAAGCTGCAGGTTATAAAGGCCTATTAGTAAGCATGGATGAAATGGTAAACCTTTATAAAATTCATAACATTAGATCACGTGAAGCAAACTATGAACAAATTCTTAGAATTATCAATGATTGCTTACAAGGTAACGTACGTGGATTAGGCTTTATCCTTGGTGGAACACCTGATTTCTTAGAAGATCCAAGAAAAGGACTTTTCAGTTATGAAGCTCTTCGTTCAAGATTAGCTGCGAATGACTTTGCGAAAATCGCCGGTGTTAACGATCTTTCAGGTCCTGTTATGTATTTAAATAACTTAACACCTGAAGAGCTATACGTTCTCTTAAGTAATATTAGAAACGTATTTGCTTCTTACGATCCAAATAAATACTTGGTGCCTGATGAAGCTCTTGAGAAATTCCTTACTCATTGTTCAAAAAGAATTGGAGAGGCTTATTTCAAGACTCCAAGAAATACAATAAAAGCTTTTGTAGATTTTCTATCGGTTCTAGAGCAGAATCCAGAAATCAATTGGCAAGATCTTCTTCAGAACATTAACGTTACTCTTGAAAATCAAGATAGCCTTAATGAGGGGGCTTCGAATAATGATAATAAAGATAACTCTGCTGATGACGACGAACTTTCTGATTTCACACTGTAACAAATGAGCACAAAAGTAAATTTATTAAATCCTGCCATTATCAAATGGTTAGGCAGACAAGGATGGACTGAATTACATGATGTACAGGAACAGTCCATCGAACCTGTAATATCTTGTAAATCAGACGTTATTATAAGTGCCGCAACAGCCAGTGGTAAAACTGAAGCGGCTTTTCTACCCGCTTGCACTTATATTCTAAAAAAAAACCTCACAGGGATTCGTATAATATATATAAGTCCTCTCAAGGCATTAATAAACGACCAATATAAGCGCATTGCCGCTTTAGGTGAAGCAACAGGAATAACAGTAACTCCATGGCACGGAGATATTGGAGATAACAAGAAAAAGAAGCTATTTTCAATTCCATCTGGAATACTGTTAATAACACCAGAGTCACTTGAATCTCTACTCCTAAACAAAAAAGACTGGTGTGAAGAAAACTTCAAAAACTTAAATTACTTCATTATTGACGAATTCCACGCCTTTATAGGCACGGAACGAGGATATCAGCTACTATCACAGCTCCATAGAATTGAATTCCTACAAAAACGCAGAATTCCAAGAATCGCATTAAGTGCAACATTAAGTAATATCAAATCCGTTAAAAAATGGCTTAGACCTAATGAAAACAGTGATACTGTAATAATCGAAAGCTCTTCAGGAAACAAGGGTATAAAGCTTCAAATTAGAGGTTACGACGTTACAAAAACTACAGTACCAAGTGAAGCCTTAAAAGATTTTAATGCCATTTCTGTAGACATATTTAAGCTTTTACGAGGCACAACTAATCTTGTTTTTGCAAATAGCCGAGCCAAAACAGAATTCATTGCGACAAGCTTAGTTAAATTATCTGAAGAAGCCCATGTGCCAGTAGAGTTTTTCCCACATCATAGCTCCTTATCTAAGGATTTAAGAGAAAGACTTGAAAACAGACTTAAAGAAGGCAGACTACCAACTACCGCAATATGCACTCAGACCTTGGAATTAGGAATTGATATAGGTGATATCACATCAATTGCACAAGTTAATGCACCACAGTCTGTAGCTAGTTTAAGACAAAGAATTGGGCGTTCCGGCCGTAGAAATAAAGATGCGATTTTAAGGTTGTTTATTCCTGAAGTAATTGTCGATAAAGATAACAAAACATCCTTATTTGATAAACTCAGAGACGAAACATTTTTATCAATAGCAATGATCGAACTTGTATTGAGTAGATGGTTTGAACCACCTACTATGCAAGAATATGCAATGTCTACATTGATACAACAGACACTAAGCATAATTGCTGAATACGGTAGCGTTAAAGCAGCCAGTTTATGGAAGGTATTATGTGCATCAGGACCATTTAATTTGGTTGATGCTAAAACTTTCGGAATGCTTCTAAAATCTCTCGGCGAACATGACTTAATAACTCAAATGAGAGATAAAAGTTTAACATTAGGTCTCACCGGAGAAAAGCTCGTATCAAATTACAATTTCTTTAGTGCTTTTAAAGTTCAAGAAGAATACACCATTGATAATGATGGTCATAAGATAGGAACAATTCCATTAAACCAACCTCTTTCTGTAGGTGATACCTTCTTATTTGCAGGTAAGGGATGGGAAGTTGTCTTCTTTAATGAAGAAAAACACCAAATCTATGTAAAGACCTACAAACAAGACACTGAACCATTAGTAATGGATGGTAATAGTGGAAAAATACACGATGGTGTACGTGAAAAGATGCGTGACCTCTATATTTCCGGAGAAATTCCACGTTACTTAAATGCTAAAGCTAAAGAACATTTTAAAGAAGGTCAAGAATACTTTAAGAGATTAAACCTTGATAAGAATAAATATATAGTAGGTCTAGAAGGCATTTATCTATTCCCTTGGAAAGGCGATAAGATAATGCACACTATTGTGCAAATACTAAAAAAATACGGATTAAATGCCAAAAAACAGGGTAGCTATATCTTAATCCCTAGAATTAGTAGTTTAACCTTCAAGGATACAGTTAAAGAAATATTAAAAAACAAAGCTCCAAGTGAAATTGAATTATCAAACACCATAAGCAATCTTGAATATGAAAAGTATGATCACTTTATGAGTCATGAACTTTTGTGTATATCTTATGGTTTTAGAAACTTTGATGTAAAAGGAACAATAGAGTTTTTTAAAGAGGTTGTTGAAAATTCAGAATCGCCGTTTGATCCAGAAACTGGTGCTGCGTATCCAACCTAAAAATAAGAAAGCCTGGTTTTTAACCAGGCTTTGTTTTAAACTGTAACGATATAAATTTAGGTATGTAATTTAATTACTAATCTTACGAAA
>CAVGFV010000186.1:0-18210 GCA_963628765.1 Succinimonas sp.
AGTGGTTTCGTAAGATTAGTAATTAAATTACATACCTAAATTTATATCGTTACAGCTTAATAAGTTAGGGAAGGGTAGCTTTGCTAACGTCCATTTGCTTGTTTTTTTGATTTATTTCGATGGCATGATATAATCATCGCCCGATTGTTAGACTTTTTAAAGCCTAGCGATATTCTATGTTTTCTATGCCACTTTAGCTCAGTAGGTAGAGCAATTGTTTCGTAAACAAGAGGTCGCAGGTTCGATTCCTGTAAGTGGCACCACCTACCATTTCAAAAGCATAAATTTCTACTGCGTATATGATAGGCAGTAAGAAGAGATATGTTTATTCTCGCAAGCTATTCTTTATTGCCATTTAAAATCTAAGAACATTACATCCTTTAATATTCTACGGCCAACACATTCATCAGTAAGCTTAAAGATGGCATCCTTAACTTTTTTTTGAATTTCATTTCTACTGTTATCGGCAGATACTTGTTCAAAGGTTTCAGCACCTAATATTTCGGTAATTTTGTCCTTGATAAGAGGTTCGTGCAATTTTAATAACTCTATATCTCTAGAGTCACCGACCGATAAAGTTACGTTTACGGAAATGTAATTTAATTTCGTACCAGTAGAGCTTAAGTTGGTGGTTATGGCATTTTTGATTTCATAGTATCCTGTTACAGGAACTACCTGTTCACCATCATCTTCTTTGTCTTCGGCTAGAGCTCCCCCTACAAATGTGGCCATTGTAAAAATAACTAAAAAACAATTTTTTAAAGCATTGTTAATTTTGTTTTGCATTTTTTATCTCGTTAAAATGTCTAAATATTTCTTCGGGAGCAAAGGACCTACCGCATTGGTCAATTTTTGAATCTTGGTTAAGTTTTTCGTAAAGCAAGAGTTAGTTTCATTAACATAAACATACTTATGTCTCATGAAGGTTTCGCTCATTACTCTAAATGTTATCGGATCTGAGAATTCAGGGGAGCCTCCTGTAATTTCAACAGGAAGTTTATGACACATATCAACACAAGCATCTATAAATTTTTTCTGATCCATTGTGTTGTCTTCAGTGTGTTTCAGAACTTCAGCACCGATGATATACCTAATTAGGTTATCATAAATCGAGTTACTCAATACATTTAATAGCTTGAGTTTCTCAGGATCTTCTGTAAGTTGGAAGAATTCCTTATCAAGGACTGTAAAATATTCCGCCAACTGAAAGGCTTTAATATAAGAACGAATGGTTAGATCTAAGACATTTTCTCTTACTGGGGCAAATAATTCATGCCTTAGAAAATAGAATACGTTTCTTGTATGAAGCACGATATCAGGTATGTTGATTCTCTTATGTACAGCGATAATTGTTGTTATAAGGGCAGGCAATACAAAGAAGTGCAGAATATTATTCCTAAAGTAGGAAAGGTAGATTATTTGCTTTGGCGAAGGCTTAGCGTACTTAATTCCGTTTTCTTCAACTACATTAAAAGGCTTCAATTCTAACGCTTGTTCCAAAAGCATTTGTCCTGAGATTTTTGGAATAGCACTTTCTGCAGTATTGCGAGAGTTTCGTAGAATGAAAATGTAGAAGTTGATTACAGTTTGCAGTTCGCTAAATGATAACTTATGTTCATCACTAGATAACAAGGCTAGGGCTGTAAGGTTTAACCCGTTAGTGGTAGCTGAGTTATTTAGACGCATTACTATTTCATCAGATAGATTATTAACCGTATCAAAAAGCCATTCTGGTTTGGAAAATTGTCCTTCCGTGATGTCATCTCTCCAATTAGGGACATTTTCTCTTAAAAATGTAGGTAGAACTATTGGCTCACCGAAGCTAACGTAACCACGGCCGTAATATTTAAGTCTTTTATAGAAATTTAATAATTGCCATGGGCTTTCTTTTTCTTTTTTAGCACCATTGAGTTCGCTCATGTAACTATTAACTTCCATTACCTTTTCATAACCTAAATATATAGGTACGAAGGTTATAGGGCGTTCGATGCCATAAAGCTGTGATTGTACAGCCATAGCGACAATACCCGTTCTTGGTGGTAGAGTTCTTCCTGTACGTGATCTTCCGCCTTCAATATAGAATTCAGTGCTGTATCCGTTACTGAACAATGTATGGAGGTACTGTCTGAAAATAGCCGTATATAGTTCGTCACCTTTGAATTTTCTACGGATGAAGAAGGCACCACATTGTTTTAAAAATTTATTTATCGGAAAGAAATTCAAGTTATTGCCAGCTGCTACATGTGGCATTACTAAGCCTTCATTGAATAATGTATATGCCAAAAGAAGGTAGTCCATATGGCTTCTATGGCAAGGAATATACACAATTTCATGGCCTGAGTGGATAAGCTCACGAACTCTTTCGGCACCATATATATTGATTCCGTGGTAAAACTTATTCCACAAAAGATGCAGTATTGCAGCGGTAAAACGCATGGTGTGGTATGAATAATCAGCCACCATTTCGTTTAGCATTTCGTAGGCTTCAGATTCAATTTCAGCGTAGTTCCTGCCGGTGTCATCAGCTCTTTTTTGAATGGCTCCTTTTATATAATCAGTATTAAGTATTTCTTGAATGATGTGAGCTCTATTTAAACTTTTAGGTCCTATTATTTCATTATGGCGTCTTTCAAAATGTAGACGGCAAGCACGTGCTAAGACTTCAGAAAATTCATGTTTACCACAATGCTTTTTAAGCTGAGAAACTCTGATAGGGCCGGATAGAACAGTTAAATTGTCATGTCCGAGGAAGAGAAGTCTAAAAAATTTTTGTACAGCAGAATAGGGTTTATTGACCATATCCCGGTACGGTTCGCCTTCATTTCCTGGATTTCTTGTCCAAAAAATTGTAACAGGAACAACTTGGAGATCTGCTTTATGTTTACGGCAAAATTCTTCCCAAATGGTGAAAACTTTTTGGTAATGGTAATCACTGGATTTATGGGAACTAAAAAACGGCACCTTCTTCATGTAAACGGTTCTAGGAAGGGTTTCGCCGTCATATAGCACAGGAGTAAAGGGATTTGGAAGTCGAGACTTCTGGGTAAACTTTTCCAGTGTAAGGAGATCGCTTATAGAATCAGACTGCATTACATATACTATTGGAGTATCTGTATCGAGTTGCATCTCTTCTCTCGGATTTTTTTGCTTTGGATTACAAGATGCAAAAATTTTTACCGGCCAAAGCCATATTAATCTAAGCAAAAGTATGAGCTTCATATGACTCCCCCAAGCTAAGTGTGACATTCTCCCACTGTCTATTCTATTTAAGACTGTAGTTTTTGAAGTGATCATTATTAGAATTTGGATAAAGTGACCATAAATTTTTTTAAATTATTATCACAAGCCTAATTATCAAATATTACACATTGCATTTGCTACACTATTTATGTTTTTAAATTTGATATAAGATACTCCTCGTTTATTTTAAAATTTATTAGTTAGGTTAGCCACGTAGTGAAAGATTACCAGGTTCGTTTAACTTAATGGTATTGAGTATGTCTGAGGCATATTTATGTCTAATAAAGTCATCTATAACAACAAGCCATGTGATAATTCAGAGCCTAAACAGGTTTGTGATATATCCACATATTCAAAGCTAGTAATGATTGCAGGACTAGCCTCCACCAGTACAGCAGGCGTTTTAATCATCTCAAAACTGATGGCCTTTGTATTGACTGGTTCTTCAACATTAATGGCCTCCCTAACAGACTCTTTGATGGATGTTGCCGCCTCGGTGGTGAATCTTTTAGCTTTAAAGTATGCTGTAACACCTTCTGACGAAGATCATCGTTATGGCCATTGGAAAGCCGAATCAGTTTCTAGCCTTATTCAATCCGCTTTTATTGTTGGCTCATCAGTATTCTTAGTTGTACATGGTTGTATGCGCTTTGCAACCCCAGTGGAATTAGATAGCTTAGATACCGGTATTTGGGTAACCATATTCGCTATTACTATTTCCATAGTACTTGTAATGCTTCAGACCTATGTGGTTAAAAAAACTCATAGCCAAGCCATAATGGCCGATCGCCTTCATTATGCTAGTGATATTTTGTTTAACATCGGCGTTCTTGTTTCTTTAGGATTTTCATATTTCGGGTATCTAAGAGCCGATGGCTTATTTGCTATAATTTTGGGCATGTATATTTTTAGTGGTGGCTTTAAGATCGGCAAATCAGCTTTATCTGTTTTATTAGATGAACAATTGTCTGATAATGATATTATTGCTATCCATAAAGAGATTCTCTCAGTTCCGAATATTTTAGGCGTGCATGATCTCCGTACTAGAAAATCGGGGCCAGTTATTTTTGTTCAAGCGCATGTTGTCCTTGATGAGAATATCTCTTTACGTGAAGCACACGAAGCTGCTGATTTAGCAGAAAGCAATGTACTAAAATTATACCCAAACGCTGATCTCACGTTACACATGGAACCAGTACCGACAGGAACCGAAAAAGAGCGTTTGTAAGCACTTAATAATAAACCGGTATCAGAGGATATATGATAGTTGATGAAATATGGCAGAAAATACGCGATGAAGCGTTGGTGATGATGAATAGAGAGCCAATGCTAGGAAGTTATTTTCTCCAGGGTATTATCAATCAAAAAACTTTTCGTGATGCCTTAGGCTTCCAGCTATCAAGTCGTTTAGGTTCATCTGTTATGCCGGCAGTGGTTTTGAGAGAAATCTGCTACGAAGCTTATAACGGAGATCCTAAAATTGTGGAATCGGCAGCCATAGATTTAAAGGCTGTAAAGGATAGAGATCCTGCTGTAATTTATTATTCCACTCCGCTTTTGTATCTTAAAGGCTACCATGCTATTCAGTCTTATCGTATAGCCCATTGGCTATGGCAGAATGGTAGAAAAGATTTAGCTTACTTTTTACAAAATCTTATCTCTGTTACTTTTGCCGTTGATATTCATCCTGCTGCCAAAATAGGTAGAGGCATTATGTTTGATCACGCTACAGGCATAGTAATAGGGGAAACTGCAGTTGTAGGGGATAATGTTTCGTTCCTTCATAATGTTACCTTAGGTGGCACCGGACACGAACAAGGGGATCGTCATCCTAAGATCGGTAGCGGTGTTCTTCTAGGAGCGGGTTCTAGCATCCTTGGCAATATTACCATCGGCGATTGTGCAAAAGTTGGTGCAGGTAGTGTTGTGGTTCATCCTGTTCCCGCACATACCACCGTTGTGGGCGTTCCTGCAAGAGAGACAGGTAGGTGCCGCGAAGCAGTTCCTGCAATGGAAATGAATCAAAATATCTAAGGTAGTAATTACTTTTCGAGATTAAAGACCTTTATTGGGATAGTGTTTTTGCTATGAAGAAGGTATTCCTGCATAAGCACTTTTCTTGTTTTTAATTGAACTTTTGCAAGTTGTCCTATGGGAGTGTTTTCTTGCTCTAAGGCGATCCTTTCAAATTTAGAAATTTTTATTTCTTGGGACACATCTAGGTTTTGCCCGTTGTGTTTCAAAGTATCTATGGTTACATAAACAGGATCAGGTAAGAAGATTAGACATTTACCTTGATAGAAAGTAGTTTCTTCTAAATGTTTTTGGACTGCTTGAATCCAGCTTATGCCTTCCGGATCAGGATCGGGAGCCCCATAGATATCAATATTAGGAAGTTTCTTAACCAAGAGATCCAAAAAATCGTATATGTATGGTGCTATTTGTAGCATATTTTGTTCTTTTTTGGGTGGAACTGTTCTTAAGATACTGATAGTCCAAGGGAGGTTTTCCAAAAATTTTTGGGTGGCTTCGTCACTTGAGAATTTATTATCGCTAAAGTGGTAGAAGGCTTCTTCGTTTTCAATAATCAATACCTGTTTTACATTATCAACCTGTTTTACAAGATCCATAATGTCTGGGAAAAGAGGCATTTCAGAATGCAGAGATAGAGGACTATTGTTGTAGAGAACCTTGTCCCCACTTTTAATTAAGACGTGGTTGTGAGAGGTTTTTATGTCGTTTTCTTTTTCAGTTGTAAAGCCCGCTTGAGCTCTTCCTATTCTTGATGTTATGTGGGTGAACTCAGAAATTTCTTGTGTCGAAAAACCATATTTTTTTAATTGGTTGGTTAAAAGTAAGCCTGCATCAACTGTGAAATGCTCATTTGCATCATAGAAATTTTTATAGGAAGTTTCATCAAAAATAAGATCAAGAAGCTCTGCGATTAATCGATAACTACCAGTATTTTTATTTATCCTTTTTATAAGTGTCGGATTGGAAAATAAAGGAAGTAAACTTTTTAAAAACTTCCTATTATCTGAAAATAACTTCTTAATTCTCTCTTTTATTACAGGAGATGCTAGTGAAACTTCTTGATCTTCCATATGCACTATAAGGTTCTAACTTTTATCAGACTTTAAAGGAGGTTTCTAAATCTAAAATGATCATGTCTCCGAAGCCTCTACTTGGATCTGATGCCTCTTTATTCATAATATGTTGAAATTCATCATTCGGTTTAATGATGTAATGCTGTTTGTTACTAAGTTCCATGTTTTCATAAAAGGCATATATTGAAAACAGCCAGTTCGTACAGCTACATTCAAATTTATCTTTGTTTTCGTGGAAATAGTTAACAGCACTAACTCCATCTTTTTGCTGGGCAACATACCTAAAGTATTCGATAAGATCATCTTCAAGACCTTCGTATTCATACTGCTCTTCAAAGGTTTGAGGAGGTTCAGTGAATCCCGTAGGTGTAACGTCTTGATTATCTAAATTATTAGCTAACTTATTTTCCTTTAATGAATGAATAATGCTAATTAACTCATCCTCAAGTAAAGGATTATCAAAGTCCGCATGGCTAGTAAAAGTTAATGGTTCCGCCCTTGTGAATAACTCGTTAGGAACTAAATCATCTGTATAGTCTTTAGGATTGTAGCCTGAGTTTTTAATCCAGTGCTCGCTAAAGGATTTTAAGAGGTTAGTCTTTCTTACTTGTTCTCTAAATGTAGAGAGCATTTTTCGAAGTTGGCCCATGATCCCGTTAAGTTCGCTTTGGCAAGCCGCAAGCTCTGACAGTAGCTCGGATATCAAAATCCGGTAGAGATCGGAATCGTTACCAGCATTGTTTACATATTCCATCATGTTGGAAAATGTATAAGCAGTGAGGTTATCTACTAGGTCCGAAGCTAAGGTGATAGCCGCTTCATTTTCAATAATTTTATCGTGGAGATTTTTTACAAAGCCAAATTGGGTTAGAAGTCTTTGGGACAAACTATTTACTGCAAGATGGGCATCAAAATGAATTTCAAATACCAGTTGCTCGAGAGCTAGAAGGCTATCGTGAGCAAGCTCGTCTTGGTGTAATCTCTTATGATCGATATAACTTTCAGCTAGAATTTGAATATTGCGAAGACGTGTTTTAAGGCCAACGTCAATATAAGATCTGCTATCGATTTTAAGCACATGTCTAATCAAACGGTTTACATGTGGATTTAGACGGTATCCATCGATAGTGGACATTAAAATATTTTGGGCTTTAAGTTTTTCAAAATTTGCTTCATCTTCAGGTCTTACGGCAGTTAGATTATTATTGAAAGCAGCGACTATAAGATCTGCACCTCTAGACATATCGTTTAGAAGCGTTTTTATGAGTTTGGAGTTACCTTCTGTTCCTAGAGCTGTATTCGATGTCATGAGAAGAGTTCCTCTTGAATTGCTTGTTTCTCTTCAGCAACCTTGTTCATAATATTTTCATGAGCATCGATATACTCTAGAACTTCGTAAACGTAATCTATCTTACCGGTGAAAGAAAAGATTCTGCTTCCTTGTATGGTTTCTTTCAGGATACCGAACTTTTCTAGTTTATCTAAAATGGCATGAATCATTTCCGGTATTGGATCGTTAGTGCCACGCTTAAAAATAAGTTGTTGCACGCGTTTGAATTCATCAACAAGGAATTGGTTACTTTGCACTTTAGCAGTAATTTCGGCTTCTGTAATCTGATCTCCAGGCACCAAAGGGTGGTCTCTAGTATTGCAGTCCATAACAGCTAAGACAAATTCTACAATAGGGCGCAATTGATCTCGAAAATTTTGAAATTCACGCTTAATGGATTCTTTGTCATTTTTATTTTCGAGGTTTTTCCATACTGCAAAATAAGCAGATTTATTGGCTGTTGAGGTGAGCTTACGGTTCATAAGATCCAATACAGCCTCAATTTGCGGACGAATATTTTCATCTTCCAAATCCTTTACCGAATCAGGACAGGTGATCTTACAGATGAATTCTCCTTTTAGGAGTCGTTCAATAGTTTCTCTAAGCATTTTCTTGGGACTCCTCGTTAAGTCTACTATTTATTGCACTTTTAATAGGATCAAGTGCTTCTGCATTAACGTATACTCGGTCCTTAGCGATTCTATAAATGCGGTCGAATTCCATAGCTATTGTTGGACTGAGATCTGGTGCGGCAGATAGCATCACAATATTGTTCTTTTCCATTACGTTGAGGAGCAATCTAATATTCTTAGCTGATAGCTTACTCATTTCATCAACTGGCCAATGAATCGCAATATTGAGTCCGTCACGAGATTCATGAATCAAGCTAATATAGAGAGCGCATAACAGTAAGAAGGTAAGACCGTTAGAGCTAATGTCTTCAAGGTCCTTTTCTGTTTTGGCTATCTTTTGTTTACCATTTTCCGTAACAGTGAAAATGATATTAAAGAGTTCGTTTAGATCGTTGTGAAGCATTCCGTTAACAAACATATCAGATAAGGCTGATAGTTTCTGAACGTATTCTTCAGATGGGAGATTTCCGCTTGGACGATCGTTATCAAGCCATTCATTATAAAAGTCTGCAAGAGAATGGATAAAATTCCAACCTACAAGCTTTTTAATGCATGGTTCCAATGAAATATTGAAGGATTCAAAGGCTTCAAATTGTAAGTTGTTGGACACAGTATTGGAGATACGGTTACTAAAGCCTTTGATTCTTCTATCGAAATCCATCATATGATCGTAGTATTGTTTGATCATATGTAAGATGTTTTGGGTACTATCCATAAGGTTTCGCTTAATTTGCTTAAGTTCGCCTTCAAGCATTTTCTTAGCAGCTTCTGGGTAAATTATGCGGTTCTTCTTGCTATCGTCAAGGTCATCGCTCGGTAGTGCTGTAGTGAGAGATTTTTCAGAGCAAGCCTCAATCCAGAAGGTTTTAATACTAGACTCTTGAAGACCATTCATACAATTCTTAACAGCGTTGATGCAGTTATCGAGGTCTTTAATATTATCTTCATATTTTTTAATTTGCTCATCGGTGTCGTGGTAGGTGTTTTCGAAGGTAATATCTGTTTCACGAGCTTCATTTATTTGAGAGGTAACTTCACTTCTGATAACTCTCTCGATGAGACCTTCAGTATTAGTGAGCTTTTGGTTGGTTTCGTTTACTTCTCTTTTTAAAGTCACAATTTGATTTTGATAATTTTTATCTTGGCGTTTTTGATCTTCTTCAAGAGCATTTTTATCGTTATTGAGCTTGTTCAATTGTGGCTCAAGTTCATTTTGTTTTAAGCGATATTCCGCAAGATGTGAAAAACTGGTGTTTTTCCAAGTGCGGTAATCGTTGACAAATTTTTCATGCTCCATGATACCGTCAAGAGTTTGTTGCTTTTGCTCTAATTCATTAGTGAGGGAATCAATAAGTTTTTGATCCACTTTTTCATTATTCATTTTTTGAAGCATGATTGCATTGAGTTCTTTGATGGTCTTTTTACAATCATTTTGTAGCTCTTGAATGCGGGTGTCAGAGTCTGAAACAACATTATCTCGTTCTGTTTCAAGATCGCTTTTATTTAAGAAATAGTTATCGTTTTGGGTTTTGATATGTTCACTTAAGGTTTTATCAATTTCCTTCTTTTCAGATTCTAATTTGTGGAGATCATTTTTGTTGGTATTGATAACATTTTGGATAGCAAGAATCTGATTTTTCTTAAATGTATCAATATCATCTTTTGATATCTTTATTTGGTTATTGATATCAGTGATTTCCTGCTCACTTATTTTTTGAGATTCTAAAACAGTTGCTTCACTCTGTAATTGGCTTATCTGCTGGGCCATATTCTCAGAATTTTTGGTATTCGCGGTGAACTGTGAAGTGAGATCAGATAGCTTTTGAGTTAGTTCTTTTTGTTCATTTTCAAGTTCATTAGAATCCCCTTGGCAGGAAGGAAGCTTGCCTATTGATAGAGATAAGCTACCAATATTAATTCTTCCTTCTTCTGAAGAGTCATTGGCCTTCTGTGGTAAAAGATCATTGCGAGAAAGAAGGTCTTCACGAATAACTTTTCCGATGCTTTGTTTCCAATTAGGTTCGTACTCATTTAAATAGCCAGAAAGCATGCCAGTATCAGGATTTAATAGGTTTGCAATTTCATTTAAGCGTACTTCAATGTTCTTTTTCTTTGTCTGTATTTTTTCACAGTTAGAAATAAGACTGTCTCTTTCTTGAGATAGCTTTTGGATTTCATTACTGGTCTTATAGAGCTTTTCGTTTAGTTCTGAATTAATTTTATGGACTTCTGTGTATCTCTGATTAAGTTCTATAAGTCTCTTTTGTTTTTCTTCAGGTATTGGAATATTTTTAAGTTCGCTTTCAAGTTTTGAAATTTCGCCTTTTATTGAGGTAATTTTGATGTCTATTTCGTTAATACGTGCATTACGATCTTGGTTTAATTTATTAAGACTGTTTTGATGGGTTGTTTCAAGCTCGTGAATTTTGTTTTGAATATCAAGTTTAGCTTCGTTTTTCTTCTTTTCTAGGGCTGAAATTTCGGTATTGGCGCGCTTTTCAGCTTCAGCTTTTTTAGCGTCAAATTCGCCTTTGATATTGTTATATACAGCACTTACCGAAGATAGCTTATCTTTTATTTGAGAAATACCGTGTTCAACAATGATCTTGTTGTCATATTGGCTCTCCCAATACATCGCATCTTTTTCTGTAAATTCGCTTTGTTGATCTTCTATTGCTTGGATGTCTTTTAGGACTTTATGTAAATTACTATCGATTTCAGTAATTTGATACTGAATATTTCTAATTTCTTCGTCACGAATGCTATTAAATTCATCACGACTTTTAGTCTTTTGTTCGATTTCTGTATTGATCTTGTCGATGTTCTCTTTGAAGTTATTACGGAACCAATTTAAATGCGCAAGGTGTGATGATAGAAGGTTTATCGAATCATCAGTCTTTTCATGTAGGGCCAGAATTCTTCTTAAATTATCACTTTGTTTTTCAGCTTCACGGTAAGCTCGCACATCGTTACACCATTCATTGATGGAACTTTGGTTGAGTGCAAGGTTAATATTGGGATGATTTTGTCTAAGAATATCTGTAAGTAATAACTTAATACTATCGAATTTTACATGTCCTGTAATTAAGCTTTGGGTAATTCCTTCAATGTAGCGTAAATGTTTTTTACCACTGCATAGACTGTAATCATATCTGAGTTGGTTATTAGTTCCGTTAGAAATGTTTTGAATGATTGAGCGATACTGATCAACAGTGGTAACTAGAGTTTCTGATTGAATATCTGAAAGCTTTAAATATTTTTTATATTCCTGCCAAGTTTTCGCACGATAGCGTTTAATTGATTCGTCATAGACAACAAAATTTTCAACATCAAAGGCGCCTTTTACAAAGCGGTAGTTGATACTTTTGTTATTAGCATTTTGACTGGCGTTATTCATCATTACATGAACAGTTTCGCCACGGCTATTTCGATATTCAAAAACAATGGTACTGTCAGAATCTGGAAGGTAAAATCCCGAAAAGCTCTTATGCACATTGCTAGAGCTTGTGATCTTGCCAGGTACGATACCATAGAAGAGAGGTATTAATTTTAATAGGCTAGTTTTACCAGAGCCATTAGCTCCGTTGATTTGAGTATGCTTGGAAAGATCAAACTCAAACACTCTGTTAGCAGAGCTTCCATGTCCTATATAAGAATTAATAAGTACGATACGTTGAAGACCTGCGCCTTGTACATTGCTTGAAATCATTACGGAACCCAATTTAATAATAGTTGCTACTATTTTATCTTATATCAGTGTATTTTCAGAAATAGCTATGTCTATGCATTATATAGTTACTGATTGTAAAGATCTTACTCAAGAGTAAAATGTGGAAAAATACAAAATTTCTTTAGTATTTTCCGCGTTAACTTAAAAATAAACACAGAATCCTACTAATGAAATTGTATCAAAATTATTTGGAATAGATATATTTTGTTTACTGAAAACTATCTTAGCTTTTAGTAAATTAAGCGATTAAAAACCCTGGAAAATTTTCTAAAAACACTCTCTTTTATTGCTTGTAAAAGTTTGTCCCTTATGCTGTTTTGATTTAAAATTGTAGCGTCTTTGATACCCTTTAAATGTTAATACCGAGGCTTGATTCATGATCCCTCTACTATCCCAGGATGTTTCTCTTAGTCCTATCTATCTTAATTTCTTTAAATTTCTTAAAGCCGACAAAAATTTTACTGGTGATGTTGAGTATTCATATAGTAGTAGACTTTCAGAAGCCACTGACAACAGTGTTTATCAGCAGTTACCACAAGGAATAATTTTTCCTAAAAATGCTGCCGATGTGCAAGAGGTGATGAGAGCAGCTACTCGTACAGAGTTTTTGGACATTAAATTTTCTCCAAGAGGTGGCGGTACCGGTACAAATGGTGGTTCCCTCACAGTAGGTGCCATTATTGATGTATCTAGATATATGCGTGGTATCGGCAATGTAGATGCTGAAAAACGTACAGTGCATGTTGAATCTGGTGTGATCAAAGACGAGCTAAATCAAAAGATTAAGCAGCACGGATTATTCTTTTCTCCAAACCTATCCACATCAAATAGAGCTACCTTCGGTGGCATGATCTCTAACGATGCTTCAGGACAAGGTTCCCTTAAGTATGGAAAGACTTCTCAACATATTCTGAATGTTGATGTAGTTTTAATTGATGGCACATTAGTTAATTTTGCTCCAGTTTCTGGCGATGCTTTAAAAGAAAAGTTAGCGCTTCAAAACTTGGAAGGCGACATTTACCGTGTTGTATATGAGATTGCCACTACTAAAAGAGCAGAGATTGTTAGCACTTTCCCTAATTTAACTCGTTTCCTTACCGGCTATGACTTAAAACATGTTTGGGATCCAGATACTGGCACTTTAGATCTTTCAAGAATCATCTGCGGTGCTGAGGGTACTCTTGGTTTTATTACAGGTGCTGAATTAGATTTAACCCCAATTCCTTCATTTAGAGCTCTTGTAAATATTAAATACGATAGCTTTGATTCTGCCTTAAGACATGCTCCAGTACTGGTAACTACAGAAGCGTTATCTGTAGAAACAATAGATTCTTATGTTTTTGACATGGCTAAGAAGGATATTGTTTGGTACAAGGTAAGAGATTTACTTAAAGATGTTCCTGGTAAGCAAATGGACGGTATCAACATTGTTGAGTTCGCAGGAAATGATGTTGAAAAAGAACAAGAGTTAATGAATAAACTCATTGCTGTTCTAGATGCAGATCTTGATAAAGGTAATGACCGTGGCATTATCGGATACCAAGTTTGTACCAAAATAGAGGATATCCAAGCTATTTATGCTATGCGTAAGAAGGCTGTTGGTCTTTTGGGTAATGCCGATGGTGATGCTAAGCCTATAGCTTTCGTGGAAGATACTGTAGTACCTCCTGAGCATCTTGCAGATTACATATTGGAGTTTAGAAAACTTTTGGATGACCATCACTTACGTTATGGTATGTTTGGTCACGTGGATTCAGGGGTACTACATGTACGCCCAGCCTTGGATTTATGCGATCCGAAACAAGAAAAAGTTTTACGACAAATTTCTGATTCTGTTGTTGCACTAACTGCTAAATATGGCGGAATTATGTGGGGTGAACACGGTAGAGGATACAGAAGTGCCTATGGTCCACAATACTACGGTGGCCTCTTTGATGAGCTTAGAAAAGTAAAAGCAGTATTTGATCCAAAGAATAGAATAAACCTAGGTAAGATTTGCGTTCCTTACGGCAATGAAACAGACAAGTTGGTGTCTGTCGATGCTATTAAGCGTGGTACTTTTGATAGACAAATACCAAAAGAAGTTAGACATAGTTACAACCGTGTTGTTAGTTGTAATGGTAACGGTGCTTGTTTTAACTATGACACCACCTCACCAATGTGCCCAACCTATAAGTATTTAGGCGATAGGGTGCAGTCTCCAAAAGGTCGTGCTGGCCTTATGAGAGAATGGTTACGTGAATTAAGTGAAGCAGGCTTTAATCCATTAAATGAGGAAATGAAGTTAAATACTGCAGGTTTCTCTATTAAGGAATTGGCTGAAAAAACATTTAATAACTGGAAGAAGAAAGACAAGTACGACTTTAGTGATGAAGTTTTAGAAGCAATGAATTGTTGCTTAGCTTGTAAGGCCTGTGCTTCTCTTTGTCCGATAAAGGTCGATGTTCCTGATTTTAGAGCAAGATTTTTCAATCTGTATTATTCAAGATACTTAAGACCTGTTGGGGATTTAGTAGTTAAAAACTTTGAGACTAGTGTTCCTCTCATGACTAAGTTACCGACTGTATTTAATACAGTTAATTCTTTAGCTCCTGTGAAGTACATTACCAAAAAAGTTCTCGGATTTACTGATGTACCAAAACTCAGTAAGCCAACTTTGCAAGAACTTCTAGATCAAACAATGGTTGAGTATTTTGATTTAGAAAAAGCCAAGAAATTTACTGCTGAAGAAAAAGAGCAGCACGTTATTTTGGTACAAGATACGTTTACCACTGCTTATGATGCTCAGTTAGTTGCTGATGTTATTTCAGTAATTACCAAGCTAGGTAAGACGCCTCTTCTTATTCCACTACATCCTAATGGAAAGGCTCTCCATATTCGTGGATATTTAAGAGAGTTTGCCAAAACAGCTTTGGATACTGCTTCATTTTTAAGTCAGGTTGCATTGTTAGGCATGCCTCTTGTGGGAGTGGATCCTGCAATTGTGTTATGTTATCGCGATGAATATCGTAAGATTCTTGGTGATGCTCGAGGCAATTTTGAAGTGATGCTAATTCAGGAATGGCTACTTAAGAATCTTGATCTTATAAAAACTAAAACCCAAGATGATAGTGAATACTACTTGTTAGCACACTGTACTCAAAAATCATTGAAGCCAAGTACTCATGATGATTGGGTTAAGATCTTTAATAAGGCATCTATCAAGTTAAAGCCAATCCCAGTTGGTTGTTGTGGCATGGCTGGTCTTTACGGCCATACTGCAAAGAATATGGAGAAATCTATATCTATCTATAATCAAAATTGGGCCCCAGTATTTAAGAAATATCCTGTTAATCGTTGCTTGGTTACAGGGTTCTCTTGTAGAGAGCAGGTACAAAGAATGGAGCATCAAAGTGTTAAACACCCAATTCAAGTTTTGAATGAGGTGATGTAACTCCATCCCAAATTACACTTATGCTATTTAGAAAAGGCTTGTGTTGGTAACAAAATTCCGCATTAAGCCTTTTTTTATATATAAAGAAATATCAAAAACTGTATTACAAATCGGTTGTGTTATAATTTTTCAGGGGTAATCCTTGAGTGGGTGCTTAACGCTAACATACGGCTGTTAGAAAGATTGTTTTCTTAAGTACTATTTGACTTATGAAAATTATTTTTCCTAGGCACACCATTTCAGAAAATAGTTGCAAAAGAATAATAACATTCAAGTTTATTCGAGGAAGTTTCTTACCTGAATGCCTTGTTTAAGCCAACTATTTTCACGAAGTTAATATTGTTTTAAAAGCCATGGAGGCTTTATGGAAATGTTGTCTGGTGCGCAGATGGTTGTGCGCACATTAGAAGATTTAGGCGTAGATAAACTTTTCGGATATCCAGGTGGAGCTGTTCTTGATATTTATGATGCTCTAAAGGATTCAAAAAAAATTAAGCATATTCTTGTAAGACATGAACAGTCTGCAGCACATGCAGCAGATGGCTATGCAAGAGCTACTGGTAAAGTAGGTTGCTGTCTTGTAACCTCAGGTCCTGGTGCAACTAATACCATCACTGGTATTGCTACTGCTTATATGGATTCTATTCCAATGGTAATCATTACAGGACAGGTTGCTACATTTTTAATTGGTCAAGATGCATTCCAAGAAGTAGATATGGTTGGAATTTCAAGACCTATCGTAAAGCATAGCTATATTTGTAAGAAAGCAGAAGATATTCCAGAATATATTAGAAAGGCTTTCTATATTGCATCAACAGGCCGTCCGGGTCCAGTTGTTGTTGATATTCCAAAGGATTGCCAAAAGCCTTCTCTTAAGTTCCCTTACGAAAAAGTTTCTCTTGATGCTATTTCAATGCGTTCTTATAACCCAACACTTGTTGGTCATAAAGGACAAATAAAGAGAGCTATTAACTTACTTGCAGAGGCAAAGAGACCTGTTATCCATGTTGGTGGTGGCGTAATTTCTTCACCTCACGCATGTGAAAAGGTTACTGAATTCGCTAGAAAGTATCATATTCCTGTAACCGCAACCCTTATGGGACTTGGTGCATATCCAGGAGATGATGATCAATTCTTAGGTATGGTTGGTATGCATGGTACTTATGCTGCTAACAAAGCTATGAATGATAGCGACCTAATTATTGCTTTAGGTGCTAGATTCTCAGATCGTTCAACCAATGATGTAACAAAATATTGCCCTAATGCCAAGATTGTTCATGTGGATATCGATCCTTCTTCAATTGCTAAACGTATCCCTGTAGCAATTCCTATCGTAGGTGATATTGGTACTGTTCTTGATCAGATGAACGATACCATCAGTGAATTATCACTAAACATGGATAACGCTCGTTTAGATCAGTGGTGGAGCGAAATTGAAGCTGCTAAGAATAAGTATCCACTTACTTGGAAGGGCGATGGTAATCCTGATTTGTTACATCCAGCAAAGGTGATTACTGAGTTATATAAGGTAACTGAAGGTAAAGATATTATCGTTACTGATGTAGGACAGCATCAGATGTTTACTGCCCTTTACTACAAGTTCAATCAGCCAAGAAAATTGTTGTCTTCTGGCGGTTTAGGAACCATGGGTTATGGTTTCCCTGCTGCTATCGGCGCAAAGATTGCTTGCCCTGATAGTGAAGTATTCTGTATTACTGGTGACGGTTCTTTCCAAATGAACCTTCAGGAATTAGCTACTTGCTTACAGTACAACATCCCAATCAAGATTTTGATTTTAAACAACATTTCACTCGGAATGGTTAAGCAGTGGCAGATGATGTTCTATAACGGACACCAGACTGAAACCTTTATGGATGCTGCGCCAGACTTTGTAAAACTAGCAGAAAGTTATTATCAAGTTGGTATTCGTGTAACAAATGAAGCTGAACTTGAACCTGCATTAAAGAAAGCAATTGAAATCAAAGATCGCACCGTAGTTATTGATGTTCAAGTTGATCCTGATTCTCGTGTTTATCCAATGCAAATAGCAAAAGGATGTATGTCTGATATGCGTATAAATAGAGAGGAGCGTTCATAATGCGTCATTTGATTTCTGTTCTTCTTGAAAACGAAACAGGTGCTTTAAGCCGAGTTGTTGGTTTGTTTTCTCAGAGAGGTTTCAATATTGAATCTCTTACAGTGGCTCCTACAGAAGATTCAACTTTGTCTCGTATGACCATTGCTACCTTTTGTGATGACAAGGAAGTTGAGCAAATTACCAAGCAACTTCACAAGCTTATCAATGTTTTAAAGGTAACTGATCTTTGCGATTCAAGTCATGTTGAACGTGAAATAATGCTTGTTAAAGTAGAAGCAAGCACAAGAGATCTCAGAGACGAGATTAAGACCATGTCTGATATCTTCCACGGTCAAATCGTTGATCTAACCCCAACATTGTATACAGTTGAAATTCTCGGTTCTTCAGAAGAATTAGATAATTTCCTTCAGGCTGTTACCAAGGTAGCTGAAGTTGTAGAAGTTGTTCGTTCAGGTGTTTGTGGCATTTCAAGAGGCGAACGTTCTTTGAGATTGTAATCTAGAACTTTTAAGCTAATTAAAAGGCGCTACGCTTAATGTGTAGCGCCTTTTTTACATTTTAATGTTGACATTGACAATCTTGTAGCCTACATTTCGCAGTTAAAAAACATGTTTAAGAAAACCTCACTATCATGTGGTTT
>CAVGFV010000187.1:0-7247 GCA_963628765.1 Succinimonas sp.
TCCCCTGGCGCCAAAGATACCTAAGAGCAATTTACACACAAATTTGGACTTGACTCTGCTTTTTATTAACGAAAGTATCAAAATCATCACGAAGAGCAGTTCTGTTTTTTAATTCTGTAAGCTCATCTGTAGTTGATAAGAATCGTAATTTACGATTATTGGACGTCAATATTGACAAAAGAATGGTAATTACCATCATTGCTAATGAAATAGCCATTACATGAAAAATAAAGAACCAATTGTCGTAAGGGTAAACCGTTAGTTTCCAAGCTGAGTTAAAAACCTGCTTTTCCATGGAAATCACATCCCCTGGCACCTTATGTCCTGCAGCAAGGATGACATCGGAAAAACTTGATGATTTTACAGTTAATGAATAATCTAATCCCATAGATTTAAAAACATCTAGATTAGCTTCTTTAATAGCTTTGTCTTGATCAATGATAACAATAGCAAATCCCCAAAAGCCATTTTCAGTAAAAACAGGTTTACGTACAATAATGCCTCGCCCACCTTGCTTTAAATCAAAAGGTCCTTCAACAGTAGTGACAGCATTATTTCTAGCAAATTCAGCAGAATTCCTTCTATCTGGATCGGTAAATAGATTTACTTCACCTGCTCTATTTTTTTCTTTTGGATATGAAAAACTTACAATACCATCAGGAGCATATTGAATACACCTAATAGCTGGCCATTTTGCAATATACTGTTTAGCCAAAGTTTCGAAATAAGTTAAGTTACCACCTGATTCAATTACAGCAGACATAGAGTCTGTTACATAAACATATCGCTCAAGGGAACTAGAAAATTGATTCAAAGAATAGTCCATTATGGCTTGGATATTCGATTTGGCATGAAGTCTCTCATTATCGTAAAAGTAGGCACCCGTGGTTATTGCTGATGCGAAACCAATCAATAATATAAAGAAACTAATTCCTTTAAGTTTAATTCCTAACATTACAAATTCCTGGAATTACCATCTCGAAGTTTTGAAGTTTTTAATGAACCTTAACTAAACAGTTATCTAAATTCAATATAGGTAGTTATATTGCCGTAAACCTATATTTTGTATTGAGTACTAATCCAATACCCAAATTTAATAGTGTCATTATACCTTATGTACAAAATCTATACAGAACAATAAAAGTCACCACATACACTTTTATTTAGAGGAATTTCCAGGATATAACTTAAATTTTAACAGTTTTTCCAATGGCTTTTAGTTCAAGATTTAATATGACAATAAAAAACTAATTGCAGAAAATTTTCCCTGTTATTACCTAAACAACACACTGTTATTTCCGTCTGATGTATAGATTTTGAATTTTTCCGTAATTTTCTTAAAGCAAGGACAATCCTTTGAGTGATCAAGAATCACCCCTGATGCTTGTAAACAAGCATAGGTAGTTACTGTCCCTAAAAACTTAAAACCACGCTTTTTCAAATCTTTCGCAAGCGTTTGAGACATATAGTTCTCGGACGGGACATTACCCAAAGAATGTCCTTTTATCACTACGGGATAATTACCAAGAACATGTTTCAAATAATTAGAAAAACTACCGAACTCTAATACTATCTTACTAAAGCATTCTGCATTACTAATTGTTGCCAGTATTTTTCTTTCAGACTTCAACATACCAGGAGTATTGAAAATTCTCTCCACATCCTTCTCGGTAAATTTTCTAACAGTATCGTAATTAAAATTACTAAAAACTTTCCGAAAAATATCTCTTTTATTAAAAATGGTGCTCCAACTCAAACCACATTGCAAAGCTTCAAGAGAAAGATATTCAAAGTGTTTATTATCATCTGAAATAGGGAAGCCCCATTCTTCATCGTGATAACGACGTTCTTCTTTCGATACGTTATTCCAATAACTGCAATAGCCAGTTAGAGTAATATTTTTATCTTCTTCCATAAATAGTGAATCTTTTGAAAATACTTCTTAAATTATAGAAAAATATAGAAAAACAAAAAACGTATCGTAATCTTTATTTGATAAATCACGATACGTTTTCTCAACAAGAACAAACCATTAAATCTCAAGTCTAGTAATATCTAATGGAATGGTTCTATAACTCAGTCTTATTAAAGACCTAAAACATCCTGCATATCGAAGAGGCCAGTTTCCTGTGCAACAATCCACTTAGCAGCTCTTACAGCACCATTAGCAAATGTCATTCTGCTAGAAGCTTTATGAGTGATTTCAACTCTTTCGCCATCATCCGCATAAAGAACAGTATGATCACCAACTATATCCCCACCACGAATTGAAGAGAAGCCTATTACACCATTAGGACGTTCACCTGTAATGCCATCACGACCTCTTACAGAGATATCCTTAAGGTTTTTACCTAAGGTACGAGCTATAACTTCACCCATGCTAAGAGCAGTGCCTGAAGGAGTATCAACCTTATGACGATGGTGAGCTTCGATAATCTCAATATCAGCAGAATTGCCCATAACTTTGGTTGCTGTCTCGAGAAGTTTAAATACCAAATTCACACCAACACTGAAATTAGATGCAAAAACAATAGGAATTGTTTTAGAAATTTCGTTAATTTCTGCCTTCTGTTCTTCAGTAAAACCAGTGGTACCGAGAATAACACGAGCTTTACGTTTTTGGCATTCCTTAAGATCTGCTATAGATGGATCTGGTCTTGTGAATTCAATAAGTACATCGAAATCAGCTACATCAGAAAGTCTTGGAGAAACCTTAACACCATTGGTACCAACACCAGCAAGTTCACCAGCATCTGCACCAATCACTGAAGATTCAGGATATTCAGTTGCACCAACAAGAGTGCAACCTTCTTGAGCCTTAACAGCAGCCACGAGATTTCTTCCCATTCTGCCATTTACACCAGCAACTACAATTCTGATATCACCCATAAAAGTCACCTCTGATTACTTAACAATTTCAAGAAGTTCAACTTCAAATACGAGAGCAGCCTTTGGAGGAATTGAACCTGCGCCGTGATCACCATAAGCGAGATCAGCTGGAATACTTAAACGATATTTGGAACCTACCTTCATAAGTTTCAAAGCTTCTGTCCAGCCCTTAATAACCTGATTTACACCAAATACAGCAGGTTCACCTCTCGCAATTGAAGAATCAAAAACCTGTCCATCAGGGAAAGTACCATGGTAATGAACCTTAACAGTGCTTCCATCTACAGGGCTTTCGCCTGAACCTTCTTTAAGAACTTCATACTGAAGACCTGAAGCAGTTTCAACAACACCTGGCTTTTTCTTGTTTTCAGCAAGGTATGCTGCGCTCTTTTCAGCGCATTCTTTTGCAAGAGCTTCTTGCTCTTTAGAAAGTTTTTCATTGAGTTCTTTGAATGCTTGTCCAATTACAGCACGATCAAGTTGCAACTCGCCTTTGATCTGATCTTGAATACCTTCAAATAAAGCATCAAAGCTAAATCCTGGGAAAATTGAATTTGCTAATTGGCCACCAAGTTGTGTACCAATGCCATAACATACCTTTTCTTCGGTGCTTTTGAATTCCATGATTTTTCCTGTTTAATAATACCGTTGATAACCGGCAACAAAATACGAAATGTCCTAAATTTTTCTAAAAAACACTCGTAAAATAATCTAAAATATCCTGTATTACAATGATTACATCTAGTTTTAAAACTAGCGATTTACAGGTCTAAAGTACCACATATTCTGCGATATTTTTCAAATATACTATCAAGAGTGTGAAAAGGCAATTGCAAGGCAGAATTAATTGCCCTCACAATTTTTTTACATTGATATTAAAACTCAATTTAAGATGTTATCACGAAGCATCTGAAGCACTACAACGCCTATTGGGGTATATATATTTGCAGCAGTTCCACCTAAAGCCTCAGGAAAATGAAAACTCCCGTAAGAGAAACCAAATTTTTCATAGAACTTTCGGGCACCTTTATTTTCAGATAAAACTTCTAGAAGGATTTTTTTAACGTTCTTTTTTGATATTTCGAGGAGAGCATGCTTTAAAAGTATTGTTCCTATGCCATGATGATCAGCCCCCGGCTTCATATAAAAGGAACGAATATAGGCATTCCCCTTATAATACTCATAAGCAATAAATCCTAGTACATGCGAGTTTTCATGATTTATAGCAACTATGGTATGAAAAGCCGGATTCTTAAATCTTTTATTCCAAGAATTTATAAGATCCCGATGCTCAGGAAGCACAGAATCTTTAATGTAATCTGGTAAGAAGCCAAGCTCAAGTTCGTGTTCAGAAGCATACTGAACTTTCACGATTCCCCAAAGCTCAGCTTCTTCAGATTCTCTTATTTGAACTCGCACTGAGGTATCCTTCCATAATCCTTGCGTGCTGTTTGATATTTTTTATTAAAATCGAATAGAGTTTCACTAAGTGCTTTTAAATCTGCATCGCTATGTGGGTGTATTTCTGAAAAAGCACCAGTACGAACATCTGCGGAATTTTTCTGATTGTGCCAAAAAATCAAAGCGGCTGAAGGATTGAAACCAGACATAGACATCATTTGCAATGCTAAAACATCTGCTTGTTTCTCTTGCTCAGGAGTATATGGTTGTCCTCTTCCTTTACTATCGGTAAGACCGAGCGCTCTAGTAAACTCATCATAATTCTCACCTTCTCTTAAATACTTCGATAATGAAAATTTTTCATCTTTATTTTTCGAAGCTTCCATTGATGGAGTAATTAATTTGGTAACTCTGACATTGTCATGCTCTAAAAGAGTATGAGCCATTGTATGAGCAATAACATAAGCTAAACCATCTTGGGTTCCAGAAAGCGCTGGAGTACAATTACTCATAACTAAAACACCAGTGGATAGAAGTGCTGTGTCCATACGACATTCTCGAAGAAGATCTACCCCCCATTCAGTTCGGAGTCCAGCATAAGCTCCAGCAACAGAACGAGTAACATCTCTTATCACGCATTCAGCAGTACGACGTTCCTTTTTATGACCATTTACTGTTAAATGTAGAGTATTAAATTCTTTATAATAATCCTCTACGATTTTTTCCATTTCTAAGTATGAAAATCCACGCTCACCGCCTTTAACGCCACTGATTTGGCTAGAACAACCGCCTGAAAAAAGAGTAGCTGCCACAAAAGTTGTTATGAAAAATTTTCCGATTTTTTTCATTTATATATCCTTTAATCCTAAAAAAACCGTGCTCAAGCATAGATTTAACTTTAGAAACAATTACGAGGATTGATTATAGTTTTTAAAGAGCAATGATACAGAACTTAATAAACGGTATTGCGATTAATGACAAGTTATAATATAAAAAATCCCGATGAAGAATCTTCAGGATTTTATGGAGGATCTTTAATTTAAATTATAGATTAAGAAGTTCAGCAACTTTCTTCTTATCTGTTTCGCCTAAATTCTTGGCCTTATCATACCAAAAACGAGCCTTGCTCTTATCTTGTTCCATACCAGCTCCTTTTTCATACATTAGAGCTAGTGCTACCATCGCAGTAGGTAGATTGTTATAAGCAGCCTGTTCAATCCAATAAGCAGCCTTTCTAAGATCACGAGCGTCACCATGTCCGTTCGCAATCATCACGCCTAAATTGAACTGTGCTGATGCAACGTCAACGTCTGCAGCTTCACGATACCATTTATATGCTTGATTAAAGTTTTGGTTTACACCAAATCCATGCTTATAAGCATATGCAAGGTATGTTTTAGCTTCAGCATCATCGTGTTCTTCAATTGCCTTATTAAGCCACTTCACACCTTCTTTCTTTTGCTTTTCATTACCATGCATTACGTAGAGCTCACCTAATTTAGATTCGGCACCTACGTGATCATGAAGAGCGGCTAAACGATAGATATTCATTGCACGCTGATAGTCTTGCTTAACACCAATACCATTCTCATACATAGTACCTAAAAGATATTGAGCTTCAAGCATGTTCTGACCAGCTGCTTGGCTAATATAATCAACAGCTTCCTTTTCAGTAAGCTCTTTGGTAGTTTCACGATCATTATTGATATAGAGACGACCTAATTCGAATTGAGCAAGGGCTGAACCTTTGTCTGCAGCCTTACGAAGATTTTCAACACCCTGTGATGGGTTTCTCATCACGCCAAGACCTTGGAAATACATAATACCAAGATAATATTCAGCATCTCTATTGCCACCAGCAGCTGATTTTTCAAACCAAGACATTGCATTTGGATAATCTTTATTTTCGTAAAGAACGGTAGCGTAAAGAGCCTGACCGTCAACATTATTTTGAAGCGCTGACTTTCTAGCCCAACTTAAACCTTCTTTCTGAGATTCCTCATCTTTAGAATTGAGAAGCCATTTTGCATATTCAAACATGCCCTCAGCATTACCTGCTTCAGCCTTAATTTGAACATCACGCACGGCGTGATATTTATCTAGGAAGTGAAGTGCTCTTTCTTCTTTCCAAACTGCTGCTTTATCAAAATAACTATATGCTTGTTCAAAACGATCATGGTTAACAAGGAAAAGACCATATTCATATTCAGCATCTGGACGACCAGCATCAGCGGCACGCTGTAACCAACCTAAAGCTTCTTCAAGAGACATTACATCTGGATGATCTTCATTCATCTCATACAGAGCGTACATAGCATTGTCATCGGATTTATTATTAGCAAGATCTATGAGGATTGTCTTGGCATCCTGGAAATTACCATCTCTCATAGCATTTTGAGCATCTTCAAATGTTTTATCAAAGCAACCTGTGAGAGCAACAGTAGATAATAAAACAAGAGCGGCAACTGATTTTAATTTCATTTTAAATAAGACCCCGAACCAAAGCTCGGTACAAGCTTTTAATACAAAAACAACATCTGTCATCTTAAAACTTTCGGATTTTCTTCATCAGATGACAGAACAAAACTAACGCCATGATAACACAACAAACTTATCTGTTTAATGCAAATTGATTTCTGTTTCTATTTTTTCAGATAAATATAACATTTTGTGATCAAGTGCTTATTTTCATTTAATGTTAAAAAGCATCAAAAGCTTGTACAGAATGAGCTTGCAAAGGAACGTAACTTAGATACGATCAACACTTTTATTTAACAGTTGTTAAACAAATAAGAATGAAATGCAAAAAAAATCTCCATTTTATTTTCAAAATGAAGTAAGCGTATTTGCAAACGGCGTATTGAATTTTTCTTGAGTAGATCTTCGGAGTCTTAGCAAGACTCATTTTGATCTTGAGAGTTATCAATGGCTGTTGCTTTACAGCTATCAGGAACTTT
>CAVGFV010000188.1:0-16264 GCA_963628765.1 Succinimonas sp.
CTTTCATAGGTTTTTTTGGTTAATTTGTTGTGGTGACACAAGTTTAACACAAGAAACCCTTTCTTTTTTCTGTAAAATTTTTAATTTATAGAAGTCCCCTTAAAAAATAATTCACTACTAAATATGTGGTATTCAGTAATGTTGCTGTGAATCCTAATAAGATCCACCTGTACTCGTTACATCAGCATAACTTGAAGCATTTAGCTATCAGCTGTACAAGACCGATAGGTGCGGTTATGCAGTTATCTTGTTAAACAAGAAAAATAACGTGTCAATGGTTCGAAAGTAAGAAAAAAGATGTTTAACTAACACCTTTTTCTTAACTTAATGCCATTGCTGATATTATCAGAGCTTTCTTTTTATTCCTTTAAAGAATTAAGCTGCAAACATTGCAGAAATTGATTCTTCGTTAGAAATACGACGAATAGCTTCAGCAAGCATTGGAGCAAGAGTAAGTACTCTAACCTTGCCAGTATTCTTCATTTCTTCAGAAAGTGGAATAGAATCGGTTACGATGATTTCATCGAGGCTTGATTCAGAAATATTCTTGAGAGCTGGGCCAGAAAGTACTGGGTGAGTTGCATAAGCAAACACTCTCTTTGCGCCTCTCTGTTTAAGAGCATCAGCAGCCTTGCAGAGGGTACCGCCAGTATCGATCATGTCGTCAACGATGATTGCATCGCGATCCTTAACTTCACCAATGAGGTGCATAACTTCAGATACGTTAGGACGTGGACGACGCTTGTCGATAATAGCAATATCAGTGTCGTTAAGAAGTTTAGCAATAGCTCTTGCACGAACAACACCACCAATATCAGGAGAAACGATAACTGGGTTCTCGAAATTGTGGTTCTTCATGTCGTCAACAAGGATTGGGCTACCAAAGCAGTTATCAACTGGAACGTCGAAGAAACCTTGGATCTGTTCAGCGTGAAGATCAACAGTTAAAACACGGTCAACACCTACACTTGAAAGAAGGTCTGCTACTACCTTTGCAGTAATAGGTACACGTGCAGAACGTAATCTTCTATCCTGACGTGCATATCCGAAATAAGGAACTACAGCTGTGATACGGCCTGCTGATGCGCGGCGCATAGCATCGATCATAACGATAAGTTCCATTAGGTTATCGTTTGTAGGGGCGCAGGTAGACTGAATGATGAAAATATCACCACCGCGAACATTTTCATTAATCTGAACACAGATTTCACCGTCGCTGAAACGACCTACGGTTGCATTTCCAAGTTTTGTGAAAAGTCTGTCTGCAATTTTCTGCGCAAGGTCAGGAGTACCATTCCCTGCAAAAATCTTCATATCTGGCACGGTATTAACCTCAGATGGTTTTATTGATTGATTTTAGAAGTGGTCTGGTTACTGCTGTTCAACCTCTGTAGCAAGGTATGAAGAGGTGAGTAATTGCAGGCTTTGGCCACAAAGCCTCGCATGTCGTCGGGTATACTTTCATAAACCTTTACAGCAGCCTTTTTGTCATCGAATTCTCCAAAACAGCATGAACCTGTTCCAGTCATTCTCGACGTAGCGTATTTTAGCAACCATGATAGGGTTCTTGCAACATTTGGATAATTATTTTTTACAAGTTCCTCGCAATCGTTAATCATAGGTGTTGACAATATTTGATCTTTTGGAATTTTGGGAGTGTTTCTTGGCAACAATGGATGTGTAAAGACATCCTTGGTGGAAACAGGGGTATTTATCGGGGCTACTACAAGGTAGTACTTTTCAGGAATCTCTAAAGGGGTGAGTATTTCACCAACTCCTTCAGCAAGAGCACTTCTTCCTTTGACAAATACCGGTACGTCAGCACCTAAAGTTCTGCCAAATTCGGCAAGCTCTTCAACTGAAAAACCAAGTTTTAGCATCCAGTTTAAGGCGACAAGGGTGGTTGCAGCATCGCTAGAGCCTCCACCAAGACCACCACCTTGCGGAATCTTTTTTATGACATTTACGTCCACACCGATAGTTTTGCCAGTTTTTTCAGAAAGAAGTTTTATCGCTTTATAAATAATATTTTTTTCAACTGGAAAACCAAAATCAGGATTTATGGTTATTACATCGTCATCTCGAAGATTAAAGGTAATTTCATCTCCGAAGTCTAAGATTGCAAATAGTGTTTGTAGCTCATGGTAGCCATCAGCTCTCCGACCATTAACTCTTAAAAAAAGGTTAATTTTGGCTGGAGTTGGCCAAGAAATTAAATTTCCCATTCGTTGATTTTGATCCTTATTGTAAGTTCAGGGCCAGTAATATTGATTTTTTCAGGCAAAACATAGCTACCGACATTTTGGTAGGAGTTATATGTAGCCGTAAAGGAATCACTAGTGATAGTAGCGATACTACCATCTTCATTTTTGGTATAAGGTAAATTATTAGGTATTGCTCGTACTAGGTCTTTTAAAGCATCGCAAGGCAGATGGAGGCCTGTTAATTTATAAACCAGTTCTTCACTGTTGTCGCCAGTGTACACTTTACCCTTGTCATCAGTAAGTTCTGTAACGCCTTGTTTTCTTACAAGCTTCATTATGGTGCTACCCGTAAGACTTGTTAGGTAAATAGTGTAGTCATTACCTTGAGCTGTAATGTTTAAATAAGAGCTAAGTTTGGTGGTTTTTTCTTTAATTGCAATTTTCCCAGATAGAGAAAAATTTTCTACCTGCTTAAGTTTTTCTGCTTGAGTTTCATAGAAGGAAGCATCATAGCCAAGATTGCTCGCACAGCCAGCAAGGGTTGCTAAGGCGCTACCAAATACTATAGAAGCGATAAGTTTACGCATTGTTGATTCTCTGAAATAACCTTAAGGTGACGTAAGATTTTTTTAATAATACCATTTTTAAGAATTTTACGTATTAAGTCGGAAATAAAAAAAGCCTCGGAAAAACCGAGGCTTTTTATTAACTTAATTTAGTAAGCAATCATCGATTAGAGAGAGCTTGTGAATGTACGTGTGATAACGTCATCCTGCTGTTCTTTGGTCAATGAGTTGAAACGTACTGCGTAGCCTGATACACGAATGGTAAGCATTGGGTACTTTTCAGGATTCTGCTGAGCATCGATAAGGGTCTCACGGTTGAGAACGTTAACGTTAAGATGCTGACCACCTTCGTGATCTGGAGAATGATGGAAGTAACCATCAAGTAAGCCTACGAGGTTCTTGTTTTGCTGAACTGGTTCAGTACCGAGTGCTGCAGGAACAATTGAGAAGGTATATGAAATACCATCCTTTGCATAGGTGAATGGGAGCTTAGCAACTGATGAAAGAGAAGCAACTGCACCCTTAACATCACGTCCGTGCATTGGGTTAGCACCTGGACCGAATGGCTTATGAGCTTCACGGCCGCAAGGAGTGTTACCAGTGTTCTTACCATAAACAACGTTAGAAGTAATAGTAAGAATAGACTGTGTAGGAACAGCGTTTCTGTAGGTTACACGGCTCTTGATCTTCTTCATGAAACGTTCAACAAGATCGCAAGCGATTGAGTCTACACGTTCATCATTGTTACCAAACTTAGGGAAGTCGCCCTGGATGTCGAACTTGGTTGCAACACCATCTTCATCACGGATTGCCTTAACCTTAGCATACTTAATAGCTGAGAGTGAGTCAGCAGCTACTGACAAGCCAGCGATACCGCAAGCCATGGTGCGGAATACGTCTCTGTCGTGGAGTGCCATCTGAACTGCTTCATAAGCATACTTGTCGTGCATGTAGTGAATAACGTTCAATGCGGTTACGTACTGAGTTGCTAACCAATCCATGAAGTTGTCAACACGGTTCATAACGTCATCAAATTCGAGGTATTCACCCTGTGGAATGTCGGTCTTAGGACCAACTTGCATGTGGTGACCATCCTTAATAAGGAGTTCATCTTTACCACCGTTGATGGAGTAAAGAAGAGTCTTAGCAAGGTTAGCACGAGCACCGAAGAACTGCATTCTCTTACCGATAACCATTGGTGATACGCAGCAAGCAATAGCATAGTCATCGCTATTGAAGTCTGGACGCATAAGGTCATCGTTTTCGTACTGAATTGATGAAGTATCAATAGATACCTTAGCGGTGAATTTCTTCCATGCAGCTGGGAGCTTTTCAGACCAAAGAATAGTCATATTTGGTTCTGGTGAAGTACCCATGTTGTAAAGAGTCTGGAGGTAACGGAAGCAAGACTTAGTAACAAGAGTTCTGCCGTCGAGGCCCATACCACCGAGTGATTCAGTAGCCCAAATTGGGTCACCTGAGAAGAGTGAATCGTATTCAGGAGTACGGAGGAAACGAACCATACGAAGTTTCATGATCATGTGGTCAACGAGTTCCTGAGCCTGAGATTCGGTAAGGATACCTCTCTTGATATCACGTTCAATGTAGATATCGTGGAAGGTAGCGGTACGACCATAAGACATTGCAGCACCGTTCTGAGACTTAACAGCAGCTAAGTAACCGAAATAGGTAGCCTGCATAGCTTCTTTAGCAGTCTTTGCTGGGCCAGAAATATCACAGCCGTAAGAAGCAGCCATCTGCTTTAACTGACCGAGTGCTTTGTACTGGTCATTGATTTCTTCACGAGCACGAATGGTGTCTTCGAGTTCTCTTTCATCCTTTGGATGTTCGAGCTGTGCTTGATAAGAAGTGAACTGTTTGAATTTATCAGCCATCAAAGCGTCAATACCGTAAAGAGCGATACGACGATAGTCACCGATAATACGACCACGACCATAAGCATCTGGAAGACCAGTTAAAACCTTACTCTTACGGCAGTTTCTGATGTCTGGAGTATAAACATCAAATACACCCTGGTTATGAGTCTTACGGTATTCAGTGAAGATCTTTTCAACTTCTTTGTTGAATGGTTTGCCGTAGGTTTCACATGAAGTCTTGATCATGCGAATACCGCCAAATGGCATAATAGCTCTCTTAAGAGGAGCATCAGTCTGGAGGCCAACGATCTGTTCAAGATCTTTTTCGATGTAGCCAGGCTTGTGAGAAGTGATGGTTGATGGTGTATCTGGATCGAAATCAAGAGGAGCATGGGTCCTGTTTTCAATCTTGATGCCTTCCATTACCTTGTTCCACAATTTAGTGGTTGCTTCAGTAGGACCAGCAAGGAAAGACTCATCACCTTCATAAGGAGTGTAGTTCTTCTGAATAAAATCGCGGGTATCGATTGAATTCTGCCAAGGACCTTCTGCAAATCCAGCCCAAGCTTCTTTTTGAAGCTCATTAAGTTCTGCCATTTTTTACCTCTATTGGTTTAGGTAGATAAAACGCTTTACGCCTTTTTGAGGCCAGCGCGACATTAAAATCATTGCTCTAATCACAACGAAAATATTTCTTTATGACTAAAGCAGCATTTATTTCTGCCGAAAGATCTTTTTAAAATCTTCCAAGCATAAGATCAGCTTTTGTACTGATCGAAAATCAACGTATTAATGATACAGATTTTGGTAGATAAAACAAAGATCTTTAATGGAAATTTTGCTCTTATCTATCGGCCAATCTTCTTAACACCATCTGAAAAAAAGTATATATCAGAGATTTTTACAAATATTTGATCTAGGTCAAATTAAATGTAATATATTTTTGTAATAAAATTACAAAACGTGTTTATTTTTGATAAATGTATGAAATATTACATAAATATTTTATGACTTAAAATTTCTTATTGAAGTTTTACTAGAAAATAATCTTAAAACTGCAAAATAGATTCTAAAGGCTAAAAATAAGCGTTTTTAGGAGTAATATGTTTTTTAGGGTAGAGGCATTTCTTTTAAAAAATCCCGATTAAAGTCTCAAAAATGTTAAAAACAGTGATTTTTCAACTTTCATTTTTTTTCATAAAGCCCAAAAAAATGATCTTTTGTTCTTAAAAAAGGATCAACTTTCACGGCGTTAAAGACACAAAATTGAACTTACTAAGAGTAGGGGGTAATGCTAGTTTGCGAATATAATTTCGGAAACATATAAATACGCACTTATAATAGGCAACATTAGTAGCTGTACTAAATTCCTCTTTTTAATAAACATCGGATTTCGTTATATGGCAGTAAGCAGAAAAATAATTTCCTGGGTGGGATATATCGTAGCGACATTAGTGGGATTCTGCTTATATGTGGTTTTAAGGACTGTGATAGTTCCTTCTCTTTCGGGAACATCAGATGTTGATACAGAGCTTTCTAAAGCAGCTGCCTCTCTTCCTGCTAGTAATGCTAATGGTGATGTCACCATAGAATCCTTAAGTTATGATAAAAACTATAACGTAGACTTCAGCATTTCTCTTAGTAGAGACTTGTTTAAAAATGTTGATGATGCCCACCTTGAAGAAAAGCTAAAAGAAATGAATATCAATGCAGATCTTTGTAAAAATTATATGGTGAAAAACATTATCCAAAAAGGTGGTAGTGTTTCCGCAACCATTCACATCTTAAGTACAGAGATTTCTAAAAAGACGACTTTAAATTGCAACTATGAAGCAAATGACTAATTTTTGAGTTTTGATTTTTTTCAAGAATTAACGTAGTAAAAACTAGTTTCTCTTAGCTACTTGTTAGCTAATTCCTTCAATATGTTTTCTAATCGGTGCTTAATCTTGGTGCATTAGTGCACTAAGATTGTGGGAACGTTATAGCGAAATATAAACTGTTGGTGCAAAGTATCAGTAATCCTATGTGTATTAGAAGTAATTTTCTACTCACTTAAGACTTTAACTGCAAAACTCTTATTATATATGTATAATTATCTCAAAATGGTTAATCCCATTTAGGAAGAGATCACATAAATTTATATACAAACATGGTGTTTATATTATGAAGAAAGTTGGTTTTATCGGCTGGCGTGGAATGGTTGGTTCAGTTCTTATGAACCGTATGGAAGAAGAAGGCGATTTTGCAAACATTGATGCTTCTTTCTTCAGTACTTCACAGGCTGGTGAAAAGGCTCCAGTATTTGGTGGAAAAGACGCAGGACTTTTACTTGATGCAAATAACATTGACGCTCTTAAGTCAATGGACATTATTGTAACTTGCCAAGGTGGCGGTTATACCAAAGAAGTTTATCCAAAGCTTATGGCATCAGGTTGGCAAGGCTATTGGGTTGATGCAGCATCTACCTTAAGAATGGAAGATAACGCTGTAATTATTCTCGATCCAGTTAATAAGCAAGTTATCGACAACGCTTTAAACAAGGGTATTAAGACCTTTGTTGGTGGTAACTGCACAGTAAGCCTTATGCTTATGGGCTTAGGTGGCTTATTCCAAAATGATTGTGTTGAATGGATTCAGTCATCAACCTATCAGGCTGCTTCAGGTGCTGGCGCAAAGAATATGCGTGAACTTCTCTCTCAGATGGGTGTATTACATGCATCTGTTGCAGATAAACTTAAGGATCCTGCATCAGCTATTCTTGATATCGAAAAGACCGTTCGTAATACCATGCGTAGTGCAGACTTCCCTGTTAAAGAATTCCAGGTACCTCTAGCTGGTTCTGTAATCCCATGGATTGATGTTCAGCTTCCAAACGGCCAGAGCCGTGAAGAATGGAAGGGTATGGCTGAAACCAACAAGATCCTCGGTCTTGCTTCTGGCACCATTCCAGTTGATGGTAACTGCGTAAGAATCAGTTCTTTACGTTGCCACAGCCAGTCTTTCTTAATTAAACTCAAGAAAGATATTACCGTTAAGGATGCAGAAGAAATGATTGCTGCTCATAACCAGTGGGCAAAAGTAATTCCTAACGAAAAGGAAGCTACTATCCACGAATTATCTCCAGCAGCAGTTACTGGTACTCTTACCGTTCCTGTAGGACGTATCCGTACCACTAATTTCGGCAAAGGCTTCTTATCAGCATTCTCTGTTGGCGATCAGCTCCTTTGGGGTGCTGCTGAACCTCTTCGCAGAATGCTTAAGTTCATCGCTTAATTTTATAAGTAGAGCTTTGGGGCCCATTTATTTCATAGGGTGGGGCTTTAAAGTAAGAAAGTTTTACTTACGGATTAAAAAAAGGAAGGTTTTACCTTCCTTTTTTGTTTTTTTATAAGTTATGCTTATCTTTAAATTCTTCGAGACATAGGGTAAGTTCAGAGCTTCTTTCCACCTGAGCAGGGGTAAGAGATAGCCCTTGTAGTGATTTTAGATCGTCGCTACATTCGTTTATACACATAGATGTCTCACGATGCCTGCTATCTTTTTCGTTTGAATATTTTATTTCACAAAGATCTAAGAGCACCTGAATTTTGTTTAAGAGTGCGTTGGTGTTACTTGGTACTTTTCTAAGAGCTTCTTTAAAGTGCATGAGAGCATCATCAAGTCGTCCCATTTTATATGCACGTATTCCTTGTTCATTAAGCTCATGGTATTTCTTCATCTTGTCCTTGCGCTCGCTATTGTTAACATAGCTAGAAATGCACTGATTTAATATTTGAGAAGACACTCTGTTATCAGTAGGGTGCAAGTTTTGGAGACGATTTTGAATTTGTTCTGCAACTTCATATTCACCTACCGCACTAAAACCGAGATAAAGGTTTGTGAGAATACTTTCGTGAGGTTTTTCATTCTCAGGAAAAGCACTTAATGTCTTGTATAGGATTCTTTTACCTTTTAGGTAATCTCCTTTTATTGCCGATACGCGTGCTTCACAAATATCATCAAATATCGGACAGCTGAACCTTTCAGGATTTATATTTCCTTGATAGCGGGAGATAATATTGTGAATAATCTTCTGTGTGTTTGAGATATGGTAAGGATCTCCGGATTTCTCAACAAAGGAAAATTCACATTGTGCGTAACATGTTAATAACTTTTCCACTTCTTCAGGGTAGCATTTTTCTACATCTAGAAGCATTAAAATGCTGTCTCTAGCAGTAAGGTAATCCTCATTGGCTAGGGCAGTGTCAATTTGTAGGGTTATTAGCTTTTCTGAAAGAGGAGAAAGGGTAACTGCCTTTTTTACTTCTTGAGCGGCTTTGTCTTTGAGCCCCATCTTGGTGTAAATAAGAGTAATGTACTGAAGTACGTCAGTCATCAAAGGATGTGCTTTGATAATCTCTTTCATTAGATTAAGGGCATCTTCGTATTTGCCTTGTCTATAAAGAATCTTCCCTAAAGCAAATTTTAGATAATCAGATTCAGAGGCTGCTAATCCTTCTCTAATTTGTGCTTCGGCCAGGTCCACCATTTCGAGCTTTTCATATACGGAGGCTAAAAGACAACGACAGTAGGTATCATAAGGAGTATTTTGCGAGAGTACCTTCTCAAGTTCTTTAGCTCCAGTTTTGAAATCATCTTTGTATAAGGCTTTATATACAGGTAAAAAAGTTGCCTTTTTGGTGATGGCTTTTTTTAAGCGCTCAAAAAACTGCTTTTGCGAGAAAGGTTTGATTATATAGTCATCAGGTTCTTGTTCTACGGCACTTAGCACCATTGAACGGGAGTTATCACCGGTAATTATTAGCATTAGGGCTGCGTATGGTGCTAATTTTTTAGTTCTTAAATATTCAATTAACTGTCTGCCGTTTAATCCCTTACCAAGATTGTAGTCAAAGAGATAGATATCAAATTGATTCTTAGAAGTGAGCTTTATAACTTCGTCAGGGGAGCTACATACAGTGATTTTTGAAAAACCTAGGGACGTCAGAATGCCTTTCATCATTACAACAAAATAATGCTGATCATCAACGAGTAGAACTGACATGCTACTGAATTTAAGCCGACTCAGTTTTTCCTGAGCTGAAACCTCATCGTTAGTTGAGGCATCGGCTTTTTTTACCATAAAAGGATTGTCAGTAATTTTTTCTGGAGTCCTTGGCATTTGTTTTTCTTATTACTTCGTATTTATGAGGGACTTTGTAACGAAAATTCTACCACAGAGGCATTTTTACAATATGAGGAGAATTCAAAAAATTAGAATTGAGATTATTTATAGAGAAATATATTTGAAAGTTGCTGATGAAAGTAAAGACCTATTTTGATACCAAATGCACACCCCACAGATAAAACATTAAAAGGTTTACCTATCGTATAAATGTTTGAGCCTTTGTGGGGAAAGACCCTTACGCCGTGTAGCCACCGTTGAAATAAGCGTTGACAATTGCAGCAATTTCAGAAGATGAATAACCCGCTCTTGTAAAAATGGAGCAATACACAGCAACTCTCAATCTTGAATAAATGGCATTTGGAATGTCTTGTTCAGTAACCGTAGATGAGTGAGTTATGCTATTTCTCAATTTCACAAGCCACTTAATATCCTCCCTTGTTTTATCTTCCGAGAAATCGAAAGTCATGTTCGAGAAAAGCGACATTTGCTTAAATCCAGTATCAATTACATCTCTAAATTGTGAGTATATAGCCCAGATTTTCTCTCGTGCGGGGAGAGAAATGAAGCCGACAGAGTTAAATGCGCTATTGTATATATCTTCGCTAAGTTCTCCTGGGTGGTCTCTTTTATAAACCTTTATTGTTTCCTTGAGTGCTTCAATGAGATTTTTTGGCTTATGAGTCGCAAACTCTTTCTCTCTTAATTCATATTCTACTTCAAAGGCTGTACAAAGATCCCTTATTTTATGACTATCAACATTAATATCGACATTTGTTTGAGGTAAAAAGCCTAACCTTGGTTTTTTATCTTTGTTACAAAGAAGTTCAAACAAACACCCAACTTTATCGTCAAGCCAGGAGACCTGGAGTCTATTATATGGTCGCCCCGTGTATTTAATATTTTCAACTTTTGCATTATTGATTTGGCAATCGATTACTCCGGGGGCGCCATATTTGCCTATAGGCTTTTCTTCGTCCCATAGAGAAATGTGAAGATCCGTTATATTAAAGTGACCCGTACAAAATGCCAGAAAACAGCAGACACTCTCCCAACATTTTTCAATTAGAGAAACCTCTTGGGGAGTTTCAAATTCCAGCCTAAGTATAGTTCGTAGCATTCCAAGTGAGGTCTCATCAGGCTCTACATCTTTGCGCTCAACAAAAACAGTGAAGATAATGGTACATGGAATTTCGTCTATCGCTGTTTTGAATACCCTGGCACATTCTTCAACAGAAGACCATTCTATTTTATTTATCTCTTTTTTTCTGCCGTCGAAAATGCATTTAGGAGAAAAAACAGAATCGATGCTCTCTCCGCAAAAATCAATTGCATTAAATCTATGTAGTTTTTCTTCCTTGTTTGCTTCCGTTGCGTCTTTAAAGCTGTAATCGCTTAAAACAATGTCAACTATTAGAGAAAGAGTGCCCTTAATATATGAAAAAGGGCCTTGCCTTTTTGAAGGATAGAATGCAACATTTTTGCCCCATTTACTCACTCCATAAATCCAACCTAAATCGTCAAAGTTTCCTTTCAAATCTCTGCATTTTAATTGAAACATCTCAGCTGACTCATTTTCAGGTTTGATTTCTAAGGAATACCCATTCGAGAAGGAAAAGACGCAGTTAAATCCCCATATATTAAGTGTTCCAATAAAATGTCCTTGCTGATCGCACATTACACATTACCTCGTTTTTAACCTAATATTGTATGAAGGCGCTTTATAATTATACTGAACCCTCCATCCACTGGATGAGTACAACAGCATACCAGCGCAGCAGCGAGGGTTTACACAGCGTACAGTAGTTCATAGGTACTATTAGAACAACGACAAAAAGACCCCGTTTTCCATGTCATTAATGTTATAAAGATGCTGCATGGTGTTAAATGTTTCTTCGAGATTCCTTCTTGCACTGCGCCAACCACCACCATCTGTTACCCACACGAACTCTACACCGGAAACATCCCGCGCTTCTTCCGCTATCATCTTATAGCTTCTGGCAGTCTCGTTCAGCTTTGAACCGCCGCCACCATAAAAATTCGTTTCTATGACATAGATGGTTTTGTCTGTCTTAACAACGAAGTCCCATCTCTTGGTAGAGGTGCCTTCAGCGGAAATGGCAGAAAGGTCAACCCCCCACTTTCTCTCAATATCGGTTAAGTACATTTCTTTGTAATACTCTACACCGCTCTGTTTGATGAACCCTTCTACAAGGTCTTCCATTTGATGACCGCCACGATTTTTCCTACCATTACTATCGAGGCCGGTTTCGATGCCGAGAACGTAATCCACAAGATTGTTGACGAGGTGGTTTGCAATCAGATCTAACAATCCTGTCTTTCTCATGAACTCCATGTACTGGTCAATGGAATAGTTCATTCTGCTGAAGTCAAAAAGAAATGCGCCATCCGAATCCTGTGCGTATATCTCGCTCTGACGAACAGCCAACAATGTTGGAATACACTTCAAAATTTCTGGATATCTGCTTAGTAGAGCCGTGAAATCTACTTCAATGTTTTTTGACCCTATGAGTGAGTTCATGATGTTGAGTTCAATCCGAATGCTCTCAACATTGGCATACACTTTCTCAAAATCAACATAATAGCTGTAGTTATTAATGCTTGGTCTCATTTTCCCAAGCCAATCACTAAAATTTCTCATGTAAAACCTCCTGCTGTAGTCTTCTTACCGAGAGCTTAATATACTCCTCGACATTATCGATTCCAATGTATTTTCTTCCCACCCTCTTGGCCGCAACACCAGTGGTGGAGCTGCCGCAAAAAGGGTCTAAAACAATTGCTTCGGGAGTAGTTGATGCCTCAATTATCCTTTCAAGAATATAAATCGGTTTTTGAGTTGGATGTTTCCCGAACGCTTTTTCCTTCTGCGGTGTTAGCGGCCCGGTCCATACATCCTTCATTTGCTTTCCACCGTTTTGCTGCTTCATCAGCTGGTAGTTAAATAAGTGCTTTGCTTTTTTTTCATTCTTTTGAGCCCACAAAATAGTCTCGGTACTATGCGTAAAACATCTACATGCGAGGTTGGGCGGAGGATTGGTCTTTTGCCAAGTGATATTGTTAATAATTTTAAAACCTTCTTGCTCTAATGCCATTCCGATGCTGTAGATATTGTGAAGTGTTCCGCTTATCCATATTGTTCCATTCGGAGAAAGAACATCTCTGCATAGACGAATCCACTTTCTATTGAAGGCGTGTTTTTCAGAAACAGAGGAAACCTTGTCCCATTCGCCCTTGTTGACAGATACCATTTGTCCAGCGTGGCAAGTAATACCATTATTGCTTAAGAAGTATGGCGGGTCGGCAAAGACCATATCTACTGATGCTGGAGCCAACTTCTTGAGAACTGAAAAAGTATCATCCAAAAAGAGCATCTCGGTTTCTGTACAATAATAAGGTGAAACCCTACCTTTAATCAGTTCTCTCATAAGTCATATCCTCTCAGTAATTTGTAATAATCACTTCTTTTCCAGAGCGTTTAGATGCATCGCTGTTAATAGCTCTTCTTACATCAACTCGCTCAATCGTAAATCCGCTATACAATTCATGTACAAGAGGAACATCATGATTGCTTAGCATCACCTTTACCCCTTGTTCTGACAACCGCCTGTAGAGAGCAGCTAACCGCTTGTGGTCTTCCAACGAAAAACCTTCTTTTGTGTAGTCGGTAAAATTCGCCGTAGCGTCAATTGGCACATAGGGAGAATCAAAATACACAAAGTCACCGGGGTGAGCATCAAAACATGCGATCTCAAAATCCCCTTGACGGATTTCAACTTCGTTAGTTCTTAAGTAGCGCCCTATATTTCTGAGATTTTCTGCATCGATTGAAACGCCACCAACTTTGTTGTTATACGGCACATTGAATAAGCCCTTGGCGTTAACACGATACAAGCCATTAAAGCAGTGCTTGTTTATCCAGATCATGAGTGCAGCACATTCGGGGTCCAATTCATGGTCTTGGATTTTGGCGTTATACACTTCACGAGTTGACAGGTACCGCTCCTTGTCGCAAGGTAGGGCGTCCAGCTCGTTGACCGCAGCGATAACAGCCTCTACATCAATCTTGAGTTGTCTATAAACATTTAATAACTGCTCATTGGTATCGTTAATGACCGCTTTTTCAGGCTGCAGGTCAAGTAAAAGCGCACCGCCTCCTATGAATGGTTCATAATATCTTTCATAGGCTGCTGGCATACGAGCTTCCAATTTATCAAGAAGCTGCTTTTTTCCTCCTGCCCATTTCACAAACGGTCCTGTTTTGAATTTCATCTTGGTTTCCTCCTAATTCCCAATTGGGTCATAGTATAGATGCCATACCTTTTCCCGTTTATCAAGTCCATTTCGGAATATAATTTTTGAACTTTGTGTTTCTGGCTATGACCCTCACCACTGACTGTCTATTCGACGAATGTCATAGACAAATTGCTTCTGGAAATAGAAGGCGTGGTTTTTATTCGACACATACCGTCCATACACTCGTGAATAAATTGGGTGGTAACTGCCATTCGCATCACGAGCATCTTTGCTTCGTACCTGAATATGGGTCCCGTTCGAGGTATGTATAAAACCATCTGGACCATTCTCAATATGGTATCTAAGCTGTTCACAGATGGAGTAGTAGTCATTACGCCAAATATCCCTCAACGGGGCAAATTTTCGGAGTGATAAATCAATGTGGATGCTGGGCAAAAACATCCAATCTTCCGGCCGCCCCTCTTTGCAAACTGGCACATAGAGTATGTTACTTATCTTCTCGTATAGATGCGTTTGCTCGAAAGACCGTTCCTGAATCAACTCGTCAATAACGCTGCTTATCTGTGTAATGAAAACGGTCTCTCTCGGATTCCCAGCTGCATCACACTTGTTCGTTTTCAATTCGCCATCATCAAAATCCAGATTAGTGCTTGAAAGGTGCATCCCAAGAGAAAGTTCCAGCAGTTGGCCGGTTTTCCCTTTGTTGATGATAATCATATTCATATCAGCAGGAGAGAATAGGTCTCCGAACCTGATACCAGCAAGTTCATTAAATCGTCTACATGCTTCTTCAAGTCTCATAATTGCACCTCCGTATCTACAGGTGGCACTAACCCCCATGTCATGTTCCTGCCAGAATAGTTCCAGTAACGAATGTCCTGTTCAATGAACAACCACTTTATTGCCTTGAGAATGTGATCCACTGGTAATCCAGCGCTGAAATGAATTGCCTCCATCTCATCATCGGAAACATCTTCACATTCAAACACCTGTCTTAACAATCTATGAAGGCGAGCGTACATTTCTTCATTTTCGGCCTTTTTTGCTTGTAAATCCGCACCTAAGTCCTCGTGCTTGGGGAAGTTCCTTCTTCGCTGTCCCGGCAAAGCATAGTTGGCGTTTTCAACGCATACGAGGAAATCAAATCCGTTGTGTAGATTTGCCGGTCGCTGCAGATAAACACGGTCTCCGGAGCTAAGTGTTTCTACATAATAAATGTATTTGGAGGCATCTTCTCCGTTTCCAGTTCCCGGAGTTTCAGCTGCGAGGGCATCAACGACACGCATTCGAACCTGATTTCTTGAACCACTATTTGAGAAGAATTTTGTTATTTCATACCTTGGCATATGTTCCTCCTTAAAACCCTCGTTCTTCACAAAGACGAGCAATGTCTCGCCAGCCCATGCCTCGCATAAAGTTTGCTGCTTCACGAACCGGCGTGTTCTCAATCAACAACTTATGGATTCCAAGTCTCTTTATTCTTTTCCCAAGGCGTGTTCTGGCCTTTCGCTCTTCAGCTATCATCGCCATATATAAAATTGAGAAAATGGTATCCACTTGAATAGCACTTGCTCCGTACTCCTTGGATAAGAGAGTAATACTTTCCAGACTGCCCCTATTTACCTGCTTTCCAGTCAAATCGTACACCTTGACATAATCGCCATACACTTTTTCCGTACCATATTGCTCCGCAAGGTCTTTTAACTGCGCAAAATAGTCTGTATCACGTGGCGGTCTGCGACTACCAGAGGTATTGGTAAGATAGACGCACCAATCGTCAAACCCTCCTCGGTCATATTCCAAGAAGGACCCATCAGAGAATGCTTTGATAATCTGCCCCAAACCATTCATCTCCTTTTCTGTGTTTTACGAGAGATACACCTACTGACGCATAGCGGGATCTTTCGTATATCACTTATTCTGTTATTGTTCCGTTCTTGATGTGGCAACTGATACCTTGCTCATTACAGAACGTTATTACCTCCGTAGCCTTTTCGTTGGTGGAGGGGGAAGGTTTCGAACCTTCGGAGGCATAGCCGGCAGATTTACAGTCTGCTCCATTTGACCACTCTGGAACCCCTCCGGGGCAACGCGAAAATAATATCAGAAAAAAATTAAACCTGTGTTTTGAAGTTTAACCTATAGAAAAGACCTGTCAAACCTTTGTCAGGTCTT
>CAVGFV010000189.1:0-7643 GCA_963628765.1 Succinimonas sp.
AGAAACAGACTTTACCCAGATACGGCTTTAGGGGATTTTTTCTAGGAAGTTCACATATAACTACAGTTCAAGAAAGAGTAGCTTTACTTTTCAGCATTTAATTCCAAAATCTTCTGATTTAGATTTTCATCCAAGAATCTTTCTGCGATTTCTTTTTTCATAGTATTCACAATACTATTAGGATCGTATTTTTTTTGTTTTTCTAAAATATCAGAAAAAGTAAAAATCATTGATGCACCAATGACACTTCGATATGAAGTTGTATTATCTAATTTTTGTAAATTATCTGCTACTTTACTATTAGCCTTTAAAAAGTCAAAAACAGGTAATCGCCAATTAAAGTTTGAAGCGTTTTTTACAGTAGCATCATCTTGTAATAATTGGGTGCCATAAATGGTAACTTCACTATCATACCCTTTCAAAATTTCAACAAAACTTTCTAACTCTTTGCTGTTTCCTGAAAAAAACACATTGTTAATATTTTTATCTTTGATATAAAAATCGAGAATTCTTGAAAATTGCTCTTTAGAAAAAGGTTGTTGATAACTTATGTGAAAAATACCTTTAGCATTAGGTTGCAAGCTTAACTTTCTTTCTATAACAGTACTAAACATACTACCGTACGAATCCCCCTCTGGAGATAGGATGATAATATTATTCACATCATCATCTATCATCGATTTAAGAAGAGGTTTCGCCAAGTCATTTATATTAGGTGAATAAGATACAAAATTTTCATCAGCTAATACGGGGAGCTTTTCATTCATTACTGGCACTACTGATAAATAAGGCACTGCTGCTTCGTGGGTTAAAGCTCTACCTGAAACAACATAATTAGCATCAAATGGGCCGATACAAATTGCCACATCTGTAGGTCTGCAATATTTTTCGAGTAAAGCTAAATATTTTCTTTTATCAGATGCTGTATCGTCTACAGATAGATTTAAAAGGCGCCCTTTTATACCACCATTTTTATTTATTAACGCAACTGCTTTTAAAACACCTTCCGCATATTCTGATTGCGCAAAATCTTTTGCATCAAAAATCATTGATATATTGAGCTTAGATGATGAATTTACACTATTTATTCTATCTATATGGAGATCTTCTCTATAGTCTTGATCCATAAATCCATCAAACCACTCTTGCAAGTCATCAGTAAAACAAACAATAATGATTACTAAAGTTAAACTAAAAATAATAATATTCTTTATCATTTTTCACCTTTAGACATTTGTTGTTCTACACTTTCCCTGAAAAAGTCGTTTCTTAAATATAATTCATGGAAAGTTCCTACATCTTTTATTGTACCGTTCTCAAGAACGTAGATACGATCTGCATCTTTAATAGTACTAAATCTATGAGCAATAACCAACCTTGTAATTTTAAGGTTAGAAATACTATGTTGTATGTTTGCTTGTGCAATATTATCTAATGCAGAAGTAGCTTCATCTAAAAACAAAATACTTGGTTTACCAGCCATCGCTCTAGCTATCAAAATTTTTTGCATAAGACCACCAGTGATTCTATCAGGGCCTATTATGGTATTAATTCCCATCGGCATTTTTTTTACTTCATCGGCGAGGTCATATTCTTCTAATAGTTGCCAAATAGATGCATCATCCAATTTAGTACCTATAGCAATATTATCTTTGATAGTTCCAGTAAAAATTTTACTAGCCTGTCTTACTGCCCCAATTTGCTTTCTAAAGAATCTTAAATCTATTTTATTTAAATCATAACCACTATAAAGTATTTGTCCTTTTTGTGGTTTTAACATTCCTGTTAATAATCTAAATAAGGTACTTTTCCCTGAGCCAGATGGGCCAACGAAAGCAATAAATTCACCAGGCAGAATATTCAATTTAATATCATGCAAAACAGGTTCTAAAGCGTTGTCATATTTGAATAAAAGCCCGTTAATATCAATATGGCCATCAATTAAATTGAGGTATCTTAATGATGATTCTTGAACTTCAGATTCGTTTTGGAATGCAAAAATTTTTGGCAATTCTAATAGTAATGAAACAAATGAAGCACTACCTTGACTAAGTTTGAGAACACCATCTTGCATTAAGAAAAAGGCAATCAAAAGACCTGCTGTGGTGGCTAATTCTAGGGTCTCAAATTTATTCATTTCCAAGTAAAACATCAACAGAACAGACGTTACTGGTATTAGCCAAAGGAAATGCTTTAAAGCGGATGAAACTACTTGAATCTTTTTTTCGTTAAAATCCTTTTTTATATAATTTTCAATAAAGCGATAGATAAATTTTTCTTCAGAATTAGATGTTCTTACTTCAGAAATTCCTTTAACAGTTTCTTCTAGGATCAGATCATTGTTTTTGCGGTAACGTTTTATTCTGCTAAAAATCTTTATACTAAATATTTCTGCTAGCATAAAAATTAAAAATGAAATAACTGAAATCGATAAAGTTTCCAATAGAAGCGAGCTATCTAAAAATAAAATCAAAAATAGATTAACTAAAATAACCCAAAAACCGCTTGCGCACTTGTTGTAAAAAAATACCAAGCTATCTTTAAGTTTCATGTAAGTTAACAGAAACCTTGATGTTGCATAGCTATCGATATTTTTTATTGAAGTTTCTGATTTTTTAAAGAAGGAATCTAAAAACTTTTTTTCTTTATTGAGTAGTTCTTTACTTAATTTTTTATTCAAAATTTCGGATCCCGCGATGTCCAACCCAAGTCTACCAATTGACACAAGGATTAAGAACACAAGAGAGCTTACCAATAAAGGAGTACTTCCAAAAGGAATAACACTCTTTAAAATGTACCAAACACTAAAAGGGATAACAACTGACAGGCATGCTGACATTGAAATCATAAACAAAGGAATTAATACTTTTGTGGTTAATTCTAAGAAAAATCCTACATTATTAATTGATTCTTTTTCGGGAAATATAAATTCATAGGCCAAATTTTTAAAAGGAAGTGGCTCATTAAATTTTAGGTAATTTTTTTTACCAATTTCGCCAGCTTTATAGCAATAAAGCTCAAAATCTGAAATATAAAGTAATGTTGGTGACAAGCTTTCTTTTTCATCAACAAAAAAGGCTAAAAGTACCCTTGGATAAAGTTCTCGCCCTTTACTTAGATCTACACTTCTTACTCTAAAGCCATTAGTTTCAGCAAAGAATTTTAATTGTTCTTCTAAGGATAAACGCCTATTGGTAAATACATCCCAACCTTGGTGTACCTCATAGCCTTGTTTTTTTAAAATGCCATGTATCAATGATATCAAGGTGTTGCTTGTATCAGATGCAACTTCAGCGCTGTTATCAATGGTTTTACTATTATCTTTTATAACTCTAGATATATCCTGCTTAATCTCTTTGGTTATAAAAGTATCGTTTCTGCTATTTATGTTTTCGGCATAGCTAATTCTGTTTTTAACAATTTCTTCAATACTGCTAAATATTCTAGAAATGCTTAAGTCATGACCAACTTCAGGATATTCAAGGAAAAATACTTTTCTTAAAGATATTTGGAAAGCAGTACTCACATCTTCCTTTGAAGCCAATAAAACTCTAATCTTTGTAGTTTCTGTAGCTTCAAAAAATAAGGTATAAATCGATAATTCCTGCTCAGACATAACAGAAAACGATGATACAGTATCACCAACACCAAAGTTCCCTATATATAACCTAGAGCTATTTGGAAGAATCACGAAACAATCAACTGCTCCTGACTCGATGACACCACCATTAGCCAAGATGTTATTTGGCAAAATTTGTCCGGATTTTATAGTTTCATACTTATTAGCCATTAATTCTTTTCTCCCGGTTTTGCCAATTTAGAGAAGAGGCCGTTTTTCTGTAGAAGCTCCTTATAACTTCCTTTTTCACAAATATGCCCTTGGTCTAACACCAATATTTCATCAGCATCTTTAATTGTATCAATGCGATGGGCAGTCATTAAAATAGAAACTCCACGCCTTTTTATTCTTGCTAAAATCTTTTTTTCAAGTAAGGAATCCAAAGCACTTGTAGCTTCATCCAAAATTATAATTTTTGGACATCTATATAGAACACGTGCCAAAGCAAGTCTTTGTTTTTGGCCACCTGATAAAATTTTGCCATTATCTGATAGTTTTGAAGAGCTACCTAACCCCATTCCTACCAATTCGGATTCCAGCAAAGTATCTTTTAATGCATTACGAAATTCAAAAACATTTACTAATGGCGAAAACATTGAAACATTTTCTTCAATTGTTCCAGTGAACAATAAAGAAGTTTGAGAAACATAACCTACATATTTATAGTAATCTTTTGGTGCAATTTTTGTTATATCGTAACCGTTTAGTAAAATTTCTCCATGCTCTGCTTTTAATAGGCCTGCGAGCATCTTAAGAATAGTGCTTTTCCCCGAGCCACTTTTACCAACGATTGCCACAACCTTACCAGGTTTCAGTGCTAGTGAAAAATCTTTTACAACTTCACCTAAATCAGAGTCATAAGAAAAGCTAAGATTACGCATTTCTAATAAAGGAATTTCACTATCGTTACAAATATTATTAGTAGGGTTTGGAACATGTTCTCTCAGTAAACAAGAATCAACTTTATGATCTGTAATATCGTTGATCCCTAAAATTTTTTTATCGATATTTACATCATGGTTTTTTATAAGATTCATAGCATGATGTAACACACTCCAATTTATTAGCATTATGGCCGCAAGCTCTCCTATAGATAAAGAGCTCTTCATAATCATGGAAACACCCACAGAAAAAATGGTTATATAACCTAAAATGGTAATTACATTAGGTACTATATCCATCACAATGCTATGCCAATTTAGACTCTCTGAATAATGCACATATTTTGAAATGCTTGCTGTCCAGGAATCGAAAAGTACATCATCACGTCCTAACACCTTCATATCTTCAAACGAAGATAATCCCAAAGAAATAGAATTTCGAATATAGTTTTTTCTTGCATTTAAGCTATATTTATCCACCTGCCTTCTTTGAAGAATAAACCAAATAACGATGGCAGTTATGAATAAAAAAGAAAGCGAAAGCAATGCCAATAATGGTTTAATGGCACACATCACGATTACAACGATAATAAAAGCCATACAAGAAAAAATATTCCTTACAAAAACATCCAAAGAATATTTGGCTAGTTTTGGCGCACTTGAAATATTGCGCTGTATGGTTCCTGAATAACGATTTTTAAAAAAATTGTAAGGTAAATTCAATAAACGCCTAAATGACACAACACTTTCATTTAGTGCTGTTTTTTCTATAACCTTTAAATTTAGTTTTATAAAAATTCCAAATAGCAGCAAATCAAGTACTACAGCTATAAGGAAAAAATATTCTGTCCCTAAAACCCAATCTCTAAGGCGATCTACCATGTAGTTCGACCAAACTATGACTAACAATGGGAATAGTATTGCCGTGCAAACAAGAAGAAAAATATTCCAGGCGATAAGCACGTTATCGTGTTTGGATAAATTATTTTTTAAATAGTTATTTTGTAAGTTGCCGTTTCTTCTAAAGAGGTTAAATCTTCGTTTATTTTTGGTAGAAAAAACAAGAACAATTCCAGAAAATGATCTTTCCATTTCCTGTTTGGAAACGCATATGGAACCAGAGGCAGGATCGTTTAAATAAAACTTATTACCAGCTTTGTTTATGCCTGTTAATACTAAAAAATGCACTCCTTCCCAAAAAAGGATTGTTGGCCCCGTAAGATTTTTTAAATCTTCAATTGTTGCTTTATATCCTGAGGCATCAACATTATAACTACGTGCTATTTCTAAGAGGCGGGATGCTTTGGTGCCGTTTCTACCTACATTACACTGTTCTCGTAATTTTTCGAGGTTTACATTTATTCCGTAATACGCCAAAATCATTGCTAAGGAAACAACACCACATTCGGCACTTTCCATTTGCAAAAAGACAGGAGTTCGATAATGATAGCCTCTATTCATATGAACTCTCATTTAAATTTATCAAAAAATTGCTCAGTGGCAGTAAAGACGTATGATGCAGGAGTACGATAATCAACATTAATAATCACATTTCCCACTGTTCCATTTACTATCGGTTCTTTATAAATTTCTCCACCTGTCCATTTATAGCCACTAGGGGAATCTATATCTGGAATCAATTCCAACACAATTCTTACAACAGATTTTCCTTCAGTTAGTTCTTCACTAAGCGATTTGTTAAATATTTCGTTTGTAACTACTTCGGTATTAATAGGGGAACCACTTACCTCTCGTACCACTGCTTTAACGTAGCCATAAATACTCGGAGGAGCATCTAAAGGAGAAAAGTAAGCACGCATACCGTTTTGAATTTTTCTTGCATCAGAAGATTTAATTAATGCAAGCACATATATTCCATCATTCGGGGAAGAAGCAGTTAGTGCAATCTTCTCTCCTGAATGAACATAAGAGCCTACTGTATTAAAAATTTCAATTACATGCCCATCGAAAGGCGCACGAATCCAATATTTATCATAAAACGACATAGAATTAGAGTCGTTTTCATCACTAATTCCTTTGGAATATGCTTCTGGATTATAAATTTGGCCAATTACTTGATGAGCTTTAATGTCTGAACCTGGTGCAATATTTATACTAGTTATAATGCCATCAGCACTAGCAACAATATTGGAAACACCTCTTGAAAGAAGAGTGACACCTTTACCATCCACCCTTTCTGTTACGCGACCACATACACCCCATACAGTTATAAGAACAAAAAAGACGGTAACAAAAATAAAAAAGATAACAGTTCCTGAAAACCAATGTCTTTCTGAATAAATTACGGCTTCGGATTTTGGCATAATGTCTCTTAAAAAATATTAAATATCTCCGCTATCCTTAAGGTATTTAAGCTTTTCAGCTAGCTTTTGCTTTGCTCTATGAATTCTAACCTTAACCAAAGATTCTGTTATGCCTAAAATATTAGCAATTTCTTTTATAGATAGCTCGCCAATGTTATACATCGTATAACATTTACGTAAATCATCAGGTAGAGAATTCATCGCTTTTTCAATACAGCTTTTTAGATACGAATTATCACTTTCAGTTGAATTATCATCTTCTGTAGTTGGAACTACGCTATCATCAAATTGATCTACTAAAACTTCTTTCTTATATTTACGATAATTATCTATTTTTTGATTCTTTGCTATGCGGAAAACAAGACCTTGTATACTATCGTCGTCGTTAATTTCGTTTCTATGTTGCCAAAGCTTTATAAATGAATCTTGTACAATATCACATGCTTGCTCATAGCTACTACCATTTGCAATCAAGTAATTTGTCAGATGCGGAGCTATATCTGCATAATATTCTTGCATCTGCTTTTCATTCAACATAGTAACCCCCTTGTAACAACTAACTTCTCATCTAGCAAGAATAAATGATACCGCTATCAAAAAGAATAGTGATGATAAGACACTCAAATTTAACAATATTTTACTAGAATGTCAGAAATATATATAATGATTTTTAATGACTTATGCGTAAATTTACACGTATTAAATTTAATATATCGGTTACGTCTGTATAATGGTGTAAATTGAGAAAATTAAAAGAGCCAAAGGCTCATCTCTTAGGTATAATGAAAATCACCACAATCAACATAATACCGAGGAGGA
>CAVGFV010000190.1:0-2536 GCA_963628765.1 Succinimonas sp.
AAAGTTTGTTAATAATAACAGACTTTTGGGTTTACACAGATCCTAGTTCTCTCTCAAATTAAGGCAGAGTTTTTAATTCTGCCTTCTTTAAAAATCCCTAATCCTGGCTAGTAACATAAAAAGTAGCAAAATTAGGGTTATAAAAGAGGTACTAAGTCTTCTCTCAATATCTTAATAGTTACAAATAATTACTTATCAGCACTTTCAGTAACTAATTTTCCATCCTTGTATGAATCTTTATCAAGATTAAGTAAATAATTCACAAGCGATAAATATACAGCATTATCTTTAATACCCTTTGGAAGTATTAAATATTTACCATTTACTGTTACAGATGGAACACCGGTTATTTTAGAATCTTCGGTTTCTTGTAAATACTGAGCTGCCATACTTGCAACAGGGAATGATTTATATTGAGCTTCAAAAGTATGTGCAGGTACGCCTAACTCTTCAACAATTTTTACAACATCATCATGAGTCTGTGGAATTTTATTTTTATTAAAGATGTCGTCATCTAATCTTGCAGTCAATTGATCAGCAATATTTAAAGTTAAAGCTGCAGCATAAGCTTTTTGAAGTTCTGGGCCCATTGGACCACCTAAATAATGCACAGGGTTAGAAACAAATTCTGTATCATCAGGAAGAGCATCTCTAACCATAGTTATAACAGGTAAAAATGCATGGCAATGGCCACAGAAGTAAGAGAAATATTCACGTACTTCCTTATTAGGTGTTAATTGAGCACCTTCTATAATCTTATAATTTTCGCCTTCTTTAAATTCTTGGTTAACTTTTGCAGCAGCTGTGGATAGTTCAACAGCTGTTTTATATTCTGGAACTTTTTTTTCTGCTTCTGGTGCCGCAAAAACAGATGATGAAAAAATTAAGCTGGTGGCAAAAGCGAGGCTAACATAAAGTTTTTTTAACTGCATTTTTATAACTCCTGTTAATAAAATTACTTATATTGATCTTCAGACTTCTTTGTCGTATCCCAAAAGCTTACTCTTTTCATAAGATCTTCAGGCGATCTAAAACTTGGGTGCATATCGGTACCGCCAAGTTTCTTAAATATAAAGTCCAACATTAAATTACTTCTGGAAAACAGCCTAGTAATTATTAATATCATTCTTACATCACTATGACTGATTTTTATCTCAGAAGGTTCCTTAAATAAAGGTTTTTTATAAATATTTTTTAATGTAAGAACACACATTTCTGCAGCAACTAAACAAAAGTTTCTAATTCCTGCCTCTGTTCTCGGGATAAGTTTTATAAACTCGAGAGCCTGTAAAGCGTGTCCGTAAGCGATTGAAACGTATTTCCTAGTTTCTAATTTCTTGGTATCTTCATTTTCTTCTGGTATTGGAAGCCACTTTACTCCACGTTTAGAATCATCCCATACATCTTTTAAAATATTAGTAAGCTGTAAGGCTTCACCAAAGGAAACAGCTAGTGCCTTCATTTCTGGAAGTTCTTTATTTATCCTTTCTGAATGTTCAGCGAATAGATAAAGTAGTATTTCACCAACAACACCAGCAACACTATAGCAGTAATCATCAACTTCTTCTAAAGTGTTAATTTTTTTCCATCTATCAATTTGACTCATTCCACGGCACATTATAGTAACTCCGTGACGTAGTATCTGTTGAATACTAGATGGGTAAGAATAATATCTGCCAACAACTAATGGAATGTCATGCATTAAAATTTTTTCAGGGATTCTTGCTGATTCATCAGTAAGCTTACATATTTCTTTAGTCCATTCATCTAAGGAAATAGGGCTGGATAGCATTTCAATAAAACGGGAGAGATGGGTTACTTTTTGTTCAACAGACATCTTAGGATCATCTTCAATTGTGTCTGCAATTCTACAAAGGAGGTATGCATTACCAACCCAATCTCTTAAATCAGTAGGAAGAAGAGGTATTGTGAGAGCAAAAGTTCTAGATACACCTTTCAAGTGCTGGTTTTGTTGGGTTAACGATAATGTCTGCATTAGAACCTTCTCCTTTGTGATAAATCTTTACAAAAATATCGGCGTTCACGCTTCCGTCCAGACACCTATTACAAATACAAAGCCATATCTGCATATAAAGGATTATATATGTCTGCTTCAATTCAAATGCTATTTAAACAAGTATGCAGTTAATCATATAAAGTAGAAAAGTACAATAAACTAATCAGAATTTATCCTAAACCTTATAAGTATATCTTATGGTTTAAAAATATCAGTTTAAACTAACTCATGCTAATGTTCGATTACTCTACATCATTTGTTTGTTAAAAATAATACAAATCAGAGAAATTTATAGTTAATAAAACATCTGATTATTAGAAAATATAGACTCCTAAACGAAAGAAGGGAAAGCATTAAGCTTTCCCTTCTTCTTTAAGAGTGGCGGAACGGACGGGAGTCGAACCCGTGACCTCCTGCGTGACAGGCAGGCATTCTAACCAACTGAACTACCGCTCCTTTGTAATTAAGCCTGGTAATGACCTACTCTCACATAGCGAATGCTACACTACCATCGGCGTA
>CAVGFV010000191.1:0-12027 GCA_963628765.1 Succinimonas sp.
TCTACAACTTCCTTAAACTTTTTTTCTGTGTATGTTTAAAATGACAGAATTACGGTATTTGGATTTTTTAGGTATTTTTTACAATTTAATGGGGGTATGCATTAATAAATGCTTGACTTTTTTATACTGCAATATGTAATTTATCACGCGTAAATGCAGGATTGTTTGAGGAATCTTTTTCTTTTATGGATTTTTTGTTGGAATTTGTTCTTTTTTTAGCCAAAACAGTGGTAATTTTTGGCGCTCTTCTTATTCTTATCATCGTAATTTTGCGCTCTGTTAAGATAATCGTAGAAAGCGTTAACAATCGAAATGAAGATGATTTCAATCTAACTATTGAAAATATAACTGAGAAGCAAAAAGCAGAAAAAGAAATGCTTTCATCTGTTCTTATTGCTGGGGACGATGAAGAAAATAAAGCCTTCCAAAAGCTAAATGAAAAAATGAAGAAAAAGGAAGCTTTGGAAAAGAAAAAGGCTGCTCAAGAAAAATACGAAAAAGCGCTAAAAGAATTAAAACTTGAAGATGAAAATAGTCAAGATGAAGTTGACGAAAAGACTAGCCAAACTCAAGAAGAATCTCAATCAAATGAAAATGCTGAGAATACTGAGAATAAAGAAGAGCAACCTGTTAAAGCAAAACCAAATGATAAATTGCATGAAGTAATGTCGTTTGAAAAGAAGTGTCTTTTCGTTGTTGATTTTAACGGATCTGTTGATGCTGCTGAAGTTGCACAATTAAGAAGAGCTATCACCCTTGTATTAGGGGTTGCCGAAAGTACTGATGAAGTTTTAATTCGTCTTACCTCACCTGGTGGCACTGTAAATGGTTACGGTTTGTGTGCAGCTGAACTTGAACGTTTAAAAGCTAAGAATATTAAACTTACTGTTGCTGTTGATGAAGTTGCGGCATCTGGTGGCTATTTGATGGGCTGTGTCGCCGATAAAATTATTGCAGCTCCATTTGCATACGTAGGTTCAATTGGCGTAGTTACAGAATTCCCTAACTTTAATCGTTTGCTTCATAAATACGATATTGATTATGAACAAGTAACGGCAGGCGAATTTAAACGTACAATGACTACTTTTGGTGAAAACACTGAAGAAGCTCGCCAACACGTAAAGGAAGAATTAGCACGTATTCACGATGCTTTTAAAAACCATGTTAAAAAGTATCGTCCAAATATTGATATTGAAAAAGTTGCCAATGGAGAGCATTGGTTAGCATCTGAGGCTATTAATTTAGGCTTGGTTGATGAATTAAAAACTTCAGATCAATATATTCAAGAAAAAGCAGAGGAAGTTGATTCCGTTCTTTTGATTGCATACAAAGAGAAGAAACGTCGTTCACTCCGTGATATTGTTCAAGGCAATGCTTTATTGCGTAATGTTGCGGCTTTTTTTGTTAAGAAATTAAAAAATATCCTACCATAAGAAATACTGGGTAATTGAGGGATAAGATGGGTAAATCATTAGTTATTGTAGAGTCTCCAGGTAAGGTTCATACAATCAATGCCATACTTGGCGATGAATACGTTGTGAAATCCAGTATTGGGCATGTAAGAGATCTTCCTACTGGTAAAACTGAAGTAGGCGCTACTAAAACCACCCGCAGTAAAAGTGCTGTTAAGCTTACTAAAGATGAAAAACTTTTTAGAAGAATGGGAATCGACCCTGAACATGGTTGGAAGCCTCAGTACGAGATCCTCCCTGGTAAGGAAAATGTTGTTAAGGAACTAAAAAAGGCTGCAGAAAAAGCTGATTATGTTTACCTCGCAACCGATCTTGACCGCGAGGGAGAGGCAATTGCGTGGCATTTAAGAGAAGTTCTTGAATTACCTGAAGAAAAAGTACGCCGTGTAGTTTTTAATGAAATTACCAAGAAAGCTATTCTTGAGTCTTTTAAGCATCCAGGCCATATTGACATGGCAATGGTAAATGCTCAACAGACTAGACGTTTTTTAGATAGAGTTGTAGGTTTCATGGTTTCACCTCTTCTTTGGGAAAAGGTAGGTCGTGGCTTATCAGCCGGAAGAGTTCAATCTGTAGCAGTACGCTTGGTTGTTGAAAAAGAGCGAAAGATTAAATCATTCGTTCCAGAAGAGTACTGGAAGGTTAATGGTATTCTTAATCATGAAAAAGATAGCATTACCTGTGAAGTTAAGCTGTATCAGAATAAAGAATTCCGTCCTGTAAGTAAGGCAGAAACTGATAAGCATTTAAAAGCACTTGAATCACTGAGCTATTCTGTAACTGATGTAATTTCAAAAAACGCTAATTTAGCAGCACCAGCACCATTTACCACTGCTAGCCTGCAACAAACTGCTTCATCTCGTTTAGGTTTCAGTGTTAAAAAGACTATGACTTTAGCGCAGAGCCTTTACGAAGCAGGTCTTATTACCTATATGCGTACCGATTCTGTGAGATTATCAGATGATGCATTAAAGGCTATTCATGACTATATTGATACTGAATATGGTAAAAATTACACTCCTGAAAAGCCACGTGTATATACCACAAGTGATAAAGCTCAAGACGCGCATGAAGCTATTAGACCAACTGATGTCAAAAGGGCTGGTGTTTCTGGTGTAGATGTAGATGCTTTGAAGTTATATAACTTAATAAGAGATCGTGCTATCGCAAGCCAGATGCCAGACGCTATTATGACTTCCACTGAAGTTCAGATTGGTGCTGGTGCTTATGTTCTTTCTTTGAAAGGCAAAGTGGTGAAGTTTGACGGTTGGACTAGAATTACTGGCGTTAACAAAGATGTAGTGATTCCTAATCTAAAGAAAGGTGATCTTTTAACTCTTGATAAATTAGAACCATCACAGCACTTTACAAGACCTGAGCCACGTTACACTGAAGCTACTTTGGTTAAAGAGTTGGAAAAACGTGGTATCGGACGTCCATCAACTTACGCTACCATTATTTCAACAATTCAAGACCGTGGCTACGTGAAGCTAGAGCAGAGACGCTTCTTTGCTGAAAAGATGGGTGAAATTGTTACCTATCGTCTTGTAAATAGCTTCGGTGATCTTATCGATTATGACTTTACCTCTGGTATGGAACATAAACTTGATGAGATTGCGGAAAGCCGTTTGAATTGGCTTACCTGTCTTGATGACTTCTATGCTGATTTCCATCGTGAACTTGAACAAGCGAGAAAGCCAGCAGAAGAAGGGGGCATGGAAAACAACATTTCTGTTGCAACTCCTGTTAAATGCCCTGATTGTGGTCAGCCAATGCTTATTAAAAATGCCTCTACAGGTGTTTTCTTGTCTTGCTCCAATTATGCTGGTAAGACCCGTAAGAAGTCTGATGAAACCAAGTCTTGTTCTAAGACCTTGAATTTAGTTCCTGAAGACGAATTACCAATGTTTTCAGATGAAGAAGCTGAAAGTCGCTTCTTAAGAACTAAAAAGCGTTGTCCTATTTGTGGCGCAATTATGGATGCTTATATTATCGATGATAAACATAAGATTCATATTTGCTCTCAAAACCCAAATTGTGCTGGAGTTATTCTTGAAGAAGGTAACTTTAAGCTCAAGGGTAGTGAAGGACCTGAGGTACTTTGCGAACGCTGCGGTTCAAAGATGGAGCTTAAGAGTGGACGTTTTGGTAATTACATGTTGTGTACTAATGCAGAATGTGCAAATACTAGAAAGATTTTGAAGAGTGGTGAAATTGCACCACCTAGAGAACGTCCTGTAGATCTTCCAGAACTTGTTTGCTCTGATGGTAAATCGCACTTTGTTTTAAGAGATGGTGCTGCAGGGGTATTTTTAGCATCTAATGCTTTCCCTAAGGTACGCGAAACAAGAGCACCAACCGTTTCAGAGTTGAAGCGCTTTAAGGATAGACTTCCTGAAAAACTTCAGTATCTTGCTGATGCTCCTGAAGAAGATTCTCTTGGTAACCCAACCGTTGTGCGTTTTTCAAGAAAGATGAAGATGCAATATGTACACGGAGAAACTCCAGAAGGTAAACCAACAGGATTTGTTGCTTGGTGGAAGGATGGTGCTTGGTCTATTGAGTCTGATAATAAGAAACCAGCTAAAAAGACAGCTACCACTAAAAAAGCTAAGACAACTAAAAAGACAAGCACTACCAAAAAGAAAAAGAGCCTTGATTTAGAAGAAATAGAAAATGCCTAAAAGCATTTGCTAGATAGTATTCTAAAAAATTGTTCTTATAAAGGAGCCGTTTACGGGTATTTAAAAACTTTATTTTAAAAGTTTTATCAAAGATCTTGTTTACGGTTCCATATACGGTAGGTGTACTTAAATATAATAATAAATAGTGCGACATAAGACGTGGGATTATGTCAGTGATTACATTGAAGTAGAGAATACATAGATCTGCGAGTAGTGATTTTGAATAGGCTTATTACTTGTAGCGTATATGTTTATTCAGTATAGGTTTCACTAAATTTTTGAATTTTTAATATCTAGATTACCAAAGAGGTCAGCATGTCTGATAAAAACAATATAGATCTGCCTCCTCACGTATATACGATTGATAATTTAGCGGAAAGCGGTATTAAATTTGACGATTCAGTTTTAGATACGGCGTGGAAACAAGGGCCATCTTTAAAGTTTTGGATCTCCTTAGTGTTATCTTTGCCTCTGGGATTATTTTCTGTAATTGCTTTTTACTTTCGCTTTGTTCCTAATGCCTGTTTGCTGTTTGCAATGATCCTAACAGGTTTTCTATTAGTTAATGCCGGTATCTATTTAATAAAGTGGATTCTTTTTATTTGCCTTAGAAGAAATATAAGGGACAATTCAAAACCAATTCCAATTGAGCCATTAGCTATAGTGATTCGAAACGTCACTTTAGAAAGGTTTTTTAACTCGAAAAAAAATGAAATTGCATTTGTATATAAAGAGGTGGGTACTAAGAAGCCACGTTTCTATATTTCAGCTTGGTTCCGTAGTGATAACTACGAGCTTCCTTCAAAGATAGCTCTCCTTTATAGAGATTACAAAAAAGACAAATACTATACGATTGATAGCGAGTATAGCCTAATAACAAAAAGCCAGCCGGCTACTAGTATTTTTACAGAAGAGACTAGTTCGTTCTAAAATTTTCTCTACAAAATTGTAGAGCTTTCGCACATAATTAAGACGATCTTAATGCTTGCAAACGTTTTCTAGAGTATAAGTGTAAGGATGTTTCCAAGAAAACATATGCCATCGTTTATACAAAAGGGGATCTACAAATGGTTGTTTTCATTCAAGATTATAAAATCGCTGAGAATAAAGAAAACGCTGAACGTAACGCTGAAAAATTAGTGTTAAATGGAAAAATCTCCGACATGTGCCGCAGAAAACAATGGCTTTCTTTTAGAGAAAGTTATGTTCATGTGACTGTAGAGCTCTTAAAAGGACTAAAGGCAGCTAATAGCTCACGCCACGATGCAGCAGAGAACTCATAGTGTTTTTCGTTTAAAAGATTAGTTTTCTAGAACTCTACTAATAGAATTTATTTACAGGCCATCCGCGAAGTTGTGCTTCTTTAAACATTCTCCCTTTAGGATTAACTACTTGAGGATGGGCTACTGTTTCTAAGAGATGGATATCATTTACGGTATCACCCCAGCCATAGCTAGTATTAAGATCCCAATCATTTTCCTGTGCCATTTTCTTTAAAAGAATAGCTTTACCTTCTTGGTGACTATAAGGCTTTAAGATCTTTCCTGTGATTTTATTGTCTTTAACTTCAATTTTGGAAGCTATTACATAGTCCGCATTTAAAAGTTTAAATGCGATGCTATTTACAATGATGTCAATGGTTGCTGAAGCAATTACTATTTTATAGCCTTGTTCTTTTAGGCTTTGTATCAGAAGAAAAGCTTCTTTATAAATTTCTGGCTTTATATAGTCTTTAAGGTAGCTTTCAAATAATTGATTCACTTCTTCGACAGTTTTACCAGCCAAAGGAGCAAGAATAAATTCATAAAAGTATCCAATATCCAAAGTGCCGTTTAAGAAATTCTGCCCATGTTCTTCTTCATTCTTGCGATAGTCATGAGTTATGTATTTATTATCTTCTAGAAAATCAAGGTAAAGAGTAACGCTGTCTCCTTTAAGAAGAGTTCCATCTAAATCAAATACGGCAATTTTTTTCATAGGAGTTCCTGTTCTTCGGCATCTTCAATTGCATTTTTATAGATATCCTGCATTTCTACATTGGTTAAATGACTAAAGTATTTATATCCGAGATCAGCCTTATCAACGTTGATATCTATGTGAGAAAAACTAAATATTCCGAGCTGGCTTAGAAGCGGGAATAACTTAACGTTATTTATATGGTTCCATTCGGCGAAACTATAACCACAAGAATTAGGGACTAGAAGATTTTCGTAATTCCTACCATACTTTTTTAGAAGTTTCGGAAGAAAGTTTTCAAGATGATCATAAGGGTAATATTTACGGTAGATATTTTGATTAGTAAGGCTTAGAAAGCTTTTTATGCTTGCTGGGCGCATAACCAAGATTTTATGTCCAGTGTAGCGAAATCCACCATACCAATCTCCGAGATTACTTAAAAATTGAGTTTCTGTAATGCCGGCAATTTCTGCTTCATCTTGAATAAAATCGTTATAGTAGTGTTTCATTTCGCCTTCTGTAAAACCACAAATAGCTGTGGCGCGTTCACAGAAGGTGAGATCCATAATATAAGCTAATCCCTCGTAATTAGGAGAATTTAAGTAAAATTTTGTTTCCCCTGTTATAAGGCACCAGTCAATGAGTCCTGCTGTGTTTCCGAGGGCACGAAAGAAATCGAGCAGGACATGGTAGACCTTAGTTAACACATTATTATTAAAAAACTCATGAATTATTGGTGCATCATAATCGTCAATCAAAATGATACATTTACCAGTAGGGCTAGATTTGGCTAGTAGTTTTATTAGGGATACCGTTTGCCAATAGATGGTATCTCCGTTGTTGATGCTTCCTGATAATCCATATTCAAAAACTATTTGTCTATAAAGGTTACTAAAGAATTCTTTAAATTTTTCAGGGCTTTCAGTCCTTGCTTTTGAAAAATCTATTTTGATTACTGTTTCTTTGGGAATCTCAACATCTGACTTAGTAATTAAAAGATCTTTAAAAAATTCAGGATGCTGTTTTGAGAAGAGATAATATATGGTGTCTAAAAGAACAGTTTTTCCAAAACCAAGAGGGCGTACAAGCATTTCAAACTTTGAATGGTTTTTATAAAGTTCCGCAATAGCTCCAGTTTTATCGACGTAGCCATCGCCACTTACGATTAGTTCTCTAAATGTTTTATGACCTGTTAAATCGATGAATTCCATATAAGCTCCTCTAGAGAGATATACATTTTACTTAATATTTATAAAATAATGGCGATGTTTGAAAATAATTATTTTTAATGGCCAACAAATGTAAGTCTTTTAGGGTGGAATTTTGTTTTAAGAAATTTTATGACGTATAAAAAAATGGAGGGATTCCTAGCTACATCTCAGTACTCTCCAATCCTATCTTGGCTGCTTCCTTCCGGACCTGACCTGGTAAATAGAACGAAGATACGAGAGAACCAGAAACCCCATTACGTATGTCGTTTTGACGTTGCTAATTTTATACTTTTAAAATATAAAATCAATAGAAAGATAGCCTAACATTAAAAAATTGTGTTTTATTTTGCATATTTTGTTAAAAACTACCTCAAAACAATATTGAGTGTGAAGAAAGACAACACAAGATAAAGAGGAAACTATAAGCTTTCAATTATCATGAGCATAAAGTCCCACAATGGTTTCCCAATTATAGTAGTCAAGATACCACATAGAACTAACCCTAAAGATGAAAAGGCACCCTCGGTTACTCCGTGTTGTGCTGCTTCTGCAGTTCCCACAGCATGTGAGCAAGCGCCTATCGCAATTCCTTGAGCTCTTTTATCTCTAATATGAAAAAGTTTTAAAAGAGGAAAGCCAATTACGGCACCTGCAATCCCCACAAAACATACAATACAAGCTGTCATCGGAGGGATTCCTCCAAGTCTACTCGAAACATCAATGGCTAGCGGTGTAGTTATTGAGCGTGCTGCTAAGGTTGGAATAAATCTTATTTCAAGATTGAACAAAAGCACAATTACGGCTGCGGTTACAAATGTGATTATTATTGAGGCAGCAGCGCTTATTACAATTGGAAAGGCATACCTTTTTACAAGATCCCATTTTTGATACAAAGGCAGTGCTAGAGCAACTATTGCAGGATCGGCCATGAAACTAATCATACTAGTACCTTTAGCATAATCTTTATAGTCCATATTGAAATAAAGCATTATTGGAATTATTACAATAACAGCTACGAGCATTGGGTTTAATAAACCGAGCCCAGATTTTTTTTGAATATACCTTGCTAGAAAATAAATGATTATTGTTGCTGGGGCTGCATAAAGAACTACTGGGTGAGTAGCACAATAACTTGAGAGTGAGTCAAAATCTATCTCATTAATAAAATTAGCCATTTGATTCTACTCCTGTCTTAATTTCTTTATGTTGCGGGCCCTAATATAGGCTTTTTTTCTTTGCTGCCTTCTATCTTTAGTGTCAGTAAGCATTTGAAAACAGCCTCCAGTTACGAAAATTATGGCTGCAATACCAAAAAATACTGAGAGGAGAATAACAGGCAAACTTTGCCATAGTTCATTGAGGTAATCTATAATCCCAATCGCTGCAGGAGTGAAAAATAGTGGCATTATCCACAATAAGATGGCTCCACCAGGAATAACCCACTCCATTTTTACGACTTTGAACTTTAACAGTAAAAATAATATAAAGAGTCCAATCAAACTACCTGGGAACACAAATGGTAATAATGATGAGATAATTTTTCCGACACCGTAACAACAAAAAATTATCAAAAAACTAGTTATCAAAAGCGCGGTTTTTTTAATAAAAGTCATATATAGCTTGTTAAACATAGATGATCTTGATCACAAAATATGTGCAATTATAGACACCTTAAGGCTTACTAAGAAATATTAATATTGGTACGCAAATTTAATTTCAGGAATATTGGGTATTCCATGAAAATTTGTGAAAATTCCACAAGCCCTTTTAAATAAATTGTTATAGCTGTCAAATTCCATTATTTATCTCTTTTTATTTTTGGCTGTATGCATAAATATAAAAAATAATTTAGAAAAAATACTTACTTTCTATAAGGCCTAAAAGTCCATAGATAGCCTTAAAGTTTTTTTTTCTAAAGATTAAGTAGCCAATTAAAGATTTAAAGAGACTGACTATTATGCCTTTGGATTATAAAGATATATTTTGTGAAAATGGTGATTTTAACGGCAATGAATTTATCCACCCTGATAAATTATCGACAGAATATTGTCTTAATATAAAAACTCAAGAAGAAACAACTCCTGGTGCTTTTTGTGTCTTGAGCTTTAACCTCCCAAAGGATGCACAAATTTATTGTGAAGGCTACCAAATGTTATCCCTTACTGCAGGGATCTTCAGTCATCCAAGACAAGTTGGGCGTATAAATGAAGTCTCTGATTACAAAATGTATGCAGGACTTGATGGCATCCTGGGCTCCAATTTTTTGGCATTCAGAGTTGGAAAAGAGTGGAATCTAATTGGAACAACCACCTGTAATGAAACAGATATTTTTTTCCGTAAAAATGGGGATACTGTTGAGGTTTATTGGGATCTCGAAAATATCACTATTGGGGCAAATACGGATTATGGATCAGAATATTTATGCATTATATCGGCTTCCTCAAGAGAGGAGCTCTTAACTGAATATAGTGAACGCATTAATCTTCGAGTTCACCATGCACCATTACAGAAAATAACGGGCTGGTGTTCTTGGTATGCCTATTATGAAAAAATTTCCGAAGAGTTAATACGACAAAACCTTGCAGTAATGCGTGATAACTTACCAGAGCTTGAATACCTCCAAATAGATGATGGCTATCAGCCTTATATGGGGGATTGGCTTGAAGAATGTGGCCGTTTCAATAAAGGTTTAAAGCAGCTCTGCGAAGATATCCTTGCCAGTGGCCATCGCCCAGCCATTTGGGTGGCTCCTTTTATTGCTAGTGAAAAATCAAAACTCTTTCGGGAACATAAAGATTGGTTTATTCAAGATGAAAGTGGAAAACCTGTAAAGGCTGAGGATTGTACTTATGGTGGTTGGCGCGATCTTCCTTGGTATATGCTTGACACGACATTGCATGAAGTACGTGAACATTTAAAGAAGATTTTTAGAATCTTTAGAAAGGAATATGGCATTTCCTATTTTAAGTTAGATGCAGCATATTGGGGAGCTGTGAAACACCTTAAAAGCAAAACTCCTGGGGTTACTGCCATTTCAAGATATCGTCTCGGTATGTATGCTATTAGAGAAGGTGCTGGCTTTGATGCTTGTCTTGTCGGTTGTAATGCCCCGCTATGGCCATCTCTAGGTTATATCAATATTATGAGGTTGGGGGATGATATTGCCCGTAATCAAGAACGTGTAAATCAAATTTCAGAAAATTTGCGAATTCGTTCCTGGATGGCTGATGAACTATGGTGTGCAGATCCTGATTGTGTCGTAACAGCTGATGTCAATGGTGAGAAGTTACCACAAGCAGCTTGCAATACCGATATTGCTTTAGCCTATATTTTAGGAGGCTCTGTGATACTTGGAGATCCTTTAAAAGATGTTAAAGAGAATGGTGGTCATTATTTTTTCAAAAAATTTTTAGGTGAAGCTGGACTTAGAAAACGTTCATTACCAAAGAATACTGCTCTTACGGTATTTAAAGATGATAATGATATTATTACTGTGTTTGGTGGCAATAGTGGTGAACCTTTAGCAAAGTATATTGGGATGTATAGAATTTTTGCCGCTAGGGAAGTTCTAGAAAGTGATATTGTTAAATCAGGAGATGCAGAGATCTTAATTCCAAAGAAGTGTCTCTCTGATTACATTTAATCCCCGTGTTATTAACCTAAAAGGCGTTGCACAGATTTTGTGTGACGTCTTTTTACTATCTTCTAAAAAGGATTATTCCCCAAAGATACAATCGTCTTTTAAAACTGCGTAATTAACTAGCTTGTTTTGAAAAACTAGTTAAAACTAATAAAAAAATTGTAAATTACAGAACAACTGTTTTTATAAGAAGTGTCGTTAAAAACTTTAATACTGATTTCTGTGTTTCGTATTGCTCATAGAAAACATATAAACTAAAATGGCGACATTAAAAATTTGTTCTGTTTCATGTGTTACAAATCTGTGACGAAACTTCATCGGCTTACTTATGTGAGTAGCCATGTCAGATGCAAGTTAATTACCTTGTTTTTTAAGTTAAGAAAATATCTCTTTTAGTGGATTTTTGCTATGCAGTGGATTGATGTTGTTATTCTAGCCATTATCGTTATTAGTATGTTAACAAGTGTGTTAAGAGGCTTTATAAAGGAAGTTTTGTCATTAATAGCGTGGGTAGTGGCTTTTTTTGTAGCAAGTAATTTCTATGAACCAGTAGCAAAATTGTTTACATTCACTGATGATTCAAGAGTACAAATTGCATTGGCGCTCATCGTGCTTTTCTTTGGCACTTTGATTCTTATAGGCTTAGCTAACTTCCTTATTACTACAATTCTTAAGAAGACAGGACTTTCTGGTACTGACAGAGTTCTGGGTATGGTATTTGGCGCAGCGAGAGGCTTTATTATTGTTTTAGCCTTGGCTATGTGTTTTCAGATGGTGTTAAAGTTCGGCTTTTTTAGCAAAATACCTGCTGAATCTTGGTATGCAAATGCCAGCATACTCCCAGAAGTTAATAAGCTTGCTGTAAGTGCTTTAAAGTATTTTGGCTTAATGTAGAATTTTGAAAAAGAGGGCTAGCCTCTTTTAATGTGCCGTCTAATTTCTCCCTTGCTGAAATAATCTTAATTTGTCTTAAGTAAAAAATTCAGTTTTCGATAAAAAAAGATATAATACCTATCTTTCGAATCACTTAGCTGTTTTATGGTGAGAACAGCTATTTTTCTTGA